>NZ_JBMRGR010000002.1:0-317914 GCF_049384045.1 Enterococcus diestrammenae
GCAAAATAGCTCTAATCTCACTAAATTTTAGTGAGACTAGGGCTATTTGTCGATGCGTTGGATTATTTCCCGCTTACTGATAAACCGGTATATCGGAACGAAGAACGCTCTTCATTGAGAGATTGTTTGGCTATTGTTGACATTTGATGTAAGGAAAACTTAGAATAGTTATTAAATCCGAACGATTTTTTTCTTTTATTTTCAAAGGCTAAGGAAAAATATTTACAGGATTAACAAAACAATGTAAACTAACAGAAATTAGAATTTTCAGATTATTATTACAAAGGGTGAGGTGTGAGGATGAAGCGAGACCTAGCGAAAGATAACTTGATGTATGATCCTTCATTTGAAAAAGACGCTTGTGGGATGGGCTTTATCGCACAGAAAGATGGTGTGGCATCACATCTATTAGTTGAGCGGGCGCTGACCATGTTGGAGCGAATGAATCATCGTGGCGGGACTGGCGCAGAACCAGATACCGGTGATGGTGCGGGGATGTTGATGGCGTTGCCGGATGCCTTTTTTCAAGGCAAGGCGCAACAAGCCGGGGTGACGTTACCGAAAAAAGGCGAATATGCGGTGGCTATGTTATTTTTGCCCAAGGAGAGCAAGAAACGCGATGAGCTAACCAAAGCTCTGATTCATGACATTTTTACGGCAGGTTTTGATGTCTTATGGACGCGGGCGGTGCCTTACAATTTTTACAATTGTGGCCCTGGTGCCCAAGCGGTGATGCCAAGCTTTTTGCAGCTGTTTATCGAAAAACCGTTGGATATTAAAAAAGGGCGGGCTTTTGAAGACCAGCTTTTCCGTTTGCGTCGGAAAATCGAGAAATCCTATGATGCCAATGAAGTGGCGATTTGCAGTCTTTCCTCTAAAACCATCGTCTATAAAGGGATGCTACATGCTTATCAAGTGGGAGAATTTTTCCCAGATCTCAAAGATCCTGAGATGGCTACTAGTATCGCCTTGACTCACTCACGTTTTTCCACCAATACTTTTCCGAGTTGGGATCGGGCCCAACCGTTTCGTTTTTTGGCCCACAATGGGGAAATCAATACCTTACGAGGTGCCGAAAATTGGATGCATAGCCACAAAATCGAAATCTATAACGATGACAATTCTGATTCTGCCAAATTAGAAAATTGTCTGGAATACTTGTACCGCAATGGCCGGGATATTCCCCATGCTTTGATGATGTTAGTGCCAGAAGCTTGGTCTAAAGAAGCTAGCCTAGCTCCTGAGTTGAAAGCTTTCAATGAATACAATGCTAGTTTTATGACGCCATGGGATGGGCCGGCTGCTTTATGCTTTACCGATGGAGAGATTGTCGGTGCGGCACTAGATCGCAATGGCTTGCGACCATCTCGTTATTCCATTACCAAAGATGGTTTTATTATTGTCGCTTCTGAATCAGGGGTGGTGGACTTGGATCCGGCAACCGTGATTGAAAAAGGCGTCTTAGGTCCAGCCAATATCTTCTTGGTAGATACCCGCAATGGCAAAATTTTGCGTAATGATGAAATTAAACACAACTATGCCAAAGCGAAGCCTTATGAAAAATGGTTGGCGAAAAACCGCCTTGAGTTGGAGAAGTTGACAGCAACCACTCCAGTCAAAAGAGATTTTTCGGAAGCAGAACGCAAACGCCTATGGAAGTTAAACGGCTATACTGATGAAATATTGCGTACCGTGATTGCTCCGATGGCGAAAAATGGTGAAGAACCGGTGATTTCCATGGGCTATGATTCACCGTTAGCCGTCTTAAGCGACAAGCCACAATCCTTGTTTACTTACTTTAAACAACAGTTTGCCCAAGTTACCAATCCGCCCATCGATGCCATTAGAGAAAAGATGGTCATCGGTACCGAGCTGTTTTTAGGACGGGACGGGGATATCAGAAAAGACGTGGCAGAAAACTGTTGCAAACTCAAAGTCGCCAATCCGATTTTGTCTACTGATGATTTTGAAAAATTATTGGCAGTGAATCAAGGAAAACAAAAAACGCAAGTGCAGTCGATTTTGTATCAAATGGATACCGACAATCCCAACACGTTGCAACAAGCTCTGGAAGCCTTATTTAAAGAAGCTGAAGCAAAGGTGGACAGTGGCGTATCGATCCTTGTGCTAAGCGATCGCAACCGCAGCGAAGGGCAGTTGGCGATTCCAATTTTATTAGCGGTAGCCGGCCTGCACAATTATTTGGTAAAACAAGGGAAGGGTTCCTTAGCATCGATTGTGGCGGATACTGCAGAAGTCTGCGAAGTCCATCATTGTGCCATGTTGATTGGCTACGGAGCCAGCGGGATTCATCCGTATCTGGCATATAGTACATTGGTGGCCTATGGTTTGGAAGACAAGGCGGAAAACTATCGCAAAGCCTGTGAAAAAGGTTTGATCAAAGTCATGAGCCGAATGGGGATTTCTACCGTGGCGGGCTATCATGGAGCTCAGTTGTTTGAAGCGGTGGGAATTTCGGCAGCGGTATGTGACCAGTATTTTGCTGGAACTGCTTCTCGTATCGGGGGGTTAAGTTTGCCCCAAATCGAAGCGGAATACGTAGCTCGTTACCAAGACGCTTATGGTTCGCAAGCCAGTGATTATTTACCTTCTGGCGGAAGTTTCCAATACAAAGCAGACGGAGAACATCATTTGTTCAACCCGAAAACAATCTACAATTTTCAAAAAGCGGTGCGGGCTGGGGATTATCAGTTGTATAAAACCTATGCCAACGCCATGAATGAAGAAACTTTAGCAACGCCTACCACTTTACGGGGCATGTGGGAATTTGATGATAGCCGACCAAGCATCCCGTTGGATAAAGTCGAGCCGGCAGAAAATATCGTGAAACGCTTCAAAGTCGGCGCCATGTCGTATGGCTCCTTGAGCGAAGAAGCCCACAAATGTTTGGCAGAAGCGATGAATTCCATTGGTGCCAAATCCAATTCTGGAGAAGGTGGCGAGAATCGGGATCGCTTCAAGCCAACTGCTGACGGGCGCAATTTCAATAGTAAAATCAAACAAGTGGCATCCGGTCGTTTCGGGGTCAATGCCGAATACCTGATGAGTGCGGAAGAATTGCAAATCAAAGTTGCGCAAGGGGCAAAACCTGGCGAAGGTGGCCAGTTGCCGGGAAATAAAGTCTTTCCTTGGGTAGCGACGATCCGTGGCTCCACGCCAGGGGTGCGCTTGATTTCACCACCGCCTCATCATGATATTTATTCTATTGAGGATTTGGCGCAGTTGATTTATGACTTGAAAGCCATCAATCCCTATGCTCGAATCAACGTTAAGCTAGTTTCATCCACTGGTGTCGGGACGATTGCTACCGGGGTCGTCAAAGCTGGTGCGGATGTCGTGGTCATTTCTGGCTATGATGGTGGCACCGGTGCCTCTCCACGAAACTCGGTGCGAGATGCCGGACTGCCTTGGGAAATGGGCTTAGCAGAAGCTCATCAAACGTTGGCGTTGAACGATTTGCGGCAACGAATGACCTTGGAAACCGATGGCAAGTTGATGACCGGTCGTGACATTGCCGTTGCGGCTTTGTTAGGGGCGGAAGAATACAGTTTTGCTTCCTTAGCGCTAGTAGCTATCGGCTGTGTGATGATGCGAGTTTGTAGCTTGAACACGTGTCCGGTGGGGGTAGCGACGCAAAATCCTGCTTTGCGCAAATTCTTCGTGGGCAAACCAGAGCATGTGGTCAACATGATGATGTACTTGGCCGAAGATTTGCGGGAAATCATGGCAGAACTGGGTTTTCAAACCATCGATGAAATGGTAGGACACACGGAAGTCTTAAAACCGCGCTTTGTGGCAAAAGGCAAGGCGAAATCCTTGGACTTCTCCAAAATGCTAGGAACCACTATCGGCATTCAACGGAAAACCGTCAATCCTTTCCAAGAAAAACGCCAATGGCCAATGTTGGACAACTATGCTCAAGCAGCCATTGACAATGGGCAACAAACCACTGTTGCCGCAAGTATCAACAATGTGGAACGCTCTGTTGGGGCGCGAATGGGTGGCTGGATTGCCGAACGTTTTGGCAATGATAGCTTACAACCAGGCTTATTGAATTACACCTATACTGGGATTGCTGGGCAAAGTTTTGGTGCCTTTACCACGCAGGGAATGGAACTAAAACTGATTGGGGAAGCCAATGACTATGTAGCAAAAGGCTTAAGTGGCGGTCGTTTGATTATCGTCCCACCGGCAGATGCGGCGTATGATGTGGAAAGTTCACCAATTGTCGGTAATGTAGCTTGCTTTGGGGCTAATAACGGAGAAGGGTATTTCCGCGGGTTGGCTGGCGAACGCTTCTGTGTCCGTAACTCCGGCGCTCGGGTAGTGGTGGAAGGCGTTGGTGATAATGGTTGTGAGTATATGACCGGTGGCGTGGCCGTTATTTTAGGGAAAACGGGTCGCAACTTTGGCGCCGGCATGAGTGGCGGTGTCGCCTACGTGTATGATCCAGAAGGTGTTTTTCCAGCAAAATGCAATCTGGAAATGGTGGACCTGTACGCTGTGGGAGAATGTGGAGATGATGCCATCTTGAAAGAAATGGTCATCAAACATTATGAGTTTACCAACTCCATCAAAGCGGCAACCTTGTTAGCCAATTGGGAGGAAGCGGTGACGCATTTCGTCAAAGTCTATCCAACTGAATACCATGCAGTCAATGATGCTATGGCAGAGTTTGCTGCTGAGGGGGTGGCGGGAGCTGAATTGGTTGCTAAAGCCTTCGAGAAAGTCGTGGGACAACAAGCAGCCCCCGTCGTAACAGCACTTGGAAAGGAGGGGATCTAAATGGCAGATCCATTTGGCTTTATGAAATATCCGCGAAAGGACAACCCTTATCGCGAGGTGGACCAGCGTATCAATGACTGGCAAGAGCTACAGATTCCCTTGGACCAGAAGGAGCGGCAAGAACAAGCGGCTCGCTGTATGAACTGTGGGATTCCTTTCTGTCACGCCGGTACCTTTTATGGTGAACAACGGGCGGCTTCTGGTTGTCCCAATGACAATCTGATTCCGGAATGGAATGATTTGTTGTATCAAGGTTTGGAACAAGAGGCTTTTAAACGTTTGGCTCGTACTAATCCATTGCCAGAGATGACCGGACGCGTTTGTCCAGCACCTTGTGAAAAAGGTTGTACCGAATCACTAAATGGCGAGGGCGTGACGATTCATGATAACGAACGCTACATCATCGATACCGCTTTTGAAAATGGCTGGGTCAAAGAAAGTGGTCTACCGATGGCTGCGACAGGTTTCAAAGTCGCAGTCATTGGCTCAGGTCCGGCAGGCTTGTCGGCAGCTTGGCGCTTAAACCAGTTGGGCCATGAGGTGACTGTCTATGAACGCAGTGATCGTTTCGGCGGGTTGTTGATGTATGGCATTCCTAATATGAAATTGGATAAAGAGATTGTCCAACGCCGAGTGGATCTGATGGCGGAATTGGGGGTTCATTTTGTAGCTAATACCGAAGTAGGCGTAGATATCTCGGTTAAGGAGCTCAATAAACAGTTTGACCGCATTATTGTAGCAACCGGCGCCAGCGTTCCTCGGGACTTACCGGTGAAAGGTCGCCAGTTGCAAGGCATTCAATTTGCAGTAGATTATCTGACTGAAGCTACCAAGGACGTGCTGAAACATGGCAAACAAGCGGAATCCAAAAAACTGGCGGGCAAACACGTGGTAGTGATTGGCGGGGGGGATACCGGCAATGACTGTGTCGGCGCAGCTATTCGCCAAGGGGCTCAATCGGTGAAACAACTGGAAATCACCCCAGCCTTACCAACTAGTCGTTCCGCCAACAACCCTTGGCCAGAATATCCTTTCACTGCCAAACTAGGCTACGGTCAAGAAGAAGCTGCCTTTGTGATGGGAGAAGAGATTTCTCGCTATAGCACTTCTACCACCGGGTTTATCGGTGCGGAACGGGGCCAACTCATCGCGATTGAAACCGTGAAAGTCGATGGGCAATTCCAACCCATCCCTGGTACCGAAGAAGTCCTCAAAGCAGATTTGGTCTTGCTGGCGATGGGCTTTACGGGAGCAGAACAAGCCTTGTTGGATGCATTTGGGATCAAAGAGATTTTAGATGATTACACTACCAACAATGAACGGATTTTGGTAGCTGGTGATGCCAAACGGGGTCCAAGTCTAGTGATTTGGGCCATTCGCGAAGGCCGTAAAGTCGCCGAAAAAGTCGACGCATCTTTGCGTGCGTTGATCTACCAATAAAGCAAAAAAGATGTCGCATTCACTTAGAGGCGGCATCTTTTTCTAATCGACTTGGTATTATAAAATTTTCACAAGTAAAATTTTATAATAGCAAGTCTAACGACATTTGGCTTCACGAACTAGCTCTCTTCGGAATTAAGTCAAAACCGACACATGATGTTCTTTATCATGTGTCGGTTTTGACTTAATTCTCGAGAGCGGAACGAGTTCGTTCAGCCTTTTTGTCGATAAAGAACTTATAAAAAATTATGCTCCAAAAAGCTTGATGTATCAGGAATTAAGTGGCCTATCATGCCGTCATTGTGATGCCCGAAAAAGCTAAAAGCCTCTTTGCTTCAGCATTAACTTTTACAACAAATCTCTTTCCCGGTACCATTCATCTGGTTCCCAAATCCATTGGAAGCCATCTTTTGCCACCAAATCATACGCAGCTTTTGGACCCATGGTGCCGGCTTCATAGTTAGGAAAATCTGGTTCGGTTTGGTCCCAGGCTTGACGGATGGCATCCACGATTCGCCAAGATTGGGCGACTTCATCCCAATGAGTAAAGTTAGTCGCATCTCCTCGTAAAGCATCCAAAATCAACCGTTCATAAGCTTCGGGACTGTTTTCTACGGTCTCGGCACTGTTACGGTAATCTAGTTTGACTGGATGGGTATCAAAGCCTTGGCCGATTTCTTTGCCATTTAAGGTTAGGTTGAAGCCTTCTGTTGGCTGGATATAGATCGTTAGGATATTTGGCGGAAGTTGGCGTTCTTTGCAGTCAGCATTGATTTCCGCTTTAAAAAGATTCAGGGGGACTTGCTTGAAGACGATATTGATCCGCGTCCCTTTTTCGGTCAAGCGTTTACCAGTGCGGATGTAAAAAGGTACCCCGGACCAACGGAAGTTATCCACGGTAAATTTACCTGCCACGAAGGTTTCTGTTTTGGAATCAGCAGCGACATTTGGCTCCTCCCGATAAGCGGCAAAGGTTTTGCCATCAAATTTGCCAGCAGCATATTGGCCCCGGACGAAGTTTTTTTGAACTTCTTCAGGGGTGTAAATCCGCACGGCGTTGAGGGCTTTGATTTTTTCTGCCCGAATTTCTGCGTTGGAAAAAGCAGCGGGGGGTTCCATGACTAACAAGGATAAAATCTGGAGAATATGGTTTTGCACCATATCTTTCAGGGCACCACTTTTATCATAGTAGCCACCTCGATCTTCGACACCAAGGCTTTCGGCTAAGTTGATCTGTACGTTGTCAATGTAGCGGTTGTTCCAGAGGGATTCAAAGATATTATTGGCAAAGCGGATAGCGGAGATATTTTGAATCATTTCTTTGCCTAAGTAGTGGTCGATGCGGTAAATTTCGTTTTCCGCAAAGACTTCACCGATTTCATTATTCAATTGGCTGGCTGATTGGAAGTCTGAGCCAAACGGTTTTTCGATAATCACGCGATGAAAGCCTTGGGAATCTTTCATGCCGCTTTTCTTCAAATTGGTGACGATGGTGCCAAAATGGTTAGGTGACATCGCCAGGTAATAGAGGCGATTGCCAGCTAACTGGTATTTTTCATCAAGTTCATCTGTGAGCTGCTTGATACTGTCGTAGTGACTGGTATCTTGTACGTCATGGGCTTGATAGTAAAAATGACTAGCAAAGTTTTTGGCTTCTACAGCATCAGGCTCTAGACTAGCGATGGCTTCTTGGACGATTTCACGATAATGGGCATCGGACCATTCCCGCCGTGCGGTACCGATGACTGCAAAATTTTCTTGCAAGTCCCCCTTGTGGTAAAGACGGTACAAAGAAGGGTAGAGTTTTCGATAGGCGAGGTCCCCGGTAGCGCCGAAAATGGTAAAGAGGACAGGTTTATGTTCAGGCATTAATCAACAGCTCCTTTTATCTGATCAACAAAAATCGTGCTACAAGCTTTGTAGCTAACAGCAACTTCTGTGCCGTGTGTATCTTGAATCGTGATGGGGCCTTCATCAGGGCCGATGGCGGTGATTTGGTAAATGGCACCGAGTTTGATATTCAGTGTGACCAAATAATCCAATAGTTCCCGTTCATCCAAGACCCGAGCGATGCGTAAGGTGTCGCCAACTGCAAAATCTGTGAGTAATTGGCGTTCTTTTTCGTGGACGGTCTCATGGGCACGGGGAATCATGCCTCCATGAGGACAAATTTGGGGATCGGCCATATAGGTAGAGAGGCGTTGAGCGAGTTTTTCTGAGGTGACATGCTCCAAAACTTCCGCATCGTCATGGACTTCATTCCATGAATAGCCCAAATGCTCTACCAGAAAAACTTCCCATAGACGGTGTTTGCGGATCAATGTACTGGCAGTAGCCAAGCCGGTTTCTGAAAGCTGCACTCCTTGATAAGGCGTATGGGCGACTAAACCTTCCTTCACCAGTTTGGTAATCATTTCGCTGACAGATGCTGGAGCGACAGCCAGACCCGTGACAATCTGCTTGTTACTGACCTTTTGCCGATCGCCTCCCAATTCAAGAATCAGTTTTAGATAATCTTCACGATTGGGGGTCACAAGTCTCATTCCTTTCTGAACCAACAAATCCGCTGTTTTAGAGCCAGTTTTTTGTTGGATGTAGGTGTCAAAAAAAACATGGGGATGGTTCTTGTCAATTCTACCAAAAAAATGCCAAAGTGGCTATTTATCGCGCCTGAAGACCACTAAGAAGTAGAAAATGAAAACAGCAAAGCACAAAGAACTCCGAAAAAATAATCGGTGTTCTTTGTGCTTTCATAACATCATGTAACGAAAATTTGCCCTTATGCCCAATCACCATTGCGGAAAACGGGAACTCGTGTGCCATCTTCTTTGATACCATCGATGTTCATTTGATCGGAACCCACCATAAAGTCTACGTGAGTATGACTACGGTTAAGTCCAGCGGCAGCCAATTCCTCTTCAGTCATTTCTGTACCGCCGGCCAAGTTGAAGGCATAAGCAGAGCCAAAAGCCAAGTGATTAGAGGCATTTTCATCAAATAAGGTATTGAAGAAAATGATGCCAGATTGCGAGATTGGAGAGGGGTCTGGCACTAAGGCAACTTCCCCTAGGTGTTTTGCGCCTTCATCTGTATCCAATAATTTTGCCAAGACATCTTGTCCTTCTTCAGCAGAGAAGTCCACCACTTTACCATCTTTAAAGGTAAATTTCATACCTGAGATGATATTGCCGGCATAGCTTAATGGCTTGGTACTGGAAATCACTCCATCCACCCGACGACTATCAGGAGCAGTGAAGACTTCTTCAGTTGGCATATTGGCCATGAATTTTTCGTTGCGGCTATTAAAACTACCGGCACCTTCCCACAGATGATTTTTCGGTAAGCCAATCGTAATGTCAGTACCTGGTGCAGTGTAGTGTAAAGCTGTAAATTGCTGTTCATTTAACTCAGCAGCTTTCGTCGCCAGTTTTTCATCGTGGGCTTTCCATGCAGCAACGGGATCGGCTTGATCAACCCGAGTTGTTTTGAAAATTTCTTCCCATAGTTTTGCTTGAGCAGCTGCTGGTTCTAGGTCAGGAAAGACTTTTTTAGCCCAATCCAGACCGGCAGCAGCCACCACAGTCCAGCTGACTTTATTGGCTTGGGTAGCTTGGCGGATGGTTTTCAAGGCTTTTCCGGAAGCGGCTTGGTATTTTGCTACCCGGTCAGCATCGGTACCAGCCAAGGCATCTGGACTCGAAGAAACGAGGCTGATTCGGCTAGCTTCCTTATTGAGAATCCAGTCGTCACCACGATCCACGATCCATTGAGGAATATCTGTCAAGCGGTCATCAGCCGCATGTAAGAAGAATTCCTTGTTGATGGTGTCATCGGTCCATTGCAAAATGACTTCTGCGGCCCCTTGTTCATAGGCTTTTTTAGTAATCATACGGGCCAGGGGTGCTTGATCCACGGCTGCCGTTAAAACCACCGTGTGGCCTTTTTGAACATTCACGCCGACTTCCACGATTAATTGGGCGTATTTTTCTAAGTTTTGTAAGAATGTTTGGTCAGTCATAAGTTACCTCCAATTATTATTATAATCAGAATTATGATAACATTGTGACACGTTGGGAACAACTGAAAAAGCCTAAAAAGCACGTTTTGTCAAAAATTGTTACCAGGTCATGTAAATAACGCGGTATCCTGTGATTAAATGACGAAATGTTGAAACAGCTTTTGAGTTTGAAAAAAAAACATGTTACAATAATTGTAGTGGTTTGAAAGCGAATTACATAAAATATAGGGGAGAATCCGTATGGCTAGAAAAAAGACAATAACACGAGATCAAATATTAGACGCGGCCTATGCCGTTGTTTCAACGGAAGGTTTTTCACGTTTTACAGCACGAAATATCGCAGCTAAAATGAACTGTTCCACCCAACCAATTTACCTTGAATTTCAAAACATGGAAGATTTGAAGCAAGCCTTGCTGAAAAAAGTTTATGATTATCTAGCAGAAGATATTTTTCCAGTCGAACGGACCGGTGACAAAATTGTCGATATCGCATTAAATTACATCAAGTTTGCCACCAAAGAACGCCGCCTGTATCGGGCGATGTATTTAGAAGAGTATGGTGGTGGTCAAGAGATGCAAGAGTTCTCGTATCATTATTTCAAAGATTTGGTTCGCTCTGAGGAGAAATTTCAAAAACTTCCTGAAGATCAAGTGGAATCACTGCATACCGGGACGTGGATCGTCGCTACAGGGATTGCTGCCTTGATGTCTTCTGGTATCATCAGTCCATCTGATGATCAAATCGTCCGTTTGATCAAAGAAACCATCGATGGTATTTTGGACCGCAAAGAACCAATTGATATGTCTTGAGCTATTTTTAACAACTAATAGGTAAAAACGAGAAGGGAACCAGTTACTTGGTCCCTTCTCGTTTTTTTGACTTGCTTCACCAACTGGTCCTCCTGAAACCGACCGTTGATAACAGGATCAGCGGTCGGTTTTCCTTTAAATTACGAGAGCTGAAGGGGAGTCTTTTTCGCTTTTCTTAAATGATTTTCTGCAAAATTGGCGCAAAAACTTTTCCTATGATAAAATAAGAACGATTTTATAAAGGGAGTCTGAGCAGAATATGATAACATTGAAATCAGCAAGAGAAATCGAAACAATGAAGGAATCCGGCGCTTTGTTGGCAGCTGTCCACAAAGAGTTGCGGAGTTTTATTAAACCAGGGATTACCAGCTGGGATATTGAAGTTTTTGTGCGGAAATACATCGAATCCCACGGCGGTATTGCTGCTCAAATCGGCTTTGAGGGGTATAAATACGCAACTTGTGTGAGCATCAACAGTGAAATCTGCCATGGCTTTCCTCGCAAAAAACCATTAAAGAATGGTGATTTGGTCAAAGTCGATATGTGTATCGACTTAAAGGGTGGCATTTCTGACTCTTGTTGGGCTTACGTCGTGGGGGAAAGCACCCCTGAAATCGACCGTTTGATGGCTGTGACCAAAAAAGCCCTGTACTTAGGGATTGAACAAGCGCAAGTCGGCAAGCGCATCGGGGATATCGGTCATGCAATCCAAACCTATGTCGAAGGAGAAGGTTACGGTGTTGTTCGGGACTTTATCGGTCATGGTGTTGGTCCGACGATCCATGAAGAACCCCCTGTTCCTCACTATGGGGAAGCTGGAAAAGGCCTGCGTTTGAAAGCCGGTATGGTGATTACCATCGAGCCGATGGTTAACACAGGAACCTGGAAGATGAAGATGGATCCCAACGGTTGGACGGCTTACACCTTAGACGGCGGCTTGAGTTGCCAATATGAACATACGATTGCCATCACAAACGATGGTCCATTATTGTTGACTTCACAAGGAGAAGAAGGGACTTATTAAGTCGGAGTTACAACGGCGGCACTCCTTTGATGGTACGCTAGTTTGAAGTGGCTTTTGAAGAGCTTGTGGATTCCTTTTAAGTAGCAGAGTTGAGAAATCCGCTAGCAACCCTGGTCTTGCTAACTACCTAACTATATTTACTTCATTGGAGGAGTGTCATGTCCGTGATTGCAAAATTAAAGAAGCATCAAAAACTGATGCGTCTTTTGGAGATTGCCAAAAAACGTTTTTCAGATGCAGAGCTAGGTAATAGCAGCATTGTTGTTTCTTATTACTTGTTGTTGTCCTTGTTTCCACTATTGTTGGCAGTGGGAAATTTGCTGCCATTTTTACATATTGACCCTGACACGGTGTTACCGTATATCCAAGAGATTATTCCGGCTGAAATTTTCAGTTTTATCGGGCCGGCGATTACCAATCTCTTGACGGAAAGCTCTGGTGGGGTCTTGTCGATTTCCGCGCTGGCAGCGTTGTGGTCCGCGAGTCAGAGTATCAATGCCTTACAAGGTGCATTGAATAAATCTTATGGTGTAGCAGGACGGCCAAACTTTATCGTCAGTCGCTTGGTGTCGGTACTTATTATTATCTTGTTGTTGATGGGAATTATCGGAATCACCTTGATTCTCGGGGTGGGAAAATCAATTTTAGATGCGTTACAGCCAGTTGTGGGAATTCCCGATGAGGTGATTGGCCTCTTTCAAACGGTCAAATGGCCGGCGACGATTGTGGCTTTATTGATCATCATGACCATTATCTATTGGTTGGTGCCCAATGCCAAAGTTACCTTTCCCTCAGCTTTTCCCGGGGCAGTAGTAGCCACCATTGGCTGGATGATTTTAGGCCAAGTTTTTGGCTTGTATACGCGCTTTTTTGCCGCCAAGGTGAGCGGTTATCAAATCATCGGAAGTTTTATCGTATTGATGTTGTGGCTCAATTTTGCAGCGACCATTGTCTTAGTAGGGGGAATTGTGAATGCCATAATCGCTGCCTACCGTTCAGGTGGTTCGGTGGCAAAGCGGACTGGTCCAATGTCACGATTGTCGGCCCGGTTATTTCAAAGGTTTGTCAAACACGATAGCGCCCAAAAGGACGCCGATACTCCCTCTAAGGGTGGTTCTACTAAACAAAAGACGCAGGAACCAGACCAAGACAACTCATGATTTTTCCTACTGGCTAGCTAATAGCAGCTGCTGGCAGTAGGCTAGTTGCCAAGCATGTTCAGTTGGCTAGAAACGAATAGAAAGAGAGAAAAATAGCGTGCCTCATTTTGCCTTTAAGTTTATCATCCAGATGTTTATTACTATGATTTTGGCGTTGGTTTTAACACCTTTAGTTAAGATGCTAGCCTTTAAGATTGGTGCTGTGGACAATCCCAATGCCCGCCGCATCAATACCAAACCAATGCCATCAGCAGGCGGGTTGGCGATTTTTATTGCTTTTGCTATCTCGATGCTCTTTGGTTTTCCCGAGATCAAACTTTACGAAGTGACGGGGCCGATCATTTTAGGGGCGGCGATTGTCGTGGCGACTGGCTTGATTGATGATATCTGGGAGATCAAGCCCTGGCAGAAAACCCTAGGGATTGTGCTCGCTGCTCTGGAAGCCTATTTTATCGCTGGTATTCAGATGGATAGTATCAGTATTCCTTTTATTGGAAAATGGGAATTGGGCTGGCTCAGTTTGCCAATCACTTTGATTTGGATTTTAGCTCTGACCAATGCTGTCAATTTAATTGATGGGTTGGACGGACTAGCAGCCGGCGTTTCAATTATTGGTTTGATTACGATTGGGATTATTTCTTTCTTCTTCCTCTTGCCGGACGCAAGTTTGGTAACTACGATTATTATCTTTACCTTGGTTGCTGCAATTATGGGCTTTTTCCCTTACAACTTTTACCCGGCTACCATCTATTTAGGCGATACCGGGGCCCTGTTTTTGGGGTATATGATTTCAATCATTTCCATGACCGGTTTGAAAAATGCCACCTTTATTTCAATTATGACTCCGATGTTGATTTTGGGAGTACCGATTACCGACACGGTCTATGCCATGATTCGCCGGAAGTTTAACAATCAAAAGATTTCTTCAGCGGATAAGATGCATCTTCACCATCGTTTGTTGTCGTTAGGCTTTACCCATCGTGGGGCAGTCTTGACCATTTATGCATTGGCCTTAGTTTTTTCTTTCATTGCTTTATTGATGAATTATGCCAGCACACCAGCGATGATTTTGCTGATTATTTGTACGGTGATTGGTTTGGAGCTTTTCATCGAATTGATCGGATTAGTTGGCGAAAATCGTCAGCCGTTGATGACTGTCTTGAAGTTTTTAGGGAATCGAAGCTATCGCCAAAACGTCTTACATCCGGATAAAAAGGAAGCGAAAGAGGAGACAAAGCCAGACACGATACCACCATCAGCACAAGAAGCTGATACTGATAAGAAAACTGCTGCTAATGAAGCGCCAGCGCAAAAAAATGTACAAATAACGGCTGAAGAAGATCAGCCGACGATTACGGATGCACCCAGTGAAGACCAAGAAAAAAACAAAAAGTAAAAAGGTTTCGGGGCAACGGACTTCTTCTGGTTGTAGAATAAACATTCCTATGCCTTAGTTTTTTAGAGATTAAACATAAGCTGCTCTTCCAATGTTTCTTAATGGAAGAGCAGCTTTTTGTAGTCTAAAAATGTCTGGCTTCATGAGAGCTGAAGGAGTTCGTTCCGCCTTTCTTATTTGGCGTCTAAAGTCTGACAAACCTTCAAGCGCCCAGAAGGTGAATGTACCGGTGAACAATGCTGAAGCAGAGCGTCTTATTTCTGACTCTGGTGGCGAAGATCAACTCACGTTTCTTTTTTCTTGTGATGAATGGTACAATAGCAACGGTCCTGCCGACTATCTGATTGAACTTACCCAAAAGGTAGCGGCAGTTTGAGAGGAAGGATTCAAAATGACAAATGTGAAAACCCCATTAGTCTTGCAAAAAATCGGCTATGAGACGGCGGAAAAACCCATTTTAGCCGATCTTTCGTTAAGCCTAGCAGAAAACCAGATTTATACAGTAATCGGGCCTTCAGGAGCAGGAAAAACCACGCTTTTAAGAATACTTGCAGGGCTGATCACTCCAACAACCGGTGAAATGACTTTGGCACAGCAGCCCTATCGTCCTAGTCAGCATCGAATTGCTCTTGTTCCCCAAGATTATGGGTTGCTCCCGTGGCAAACTGCCCAACAGGCCGTAATCGACGCTGTCAAAACGAGTCGCCAGCAAAAAAAGCTAACGGATGCTGAATTGGCAGAAGTTCGTCAATTATTTAAGGATATGGAGTTGGTCAAAGAAAGCCAACGCTACCCTAATCAACTCAGTGGTGGGCAAAAGCAACGGGTGGCTATTGCCCGTGCCTTTGCTTGTGAAAGTGAGTTGTTGTTGATGGACGAGCCTTTTTCTGCTTTGGATGCTTTGACTCGAGAAAAAGCGCAAGCCTTATTTTTAAGCAACTGGCTCAAACGTCCCACCCGCACCTTATTTATTACCCACGATGTCACGGAAGCTCTTTTGGTCGGGCATCAGGTCATAGTGATGGAGAAAGAACCGGGGCGCATCAAAGAAATTCTTCCATCACCGGTGACCGACAAAAGCCAGTTAGAAGATGATCGAACTTCTCAAGAACTATTCGAAACCGCAGCTTATTTGAGGGGGCAATTATCATGAAAATAAAACGCAATTATTGGAGAAGTATTGGTTTTTTAGGCGCTTTGCTTTTTCTTTTAGCTCTTTGGCAACTGGCTAGTCTCATCTTTCAAAAAACCGTATTGCCTAGTCCAATCACGGTCTTCCAACAGTTACCGTTGCTCTTTGAAAAAAATATGGCGGTCCATCTATTGGCTAGCTTGTACCGGATTTCAGTAGGGATGGGGTTGGCTGTTCTTTTGGGGTTTCTTTTGGGCTTACTGATGGGGAGTCTTCCTAAATGGCAGAGTTTCTTTTCGCCGCTGGTTTATTTGACCTATCCGATTCCCAAGATGGCTCTCCTGCCGATTGTTATGTTACTGGGTGGCTTAGGGGATTTGTCTAAGATTATCATGATTATCTTGATTGTCACGCCGCAAGTTCTCGTAGCGGTACGAGATGCGGTAGCTGAGATCCCTCCCCATTATTATGATGTGTATCGCTGTATCGGAGCAAGTCGGGGACGTTTATTCCGCAAAATTACGCTACCAGCATGTTTGCCGGCAATTTTTAGCACTTCGCGAGTATCCTTGGGGACTGCGATTTCGATTTTATTTTTTACAGAAAACTACGGAACTGAATTTGGGATGGGTTATTTCATTATGGATGCCTGGATGCGGATGGACTATCCTGCGATGTATGGCAGTATCTTATTGCTAAGTTTGTTGGGATTGGTGTTGTTCATTCTCTTAGATTTATTGGCAAACCGGGTGATGCCTTGGCGTCGCTGAAGCGTTGATTTGCTAAAAAAGGGTAAGAAGTGACGTTTATTAGCAATAATGGTTGACACATGAATAACTGTTCATTTATAATACAAATGAACGGTTATTCATGTATTCGTTTTTATGATACTTTACCATACATGGATGCTTAATCTAGATTTTTAGGGTAAAGGGGGAATTTCCATGGAAAAAAATTATCAATTAAAAGGCTTGGATTGTGCCAATTGCGCAGCCAAGATTGAGCGGGCCGTCAGCAAAGTCGATGGTGTCACTGCAGCAAACGTGGATTTCATCAATCAAAAAATGTCCATCAGTTGTCAAAAGGCAGACTTGCCTACCGTTGAAACGCAAGCTTTGGCGATCGTTAACAAGTTGGAACCAGATGTGGTAGTAGAGCCGGTGGTGGATCACCCAGAGTCTGGCAAATCAGGACATAGCCATGAGCATTCAGGAGGGGATAATCACAATCTTTGGCGGATTTTGATTACTGCTATAGCGTTAGTCCTATTGTTATGGCTGGATCCCAGCGGTTGGCTTAGAGTCGTGGCTTATGTAGCTGTTTATCTTTTTATTGGTGGCGATATCGTCAAACAAGCCATTACCAATATCTTCCATGGCGAAGTTTTTGATGAAAACTTTTTGATGACCGTGGCTACGATTGGGGCGTTAGGAATCGGCGAATTTCCCGAAGCTGTTGCGGTGATGTTCTTGTATCAGATTGGCGAATATTTCCAAGATTATGCTGTTGACCGTTCCCGCAAAAATATCAAGGAATTGATGGATGTCCGACCAGACACCGCGCGACTGTTGACGGAAAAGGGTGAAAAAGAAGTATCGCCGGCAGCTGTGCCAGTGAATAGTTTGATTGTTGTTAATCCTGGTGAAAAGGTTCCTCTAGATGGTGTCATTACAGAAGGGACTAGTAGTTTGGATACCTCGGCTCTGACGGGAGAATCGATGCCGCGAGAAGCCAAAGTAGGGGAGGAAATTCTCAGTGGGATGATCAACCAAGAAGGTCGGTTAGTAATCAAGACGAACCGGAGTTTTGGCCAATCCACTGTGTCCAAAATTTTGGAGTTGGTAGAAAATGCCAGTAGCCAAAAAGCCCCCGCAGAAAAATTTATCACCAAATTTGCCCGTTACTATACACCAGCTGTGGTGGCCTTGGCCGTTTTATTGGTAGTGGTGCCAACGTTATTCTTTGGTGGTGATTTGAAGGAATGGTTGTATCGTGCGTTGACCTTCTTAGTGATTTCATGTCCATGTGCTTTGGTCATCTCAGTGCCGCTAAGCTTTTTTGCCGGAATCGGTGGTGCCAGTAAATCCGGTATCTTGGTAAAAGGCTCCAATCACTTAGAAACGTTAGCCCAAGTGGAGACGGTCGTATTTGATAAGACCGGGACTTTGACAGAAGGTAAATTTGCTGTAGAATCAGTCAGTGGCCCTTTCGGTAATGAAAACATCCTGCGTTATGCGGCCACTTTGGAACAACATTCTACCCATCCAATCGCGCAATCCGTCTTGCGGGCTTATGGCGATCAGGCCCTTGCTCCAGTAAGTGAACTCAAAGAAGTCGCTGGGCAGGGGATTGTCGGTGTCATCGATGGCCAGCAGGCTGCCATCGGGAATTTGAAACTGATGACGTCCTTGAACGTAAAGGCACCGACTATCGATCGGGTCGGAACAGCTTTGTATCTAGCTGTGGCTGGGGAGTATGCTGGGGTTTTAGTCATCAATGATCAAATCAAAGCAGATGCTCCAAGTACCATCAGCCAGTTGAAAGAAGCGGGCATCAAAGACACGGTGATGTTGACCGGGGACAGTCCTCAAGTCGGTGAAATGGTAGCACAAAAACTTGGCTTGACTAGTTTCTTTGCTGGTTTGTTACCAGAAGACAAGGTGACTCATTTACAGAACATCATGGCAAAGGCTACGGGTAAAGTCGCTTTTGTTGGCGATGGCATCAATGACGCGCCTGTTTTAGTGACCGCCGATCTGGGGGTTGCCATGGGGGGCTTAGGGAGTGATGCCGCCATTGAAGCCAGTGATGTGGTGATCATGAATGACCAACCATCAAAACTGGTGCAAGCCATCAAAATCTCTCGAAAAACCTTGAAAATCGTCAAACAAAATATTATTTTCGCCTTAGGAGTGAAAGGTATTGTCTTGGTATTAGGGGCTTTAGGTTATACCTCGATGGCGATGGCAGTCTTTGCTGACGTCGGTGTGACCTTGTTAGCAGTTTTAAATGCCATGCGTTGTTTGCGAGTAAAGTAAGCCGAACCTATTTGTGAAACAAAAAAACCGTCGGATCATCAATTGGTCCGACGGTTTTTAGCTGATTTCAATTTAGTTTTATCCCAGTGAGATTAAGAAAAAACTCGAGCTGACTGGTGCTAAACGACCAATAAGATAGGCTGATGCCTAGTTTAGTGGTTTTTCGCACCCCACTTGATGGTGTGTTTTGTAGGGCGCAGTTTTTTTACATCTACACCTTTTTTGTCCAGATTGACGGTATAGTTTTCTTTTTTCATCATGTAATGCAACCGTTCTGCAGTATCATTGACAACATCTTTGAGCTTCATCGTAACGCCTCCTTTGGTTGATAAGTACTGACGAATTTTGTCTTTTTGAATGCGCTCATCCAGCTTTAGCTACAAGCTATGAGGACACTTTTATCGTAGCGCAACTTATCCAAACAGGCAACTAATACGAAGTTACTTCTCAATTTCAAGTCCCAAGACAGTCAAGTGTCCGTTGCCGACTAATTTAATAACCAGTTTTGCCAAGTGTTCAGGGGTCATTTCGGAATCGGTCGTCAGCCACCAATGAAGGGTGCCGATAAAGATGGAAGTCATGTACTCGATGATAAAATCCATGGGTACTTCAATATCGTTTTCGGTGATTTTCAAGCGATCGAAGATATGGGCATATTGCTCATTGAGGATATCGGCAATCCGTTTCCGTAAGATTTCCATCGAGGTCCCATCCATAATCGTCAAATAAAACTTGCTGTTTTTTTGGATGTTTTGGTAAATATTGGTCATAAGAAATTCGACTTTTTTGATGCGGAGGCGGTTACCCGTTACTAGATCATCAGGGGATAAGACGGAGGTGAAGGCATCAATGGCTAGATCAAAAATCTTTTCGTATAAATCGTGTTTGTCTTTGTAGTGAGCGTAAAAAGTTGCTCGATTAATCATCGCTTCATCAGCAATGTCTTGGACGGTGACTTGATCAAAGCCTTTTTCTTCTACTAGATGAATAAAGGCTTCCACGATCATTTTATTGGTCCGCTTCACCCGCAAATCGGTTTTCTTCATGAAAATCCCTTTCTTATCCAACAAAACTTGTTAATTTGTTGCTTAACTCACAAATGATGTTTTATTGTGTATTGTCATTTTTTTCACAACTTATTAAAATAGTCATGAGTATTATATCAAACAGCATGTAAGATATTCAACACACTGTCAACTAAAAGTTAAGAGGGTCTGAAAAACATGAAATTTCGTGCGGGAATTGACGTGGGCTCCACCACAGTCAAACTAGTAATAATGGATGAAAAAAATCAAGCTGTCTTTGCCAAATATGAACGGCATTTTTCCGACGTTCTGACAGCTACCAAAAAAATCCTCGCGGAAGCCCGTGAGTTGATCGGAGACGCTCCGCTTGCGATGAATATCACAGGTTCAGGAGGCATGGGACTAGCAGAAGTGTTAGCTATTCCTTTTGTTCAAGAAGTGATTGCTTGTACCCGTACCGTGGAAGAAGTGATTCCTGAGACGGATGTGGTGATTGAACTTGGCGGGGAAGATGCCAAAATTACCTTTTTCGAAGGTGCTTTGGAACAACGAATGAACGGTAGCTGTGCAGGGGGGACCGGGGCCTTTATCGACCAGATGGCAGTCTTGTTGAAAACGGATGCCAATGGGGTCAATGAGCTAGCAAAAGATTATCAACAACTATATCCCATCGCGTCTCGTTGCGGTGTTTTTGCCAAAACAGACGTCCAACCCTTGATCAATGAAGGGGCCGCCAAAGAAGATATCGCAGCGAGTATCTTTCAAGCCGTTGTGAATCAAACCATTGCCGGTCTAGCAGCTGGCCGAAAAATTAAGGGCAATGTCGCTTTCTTGGGCGGTCCTTTGTATTTTATGTCGGAATTGCGGAAACGATTCATTGAAACCTTAAATATCCAACCTGAAAATGTCATCTTTCCTGAAAATCCCCAATTGTTTGTCGCAATGGGAGCCGCTTTTTATGCGGAGGAGGCCGAAGAAAAGACCTTGTCCCAATTATTGGCTGCCTTGGATTCGGGGGATCAAAGCAAAATGAAACCCAGCGATACCTTGCCCACCTTATTTGCCAATGAAACGGAATTAGCTGAATTTCGTGCCCGCCACGCCAAAGCTACCGCGGAAACAGCTGATTTGGCTCAACACAGCGGGGCGGCTTTTCTAGGAATCGATGCTGGTTCTACCACGACCAAAGTGATTTTAATCGATGATGCTTGTCGGATTTTATTTTCATATTATGGAAACAATGAAGGACAGCCTCTTGAAACCACGATGGCCGTCTTGGAAGATTTGTATTCCCAGATGCCAGAAGCTGTCTATATCGCCAAAGCTGCCATCACCGGTTATGGTGAACAACTGATCAAGAGTGCGTTGAAAGTCGATATCGGAGAAGTGGAAACGATGGCCCATTACAAAGCGGCTAATCATTTCCAACCTGGTGTAGACTTTATCCTTGATATCGGTGGTCAAGATATGAAAGCCATGACCATTAAAGAGGGCGTCTTGTCTTCTATCCAATTAAATGAAGCTTGCTCTTCCGGTTGTGGTTCCTTTATTGAAACTTTTGCTAAGTCGTTGAACTACGATGTGAAAAACTTTGCTTTGGAAGCTTGTAAGTCGCAAGCCCCGGTGGATTTGGGTTCCCGTTGTACCGTCTTTATGAATTCAAAAGTCAAACAAGTCCAAAAAGAAGGGGCAACCGTAGCGGATATTTCGGCGGGCTTGTCTTATTCGGTCATCAAAAATGCTATCTATAAAGTGATTAAGATTCGACGTCCGGAAGAACTCGGTGAAAAAATCGTCTGCCAAGGTGGAACTTTCTATAACGAAGCCGTTTTACGGGCCTTTGAAGAAATCACCGGGCGCCATGTCGTGCGACCTTCTATTGCTGGTTTGATGGGGGCGTATGGCGCTGCGATTATCGCTTTGGAAAACGCTGAAGTCGGTGATGTTAGTACCATTTTGGATGCGGAAGCTTTGGCTAAGTTTACCGCAGAAAAAGAGTTTACCCATTGCGGCCTTTGTGAAAACAACTGCATGATGACTGTCACGATCTTTTCTGATGGTCGCCAATTTACTACCGGGAATCGGTGTGAACGGGGAGCTCGCATCAAGATTGACCGGAGCCAACGCAAAGTCAACTTGGTGGATTACAAATACAAACGTCTCTTCAAATACCGTCCCTTGAAAGAAAAAGATGCTCCCCGAGGAATCATTGGTATTCCTCGAGTCTTAAATATGTACGAAAACTATCCTTTGTGGCATACCTTCTTTACGGATCTTGGGTTCCGTGTGCAACTGTCGCCGCGGTCAAATAAGGACTTGTACGAACAAGGGATGGAAACCATTCCTAGTGATACGGCTTGTTATCCGGCAAAAATCGCTCACGGGCATATCCAAGCCTTGATAAACCAAGATGTACCATTGATTTTCTATCCGGGGGTCGTCTTTGAACGGCAAGAATCGGCCAATGCGGACAATCACTTTAACTGTCCAATCGTGCAAAGCTATCCGGATGTTATCCGTAACAATGTCGATGATATCCGCGAAGGCAAAGTGGACTATCGTAACCCATATATTAACCTGGCTGATGAAGAGTCAGTGGGGCAAGTTTTAGCAGCGACTTTTGCGGATTTAGGCATTGCGGAAGCTGATGTTCGTCAAGCACTACATCATGGTTATGAAGAGTTGGATAAGTTTAAAGCCGATGTCCGTCGCAAAGGGGAAGAAACCCTCGCGATGCTGACAGAAAAAAATCAACGAGGCGTCGTCGTTTCAGGTCGTCCTTATCATTTGGACCCCGAAATCAACCACGGAATTGCCGATGTCATCACGCAAGAAGGCTTTCACGTGTTGACAGAGGATAGCATTTCCCACTTGGGAGATGTCGGGAATCTACGAGTGGTGAATCAATGGGTTTACCATTCCCGTTTGTATGCAGCTGCTCGAGTGGTGGCCAAATCCAAAAATTTGGAATTGGTGCAATTAAACTCCTTTGGCTGTGGCTTAGATGCCGTAACGACAGACCAAGTGGAAGAAATCATGGATCAATACGGCAAAATTTATACCGTCTTGAAAATCGATGAAGGCTCCAATCTAGGGGCCATTCGCATTCGTCTGCGTTCCCTGAAAGCAGCGGTTAACGAACGGGAAAAGCTGGACTTTGTGCCTAGCAAACGTTACGAAGAACCAGAAAAAATCGTCTTCACCAAAGACATGGCCAAACGGCATACTTTGTTGATGCCGATGCTGTCACCGATTCACCAAGAAGGTTTGGTGGACTTGGCGTTGCAAGCTTCTGGCTATGATGTGGTTTGTTTGCCATCAGAAGACAAGGAAGCTATCAATGTTGGTTTGAAATTTGTGAACAACGATGCCTGCTACCCGGCGATTATTTCTATTGGTCAATTGGTGGAAGCTTTGCAAAGTGGCAAGTATGATCTGGAAAATACCAGTGTCATGATGACCCAAACCGGTGGTGGTTGTCGGGCGACAAACTACATTCCGCTGTTGCGTAAAGCCTTAAACGATGCTGGCTTCTCCCAAGTACCCGTAGTTTCTGTATCGATGGGGAACAAAGGGGTAGAACAAAATCCTGGCTTTAAGTTTACTTTACCGATGCTGAAACGGATCGTCGTAGCCTTTTTATACGGGGACTTGTTCGAGCGGGTCGTCTATCGAACGCGGCCTTATGAATTGGAAAAAGGACAGGTGGATGCCTTACACCAAGAATGGCTGACTAAAGTAGCGAAAAATGTCCGCAATGGTTCCTTGACCCTCTTCAACCGCAACATGAAGAAAATCATTCGCGATTTTGACACGATTGCCTTATCAGATGAGGTAAAACCGCGGGTCGGAGTCGTAGGAGAAATCCTCGTGAAATACTCCCCAACTGCTAACAACGATATCGTGCGTTTGTTGGAAGCAGAAGGAGCGGAAGCGGTGGTCCCTGATATTATCGGGTTTATGAACTATTCCTTGTACAACCAAATTTGGAAGTACGAAAACCTTGGCATGGCCAAACGCAGTAAAGTGTTAGCAGAACTGGCCATCA
Source organism: Enterococcus diestrammenae (assembly GCF_049384045.1). Taxonomy (NCBI): domain Bacteria; kingdom Bacillati; phylum Bacillota; class Bacilli; order Lactobacillales; family Enterococcaceae; genus Enterococcus; species Enterococcus diestrammenae. Next base: position 23,898 of record NZ_JBMRGR010000002.1, read on the forward strand.
AGATCATCGAAGTGGTGGAAAAACCGATGGATAAAGCGTTGCGAGCATCATCTCGCTTTGACGGGATTCATTCCATCTATCAGTTGGCCGATGATGCTAGCCAAATCCTCTCCATCGGGAACCATACCGGAGAAGGGTGGTTCTTGACTGGGGAAATGATCGACCTCTTGAAGACGGGGGTTCACAATATTGTTTGTATGCAACCTTTTGGCTGTTTACCTAACCACGTGGTAGGTAAAGGGGTCATCAAAGAGTTGCGGCATCAATATCCAAAATCCAATATTGCTGCCATTGACTATGATCCAGGCGTTTCCTTGGTCAATCAGTTAAACCGCATCCGGTTGATGATGGCTACTGCCAATAAGACACTGAAAGAAGAACAAGCAGTGAAGGTTTGAGGTGTACCAAAACACTTTTCAATGAAACAGCAGTTGTTAGCAAAATATCAGAAGACCCTTTCGAAGTAGGAAGGGTCTTCTTAGCGGTTTTTTAAGCTGTTGGGGAAATGTTTGCTAATTAGGTATATACCAGTTATAATAATTTCAAGCAAAGACACAGGAGCGTGGGAACCATGAGTGAACATTTACCAGTATATATCCAGATTCATGATCAAATTAAAGAAAAAATCGAAAAGGGCTTTTGGAAAATCGGTGACCGCTTGCCTTCTGAACGGGACTTATCGGTTCAGTTTGGCGTCAGCCGCATGACCTTACGCCAAGCGATTCAAACTTTAGCGGACGAAGGCATCTTGGAACGGAAAATCGGCTCAGGAACCTATGTGGCCCGTAAAAAAGTCCAAGAAAAAATGTCTGGCGCCACAAGTTTTACCGAGATTATGTTGTCGCAAGGGCGGGAGCCTTCAAGCAAAGTTGTTTCTTACTTCTACACAGCTCCCAGTTCATCAGAAATGGAAAAGCTTCAGTTAAAAGCGGATGAACAAATTTTACGAATGGAACGGATTCGTTATGCCGATGATGTCGCAATTTGCTTTGAAGTTGCGAGTATTCCCGAAAGACTTATTAAGAATTTCAGCAAGGCAGAGGTAACTTCCGCTTTGTATAAGACTTTGGAAGAACGGGGACACCACAAAATCGGCGCCGCCAACCAAACTATTTCGGCGATGCTGGCCACTGAGCAAATCGCAGAGTTTTTACAAACTAAGCGGGGGGATGCCATCTTGCGGATGCGTCAAGTTTCCTTTTTTGAAGATGGGACGCCTTTTGAATATGTCCGTACCCAATATGTCGGCAACCGTTTTGAATTTTATTTTGAAAAATAACCATGAAAAAGCATCGAGGCTACCTTGCAGGCCTCGATGCTTTTTAGGCAATCACGTAGTGGGTGGAGCTATCAAATGACTACGAGATTAAAGCGTCTTCCATAAGCAATCAATGTCAATCTAATCAAGAGTCATTGGATTACCTAATCATTTTCTTTCTCTATAGGATTTAAGGGCAACTCATGGTAGCTGATTTCTCCTTTTTCGATCGTGACTTGGCCGGCAAGTAAATCGATTACCTGTTCAGTAAAGTCAGGTACTTTTTCTTCATCAATGAGGCAGATAACCGTGACGGCCTCAGTGAATAGGGTGTCTTTCGTATGCCACTGGTTTTCGAGAAAGCTTTGAAGTTTTCCTAATAAACTATAGGCGATGGTCAAACGAATTTCTTGTTGGGGTTTGCCGATGACTAGCCCAAGTTCTGTGAGCCCATGGGAAACCGCGTGAGAATAAGCACGAATTAGCCCACCAGCCCCAAGTTTGGTTCCGCCGAAATAGCGGGTGACTACTACACAGACATTACTTAGCTGATTTTTTTTCAAGACTTCTAACATGGGGACGCCAGCGGTACCGCTAGGCTCGCCATCGTCAGAGGAACGTTGAATTTCATTATTAGCCCCAAGGACATAAGCACTGCAGTTGTGATTGGCTTTCCAGTGGGTTTTCTTTAGCCCAGCGATGAAGGTCTTGGCCTCGTCTTCGGTTTCTATTCGTTTGAGACTGGTGATAAAACGGGATTTTTTAACTTCCATTTCTGCTTCCCCGTCGTGTTTAATCGTGATATAAGTCTCTGGCATTTTGGCACCTCTTTTGTTGGCATTTCTTTTAGTATAGAAAAAAGCTAGCTTTCATGCAATATTTGTGAGCCTTTCCTTGTCACTTCCTACAAAACAAGGGATAATAAAAGAGAAGCTAGTTTGAAAAGGGGTGTGGCGGTAAGTCATGAGTGGACGAAAAAAGAAATACGACATTATCACCCATTATTTAAAAACCAATGGAGGCTCGCAAGTTACCTTGACTTTTACCCAGTTTGATGAGCTACTTTTTCCAGCTACGGGTTTGCCAAAGACGGCGCGGCGGACGACGGATTGGTGGGCCAATGATTATACCCATCCCGAAAACGGTGCCTATGCTTGGCTCAATGCAGGCTATGAAGTGGTAGTGATCAATTTGGAAAAAGAGTATGTTGTCTTTAATAAGTTAATCAAGAGTAATTGGTTGTTTCAGTAAATTTGTCTTGTAGGAGCTTATCATAACGGTTTTTTTAGCGACCCTGTTGAAAGACCGGCAAGATAATCTACTGCAAAATGGAAGAAAATTGACAAATATAACAGAAAACCTATAATAAGAGATAGGAATGAAAGTGCATTCCTACAAAATTGAAGGGGCGATTAATTATGGCTAAAAAAACCATCATGTTAGTATGTTCTGCTGGGATGAGCACCAGTCTTTTGGTGACTAAAATGCAAAAAGCAGCTGAAGCACAAGGAGTAGACGCAGATATCTTTGCGGTTTCTGCATCAGATGCTGATAACAATTTGGAATCCAAACCAGTAAATGTTTTACTGTTAGGCCCACAAGTACGTTTTATGAAAGGTGATTTCGAAAAACGTTTGGAAGGCAAAAATATTCCATTGGACATCATCAACATGGCGGATTATGGCATGATGAATGGCGAAAATGTCTTGAAACAAGCACTTTCACTCATCAAAGAATAATTCACTAACAACAGTCAATTGACTCATAGATCACCAGACGGTCTTCTTAATGGAGGCCGTCTTTTTGTGTGGGTAATTACCTATCACTTCTTCTTTTGCTGCACTGTTTTTCCTTCATTTGCGTAGCTTTTAGTGAAGGGGTTAGGAGGGAAAGCAAGATGATTGAAGGAAAACAGACCGTTGTGAAGTCAGGGGAAGCAGTGACGGCTGAGGGCTATATCATACACCGGCGCAAAGCTCTGGTAGTAGGGCATCAGTGGCTGATTTGCGCTCGCTGTGGGGAACAGACACGCAAACAGAAGGGCCAGTTACCGGCTGGTTTTTACTATTGTCCTGCTTGTGTCTCCTATGGGCGCTTGACGGATTTAGATGAGTTGGTGACCTATTATGAGGAAAATCCGACCCCACCTTTGACTGAAGTCGCCTGCTGTCAGTGGGAAGGCCAACTGACAAAACAGCAACAACAATTGGCACAAGCTTTACAGGAAGCTTTCATCAATGGCCAAAATGTATTGTTGTGGGCTGTGACGGGATCAGGAAAGACAGAAATGTTATTCCCGGTGATTGCAGATGCTCTAAAAGCCGGACTCAAAGTTGCCGTGGCAACTCCGAGGATTGATGTTTGCCGGGAATTATTCCCGCGGTTGGTCGCGGCTTTTCCGCTAGCGGAGACGTTGTTGCGTTATGGGAAAGCCGAAGAAAGCTGGCGAGGATTTCGCTTGTTAGTCTGTACGACCCACCAATTGTTGCATTTTTATCGAGGGTTTAGTTTACTGATTATCGATGAAAGTGATGCTTTTCCTTATGAGGGGAATCGCCAGTTGGCTTTTGCAACCCAGCAGGCGGTGAAAGCCAGTGGCGTAAGCATCTACTTGACTGCTACCCCCACGATGGCTTTGCTTGCCAAGGCGAAGGCCGAAAATTGGCAAATTCTTCAATTGCCTCAACGTTATCATCAACGACCATTAATTCTTCCCCAGTGTCGTTTTTGGGAAGGTTGGCGGCTCTTACCGGAAAGACCGCGTCAACTACTTCGCTTTCGCAAACTCTGTGAAAAACTACTTCAAAACAATCGGCTTCTGGTTTTTTGTCCAAATATCGCTTATATGCATTCATTGGCACAAGCTTTAAAAGTTGTGATGCCTAGTCGAAAGATTGCGGCTGTTTCTGCGCAAGACGCCACACGGGAAGAAAAAGTTCAGAAAATGCGGGAGGGTCACTGGGATCTCTTGTTGACAAGTACTGTTCTAGAACGGGGGGTTACATTTGCCGATGTCTCGGTGATTGTCATCGGTGCCGAACACGCGGTTTTCACGAAATCTGTTTTGGTCCAAATCGCTGGTCGCGTCGATCGCAAAGGGGCGTTTAATCACGGACAAGTCTGGTTTCTTTTTCAAGAACAAACGACTAGTATCCGGCGGGCGCTTAAAGAGATTCGCCACTTAAACCGTCTAGCTAAAAGGATGGCGGTGAAAAAATGATTTGCGGGTATTGTCAAAAAGTTATTTTACGCAACTTAACCGTCAAGGAGATCTTATTTCCTTGGTTGTTATCTGACACAGAATTATGCTCCCAGTGTCTTCGCCAGTTTACACCAATCCAAAAAGACCAGGCCTGTCCACGGTGCATGCGTTCAGGGGAGCAAGAGCTGTGTGCTGACTGTCAGCGCTGGCAAAAGCAATATCCGCAGCGCCAGTTTTTTCATCAAGCTTTGTATCAGTATGATGAGGCCTTTGCCAACTGGTTGAAGGAGTATAAGTTTGGCGGCGATTATCGCTTACGACGGACTTTTCAGCAGCAAGTAAGAGTCGCTTTGAAGGGATATCGTGGCTTTATCATTTGTCCGATTCCCTTATCCCAAAGTCGCTATCAAGAGCGAGGCTTCAATCAGACCTCCGCCTTTCTGGAAGCCAGTGGAGTTAAAACCCACACGCTTTTACGACGTAGCAGTCACGATTCACCCCAATCCAAAAAGAATCGTCAAGAACGTCTGGCCTTACCCCAACCCTATGTGCTTGCTTGTTCACCGGAGCTCCTTATTGGCAAAAAGATCCTATTAGTCGATGATGTTTATACCACTGGTCGGACGCTCTTTCACGCCGCAGATATCTTATGGCAACATCAGCCTAAAGAAGTTCGGACGTTTTCCTTAGCTCGCTAAAAAATATCTCTAAGAATCCGCTGAAATTGTTAGCGTTTAAGTTTGCAAAACAGTGAGAGTCCGCTATAATAAAAGTAAGAAGAGGGAATAAGAGTGGTCCTTATTCTTTCTTTAGTGGTAGATGAAAGGGGCAATTGCTATGTTTAGATACAATGTACGCGGAGAAAATATCGAGGTTACAGATGCTATTCGTGATTACGTGGAGAAAAAAGTTGGAAAATTGGAACGTTACTTTACTGACGTGCCCAACGCAACTGCACATGTAAATCTGAAAGTATACACTGAGAAAACTGCGAAAGTGGAAGTAACGATTCCACTACCATATTTGGTATTGCGGGCTGAAGAAACATCACCTGATCTCTATGCGAGCATTGATTTGGTGGTTGACAAATTGGAACGTCAAATCCGCAAATTCAAAACCAAAATTAACCGTAAATCTCGGGAAACTGGTGTTCCAAATGGCGAAGCAACTGCCATCTTCACCAACGATACCCCCGAAGAAGACAATGGCTCTGACTTAGATATCGTGCGGACGAAGCGCCTATCATTGAAACCAATGGATAGTGAAGAAGCCGTATTACAAATGAACATGTTGGGCCATAACTTCTTCATCTTTGAAGATGCAGAAACGAATGGTACAAGCATCGTGTACCGTCGAAAAGACGGCAAATACGGTTTAATTGAAACAGATTGATGATAAAAAGCAGGAGCCCAAGGGTTCCTGCTTTTTTTATCAGACCAAGTCTAACCATGTTTGGCTGCACAAACTAGCCAGCTACCGCATACAGTATACAGTTGGACGAAGCGCAATTCCGTGTTTCAAAAATAGCAGCTGCTTTTGCTAAAATGCCTACATAAAAACTTAGCATTTCCTTAAAAGGGACCTATTATGGATTTTTTCCAGTCAGATAGGTCTTTTTGATTGCCAACAGTTGGTCTTCCCGGTGATATCGCCAGAATATTTTTTGATTTGGACTTCTAATCTTGCTCTAACTATTCCTTTTGAGGAAAAGTAATGATAGAATAGTCTGGAGAGTTTCTACATTGAACAAATTGGATTAAAGGAGAATCATCAATCAATGGCCAATTTTTTACGTAAAATTATTGAAAATGACAAAAAAGAATTAAAGCGTTTAGGCGCTATCGCAGATAAAGTGGAATCTTTTGCTGATCAAATGGCAGGCTTGTCAGATGAGCAATTACGGGCAAAAGCCGATGAGTTTCGTGGCCAATTGCAAGACGGCAAAACCTTAGACGATATTTTGCCAGAAGCTTTTGCTGTTGTTCGAGAAGGCGCTCGTCGGGTCTTAGGGCTTTATCCTTACCATGTCCAAATCATGGGGGGGATCGTCCTACACGATGGGAATATTTCTGAGATGCGGACAGGTGAAGGGAAAACCTTGACTGCGACGATGCCGGTTTATTTGAATGCCTTAAGTGGCCAAGGGGTTCACGTGGTAACTGTCAATGAATACTTGGCAACCCGTGACTCCAATGAAATGGGTGAATTGTACAACTTCTTAGGTTTGACTGTCGGGTTAAATACCAACGCGATGTCCGCAGAAGAAAAACGTGCCGCCTATGCTTGTGATATCACTTACAGTACCAACAACGAACTAGGCTTTGACTATTTGCGCGACAACATGGTGGTTTATCGCAATCAAATGGTGCAACGCCCACTAAACTTTGCTTTGGTGGATGAAGTCGATTCCATCTTGATCGATGAAGCCCGGACCCCTTTGATCATCTCTGGTCAAGCAGAAAAATCTACGGCTTTATACACCCGCACCGACAACTTCGTGAAACGCTTGAAAAACGAGGAAGATTATACCATCGATGTTCAATCAAAAACCATTGGCCTAACTGAGGCTGGGATTGAAAAAGCCGAAGAAACTTTTGGCTTGGACAACTTATACGATATCGAAAATACCGCATTGACTCACCACATGGATCAAGCGTTGCGGGCCAACTATATCATGCTACGAGATATCGATTATGTGGTTACAGAAGGCAAAGTCATGATTGTCGACCAATTTACTGGTCGGATCATGGATGGCCGTCGTTATTCTGATGGGTTGCACCAGGCCATTGAAGCCAAAGAAGGCGTGGAAATTGAGGATGAATCCAAGACGATGGCTACCATCACCTTCCAGAACTATTTCCGGATGTACAAAAAATTAGCCGGGATGACTGGTACTGCTAAAACGGAAGAAGAAGAGTTCCGTGAAATTTATAATATGCAAGTTATCCAGATTCCAACGAACCGTCCAGTTATCCGGGATGACCGTCCAGATTTGTTATATCCTTCTTTAGATAGCAAGTTTAAAGCTGTGGTGCAAGATATCAAAGACCGTCACCGGAAAGGGCAACCTGTCTTGGTGGGTACGGTAGCCGTTGAAACGTCTGAATTGCTTTCGAATCTCTTGAATAAAGCCAATGTCCCTCACGAAGTTTTGAATGCCAAAAATCACTTTAAAGAAGCGGAAATCATCTTAAATGCTGGTCAAAAAGGTGCGGTTACGATCGCTACCAACATGGCCGGTCGGGGTACCGATATTAAATTGGGCTTAGGGGTTGCTGATCTTGGTGGCTTAGCGGTCATCGGGACTGAGCGTCACGAATCTCGCCGTATCGATAATCAGTTGCGGGGACGTTCTGGACGTCAAGGGGATCCTGGGGTTTCCCAATTCTATTTGTCACTTGAAGATGATTTGATGAAACGTTTTGGTTCAGACCGTATCAAAGCCTTCATGGAAAAAATGAATGTGGCGGAAGAAGACCAAGTCATTCAATCAAAAATGATCACTCGTCAAGTAGAAGGCGCTCAAAAACGCGTCGAAGGGAACAACTACGACACGCGGAAAAATGTCTTGCAGTACGATGACGTGATGCGGGAACAACGGGAAGTCATGTATGGTCAACGCCAAGAAGTCATCATGGAAGAAAAAGATCTAAATCGCACCTTGATGAATATGGTAAAACGTACTATTGAACGAGCTGTCGATGCTCATACCCAATTGGAACCATCCCAATGGAACTTACAAGCCATCGTGGATTTTGCCGGCAATACCTTGGTTCATGAGGATTCTATCTCAGTTGCTGATTTAGAAGGCAAAGACCAACAACAAATCAAAGATGAGCTATATCAACGGGCAGAAGCCATTTTCAATCAGAAAAAAGACCAATTGAACTCCCCAGAACAATTATTAGAGTTTGAAAAAGTGGTTATTTTACGAGTAGTGGATTCCAAGTGGACCGATCATATCGATGAAATGGATCAACTCCGTCAATCCATCGGTTTGCGTTCATATGGACAAAACAATCCATTGGTTGAATACCAAACAGAAGGCTACAGCATGTTTGAAAGCATGATTGGTGCCATTGAGTTTGAAGTCACACGCCTCTTCATGAAAGCTGAAATCCGCCAAAATGTTCAACGGGAACAAGTCGCACAAGGACAACCGGAACAAACAGAAGAACAAGCACAACCCCAACGACCAGTCCATGTCGAAAAAGTTGGACGCAATGATCCATGTCCTTGTGGCAGTGGTAAGAAATTCAAAAATTGCCATGGTAAAGGATTGTAAAAAATCACTTTCGGTTTTTGACAAACGGCAAAAAAGCTGTCACAATAACTGAGGATGCAAACAGGCTGGTGCTTTTGCCCAGCCTGTTTTTAATAGAGGAAGGCCTTAGCCAGTTTCACAAAAGAAGGCCTTTGTCTTATGCTGTTTGGCTTTACGAATTTCTTAGCTTGTCTCTCCAGTTGGCCTAAGCCAAAGCGCAGGCCCAACGAGTCTCTTCGAAGTTGTAAGGGAAACCGTCTGGAGAAAGAGCGTATGCGGTGGTGCTGCTGCCTATACTTTCACAAGCCAGGAAAATTTGTTTAGCCTGTCTGATTAATTTAACAAGGAGCGATTTGAATGGAATTAGCAGAAATCCGTAATGCCTTAGAAGAAATGCAAACCAAAATTACTAGCTTTAGGGGGTCTCTTTGACTTAGATCAGTTGGAAGAAGACATCGCTGAGGCTGAGCACAAGATGGCCGAACCTGGTTTTTGGGATGACAATGACACAGCGCAAAAGGTGATTGACGAAAACAATGCCAACAAAGCGGCTTACGATTCGTTTCAAGAATTGGCAGATGAAGTGGAAGAGTTGGTCATGATGGAAGAGATGATTGCCGAAGAACCAGATGATGAGATGCACCAAGAATTGGAAGAACGCCTAGGTCTGTTGGAAGAAAAAATGCAATCCTATGAGTTGTCCATGCTTTTGGATGAGCCCTATGACCACAACAATGCAATTTTAGAATTACACCCAGGTGCCGGTGGGACTGAATCCCAAGACTGGGGAAGTATGCTGTTGCGGATGTATACTCGCTGGGGGGAACAACATGGCTATACGGTTGAAACCTTGGATTATCAGGCGGGGGATGAAGCAGGAATCAAAAGTGTGACTTTGCTATTTAAAGGCTACAATGCATACGGCTATTTGAAATCAGAAAAAGGTGTGCATCGCTTGGTGCGCATCTCGCCATTTGATTCTGCCAAACGACGTCATACCTCTTTTTGTTCTTGTGATGTGATGCCCGAGTTGGATGCCAATATTGATATTGAAGTCAATCCAGATGACATTCGCGTAGATGTTTACCGAGCGAGTGGGGCTGGTGGACAACATATCAACAAAACATCTTCTGCGGTACGCATTACCCATATTCCAACTGGGATTGTGGTGGCTAGTCAAGCCCAACGTTCCCAATTCCAAAACCGAGATACCGCGATGGGCATGTTGAAAGCCAAGTTGTATCAATTGGAAATTGAAAAACAAGAACAAGAAGCCGCAGCTTTGCGAGGCGAACAACTGGAAATCGGTTGGGGCTCACAAATTCGTTCATATGTTTTCCATCCTTATTCCATGGTGAAAGACCATCGCACCAACTTTGAAACTGGTAATGTTCAAGCGGTAATGGATGGCGATTTAGATGGCTTTATTGATGCTTATTTAAAATTGAAGTTGAATCGACAAGCGTAGGGTTCAAGACGAGCTGAGAGCCCTGGCGTTGTCTGCCCTTGTCTGGTTTGACGCTGATTTTGTCTTTTCCTTATGAAATGACATATATTTGTAACCTAATGAAAGAAAGTTGCAATATTCATGTGCTATACTACGTGAGTATTGAATTCTATTAAGATGGAGAGATAGCCATGATTGAAATGAAGGATGTAATGAAGAAGTACTCCAATGGTACAACTGCCATCCGTAATATCACCATTAATATCGATCAAGGTGAATTCGTGTACGTGGTAGGTCCTTCTGGGGCTGGGAAGTCCACCTTTATCAAGTTGATGTATCGAGAAGAAAAAGCTACCAAAGGCACGTTGACGGTAGCCGGTCATGACTTAATGACGATAAAAAATCACGAAATTCCTTTGATGCGCCGCGAAATTGGCGTGGTCTTCCAGGATTATAAACTGTTGCCAAAGAAAACAGTTTATGAAAATGTGGCTTATGCGATGCAAGTTATCGGGCGTAAACCCCGTGAAATCAAAAAGCGCGTGATGGAAGTCTTGGATTTGGTGGGCTTAAAGCACAAAGTTCGTGTGTTCCCTAGTGAGCTTTCAGGTGGGGAACAACAACGGGTCTCGATTGCGCGGGCGATTGTTAACACCCCGAAAGTCTTGATTTGTGATGAACCAACCGGGAATTTGGATCCAGAAAATTCTTGGGAAATTATGAAATTGTTGGATCGTATCAATGCCCAAGGGACAACGATTGTCATGGCGACCCATAATTCAACGATTGTTAATACCATTCGTCATCGGGTTATCGCAATCGAAAATGGTCGCATCATCAGAGACCAAGTGGAAGGGGAATACGGATACGATGATTAGAACTTTTTTCCGTCATATGCTAGAAAGTATCAAGAGTCTGAAGCGTAACGGCTGGATGACAGTCGCCTCAGTCAGTGCCGTAACCATCACTTTGTCTTTGGTGGGAGTTTTTATGGCGGTGATATTCAATGCTACCAAGTTAGCCGAGGACATCGAAAACAATGTGGACGTCTCGGTATTTATCGAATATGGCACGAAGCAACCAGAAATCGATGCCTTGGAAGCTGAACTAAATAAACTGGACAATGTAAAAAATGTTAAATTCTCCAGTGCCGATGATGAACTAGAAAAAATCAAAAAAACGATGGGCTCTGAATGGGATCTCTTTGATGAAGATAGCAACCCTTTGTATGATGTCTTTGTGGTCAGTACCACTGAACCGAAGCTGACTAAAGAGGTTGCTAAAGACGCCGGAGAACTGCCAAATGTTTACAAAGCTGATTACGGTGGTCTTGAATCCGAAAAAATCTTCAACATTGCCGATATCGTGAAAACTTGGGGCCTAGCCGCCGCCGTCTTATTGTTGTTTGTCGCGATGTTCTTAATTTCAAATACCATTCGGATTACGATTATTTCACGGCAACGAGAAATCCAAATCATGCGTCTGGTGGGAGCGAAAAACGGGTATATTCGCTGGCCATTCTTTTTAGAAGGTGGCTGGATTGGCTTAATCGGTGCGATTATCCCAGTACTATTAATCATATTTGGTTATGGTAAAGCCTATCAAATTTTGAATCCCATCTTATTGCGTTCCAACTATAGCATGGTAACGCCGGGAGATTTAGGTTTCAAAATCGCCTTGATGATGGTGTTGGTTGGCTTTTTGATTGGGTCATTAGGCTCAGTCTTATCCATGCGCCGGTTCTTGAAAGTATAATCTGATACGTGAAGGTCATGCTCCGTGCATGGCCTTTTTACTTTGGGAAAATTTGTCAGCGCAAGTCAGTGTGGCTTTACAAGGATAGCGCCTTTACGTTATTCTGAAATAAAAGAATGAGTGTTGGAGAAAAAACATGCAGCTGATAACAAATAATTTATTTACTATCTTGATGGTTGCCAATATTTTGCTATCCATCGTGATTGTGTTTCGGGAACGCCGGGAAACAGCTCAAACTTGGGCTTGGTTGTTGGTTTTGATGTTTATTCCAGTGGTTGGCTTTGTCTTGTATATCTTTTTTGGTCGGGGGATTTCCAAAGATAAGATTTTTGACCTAAAGATGCAAAGTAAAATCGGGATGAATGTGGAAATCGAGGAGCAACGACAAGCGCTACAAAGGGATTTATTTCCTCATCCACCGACAGGACGCGTGGATATTCGTCAATTGGTGTATATGCTGACGGTATTCGAACGGTCTTTGTATACCACCACCAATGATGTCCGCTTGTTTACCGATGGCCGGGAAAAATTTGATGCCTTAATTCAAGACATCGAAAATGCCCACGATCATATTCACATGCAATATTATATTTATCGTAGTGATGCACTGGGAGTGGAAGTTCGCGATGCCTTGGTTGCTGCCGCAAAACGGGGTGTAAAAGTCCGAGTATTGTTGGATGCGTGGGGATCGACACAAGTATCATTGAATTTTTTTGATAGCTTAAAAGCAGCCGGTGGGGAAGTGGCGTTATTTTTCCCGCTATTTGTTCCTTATATCAATCCCCGGCTAAATTACCGTAACCACCGTAAAATTGTCGTCATCGATGGAATGATTGGGTACACTGGCGGTTTCAATGTCGGGGATGAGTATTTGGGCTTGGTGGATAAATTTGGCTATTGGCGAGACAATCATCTACGAATCAAAGGACCAGCTATCTATTCTCTACAAAACCGTTTTTTGATGGATTGGAATTCGCAACATACGAATGAAGTCCAGTTTGCGGAGGCGTATTTCCCGACGATGGCCAATCAAGGGGCGGTATCGATGCAAGTGGTGACTAGTGGGCCAGATTCGCCCTATGAGCAAATTAAAATGACCTACTTGAAAATGATCAGTATGGCCAAAAGTGAAATCTTGATACAGACCCCTTACTATATCCCCGATGGTTCGATTCATGAAGCGTTGAAACTGGCTTTGTTATCGGGGGTGGCAGTGCATTTGCAGATTCCCAATAAACCAGATCACCCCTTTGTTTACTGGGCCACCTACTCCTTTGCTGCGGAGCTTTTGGAATACGGTGCAGTGGTGGAAACCTATGAAAAAGGGTTCATGCATGCCAAGACGATGATTGTCGATAACGGTATTGTTTCGGTGGGCTCAGCCAATATTGATGTTCGTTCTTTCCGTTTAGATTTTGAAGTGAACTGTGTCTTATATGACGAGCAAATGGCTCAAAAAGTTCGCAATGCCTTTTTTGCTGATAGTCTGGATTCAAAACCGTTGACCAAAGAGCTTTATGCCAACCGCGGTTTTTTCATCAAGGTCAAAGAAGGCCTGGCGCGGTTGATTTCCCCTTTGCTGTAAGCTTTTACCGTCATGTTGAAAAGGCGATCAGATTCCAAATTTGCGTTTTGGAGGCTTTTTAAAGCTGGAATATGGAATCGTGGTAAGGGTTGTTAAGTAGCACAAAAAAAGACCACTATCGAACTAGTAATTGCCAGCTTGGTTGCAAGTTGACCCTTGCTGATCTAGTGATAAAAAAACGAACGTCTGACGTCACTTACAAAAAGTGAAATCAGACGTTTCCTATGTAGCGCCGAGAAGAGGAGACGAAAGGGTATCCTCTTTCCGCGATTTTTTTCGCAAATGGGGAGATGCGAAAAAGTGAAAACGTCAAGAACAACGGGGGTAAAGGGGTTTTCTTGTTTGGGGAAGCAAGAAAATACGTCAGTTCTTTTTAGGGACGTTTTTCAATGGACAGTATAGCATAGTCACCTTTCTAGGACTAGCCTTTTTAATGATTTTACTGACAAAAAATAAAGAATTACTGAAAATATATTTGCGATTTTCCCGATTGTCGGTTAATGTTAACATGAGTTTGTTACTCATAAGCAAGCAATCATCAGTCGTCTGATGAGGAGGCTGGAAATCTTCGGCATGAATCAAGCGGCGACTAGTCGATTATTCCGGATTGTAAGATCCGAAAAGGAGAAGAAGGAAAATGAAAAAACGGATTTTTCTTACGTTGGCGTTAACTGTCGGCGTTCTTTTAAGCGGCTGTGCCAAATGGATTGATCGTGGAGAATCCATCACCGCAGTGGGCTCATCGGCGTTACAACCTTTAGTGGAAACCGTCGCCGAAGAATACCAGACCAAGTTTCCTGGTAAATTTATCAATGTTCAAGGTGGCGGTAGTGGGACTGGTTTGAGCCAAGTTCAAAGTGGCGCTGTGGAAATCGGCAATTCCGATTTGTTTGCGGAAGAAAAATCGGGGATCGATGCTTCCAAATTACAAGATCACAAAGTCGCGGCGGTGGGGATTACCCCAATTGTCAATCAAGAAGTTGGTATCGATGGCTTGGAAATGGCCCAATTACGGGGGATTTTTCTGGGAGAAATCACCAACTGGCAAGAAGTTGGCGGCGCGAATTTACCGATTGTCATCTTAAACCGAGCAGCCGGTTCCGGGACCCGTGGGACTTTTGAAAAATGGGTTTTGGAAGGTAAAACAGCCATCCGTGCTCAAGAACAAGATTCCAGTGGGATGGTACGCCAAATCGTGGCCGACACACCAGGAGCCATCAGTTATGTGGCTTTTTCTTATGTGACTGATGAGGTGGATACGTTAAAAATCGATGGGGTAGAGCCTACCGACGAAAATGTCACCACTAATGCTTGGAAAATCTGGGCTTACGAGCATATGTATACGAAAGGCAAGCCTGATCAGTTGACGGCGGACTTTTTGGACTATGTTTTATCAGAAGAGGTACAGGAGAAAATTGTTGCCGAACTAGGCTATATTCCCGTTTCGCGGATGGAAGTAGAACGGGATTGGCAAGGAAATCTGATTGGCTAATCTTTACACAAAATTTACATGAAGTTTATCCAAAATTGATGTTGGTCTTCTAGAATGATATTGTATTCTAGCAGGAAACAGCAGGCCTGCGTTACACCTTGTGTGTAAATGGACGTCTGCTGTTTTTAATTTGCCATTTTGTCCGATTTTCAGCGGAGGGTTCAATGAATGGTAAGACCTTTATTCATAAGGTAAAATGAAGAAGTAAGCCATCGATGCGAGACTAGGAGGAATCATTTTGGAAGAAGATGTGAAAAAGGCGCTGCTGACTAAGTCTAAGCGAGCGCGAATGGAACAACGAGGCAAACTCATCAGCTTTTTGTGTATTGCTTTAATTGTTGCCGTGGTGATTTCGATTTTTTATTTTGTTGCTAGTAAGGGATTGGCAACCTTTTTCAAAGATAAAGTCAATGTTCTGGGTTTTCTTTTTGGGACGGATTGGAACCCTAGCCAGCTAGGACCTGATGGTAAACCACAAGTAGGGGCCCTCCCGATGATTGCTGGTTCATTTATTGTGACGTTTTTATCCGCAATTGTAGCAACGCCTTTTGCAATCGGCGCGGCGGTTTTCATGGTGGAGATTTCTCCCAAGCAAGGACAAAAAATCTTGTAACCGGTGATTGAACTATTGGTGGGAATTCCTTCTGTTGTCTATGGGTTTATCGGGTTATCAGTGATTGTTCCAACGGTTCGTTCCGTGTTTGGCGGGACGGGATTTGGGATTTTGGCAGGGACTTTTGTGCTGTTTATCATGATTTTACCTACTGTCACCACCATGACCGTCGATGCCTTGAAGGCGGTGCCTCGCCATTATCGAGAAGCTTCGTTGGCCTTGGGAGCGACTCGCTGGCAAACAATCTATAAAGTGGTATTGCGGGCAGCGGTACCGGGAATTTTGACGGCTGTCGTCTTTGGGATGGCCCGTGCCTTTGGGGAAGCTTTGGCGATTCAGATGGTCATCGGGAATGCAGCGCTGATGCCGACTTCCTTGGTTACACCGGCTTCAACTTTGACTTCGATTTTGACGATGGGGATTGGGAACACCATCATGGGGACAGTGGAAAACAATGTCCTCTGGTCGTTGGCCTTGATCTTGTTGTTGATGTCGTTGATTTTCAACATTATTATTCGTTTGATTGGGAAGAAAGGAGCCTTCAATAAATGAATGCGAAACGTTCAGATAAAATTGCCACAGGCGTCCTGTATGGGATTTCCGCCACCATCGTGTTGATCTTGGCTGCCTTGCTCCTTTATATCTTGGTGCGGGGGGTGCCTCATATTTCCTGGGAATTTTTGACCCAACCTTCGAAGGCTTATCAAGAAGGTGGCGGGATTGGGATTCAGTTGTTTAACTCCTTTTACTTGTTGCTGATTACCATGTTAATCAGTTTCCCGATTTCTTTGGGAGCAGGGATTTACTTATCGGAGTACGCTAAGAAAAATTGGTTGACGGACTTGATTCGGACCTCCATCGAAATCTTGAGTTCCTTGCCTTCAGTGGTTGTTGGTTTGTTTGGCTTTTTGGTATTTGTGGTTCAGTTTGGTTATGGTTTCTCGATTATTTCCGGGGCCTTGGCTTTAACTTTCTTCAACTTACCGCTATTGACCCGCAATGTGGAAGAATCCTTACGAGCGATTCATTACACCCAACGTGAAGCTGGCTTGGCTTTGGGTTTATCCCGGTGGGAAACAGTGATGCGTATCGTCGTCCCTGAGGCGACACCAGGTATTTTAACCGGGATCATCTTAAGCTCGGGACGAATTTTTGGGGAAGCGGCGGCCTTGATCTACACGGCTGGTCAAAGTGCACCGGCTTTGGATTTCTCCAACTGGAATCCTCTCAGTGTTTCTAGTCCCATCAGTATTTTCCGCCAAGCCGAAACCTTAGCCGTGCACATCTGGAAAATCAATACAGAAGGCACCATGCCAGATGGCGCGGCAGTATCGGCTGGGGCATCGGCAGTATTGATCATCGCCGTCTTGCTGTTTAACTTCGGCGCTCGAGCTGTCGGCAAGCGTTTGTATAATAAAATGACTTCCGCATAAGAAGGAGTAGAATTTATGAGCTATGATATCAATGATCGCAATCTCATCACCTTTGACCAAGCTGAAGACATTGCCTTATATACCGAAGATTTAAAAGTCTGGTACGGTCAAAATGAAGCCATTCATGGGGTGGACTTGCAGTTTGAGAAAAACTGTATTACCGCTTTGATTGGCCCTTCTGGATCCGGTAAATCCACCTATCTTCGTTCGCTAAATCGGATGAACGATGGAATTTCTGGTACCAAAGTGACCGGCTCGATTATGTACAAAGAAGTCGATGTCAATCGTCCTGAAATTGATGTTTACGAAATGCGCAAACGCATCGGCATGGTTTTTCAACGACCAAATCCTTTTAGTAAATCCATCTATGAGAATATCACCTTTGCCTTGAAACGCCATGGCGAAAAGGATAAGCACAAATTAGATGAAATCGTCGAGACCAGTTTGAAACAAGCCGCTTTATGGGAGCAGGTCAAAGACAACCTGCATAAGAGTGCACTTGCTTTATCCGGTGGGCAACAACAGCGCCTTTGTATCGCCCGAGCCATTGCCATGAAACCTGATATTCTATTGCTAGATGAGCCAGCTTCCGCACTGGATCCTATTTCGACAGGGACCGTTGAGGAGACCTTGGTGAATTTGAAAGAAAATTATACCATCATCATCGTGACCCACAATATGCAACAAGCAGCTCGAATTAGCGACTATACCGCCTTTTTCTACATGGGGCATTGTTTGGAATATGACTTGACCCGTAAGATTTTCACGCGACCGAAAATCAAGGCGACGGAAGATTATGTCTCCGGCCACTTCGGGTAGTTACAGTAAAGGCATCAGGCAAGCAATAGCTTATGCCCGCTATTTTCAGGAGGAAAACTATGTCTGAATATCTGATATCATCACAAGACTTGCATTTGTACTATGGTCAAAAAGAAGCCCTCAAAGGCATTACTATGGGCTTTAATAAAAATGAAATCACCGCTATGATTGGCCCTTCTGGATGTGGCAAATCCACCTATTTACGGACGCTAAACCGGATGAATGATTTAATTCCAGGAGTGACGATTACCGGGAATGTCCAGTATAAGGAACAAGATATCTACAGTCCCAAACAAGATATCGTGGAGTTGCGTAAGGAAATCGGCATGGTTTTCCAACAGCCGAATCCTTTTCCTTTTTCCATTTACGAAAATGTCATCTATGGGTTAAAATTAAAAGGTGAAAAAGATAAAGCAAAATTGGATCAAGTGGTGGAAGAAAGCTTAAAAGCCGCATCTGTCTGGGATGATGTGAAAGATAAGCTCCATTCCAGTGCGTTGTCCCTATCTGGCGGGCAACAACAACGGGTTTGTATCGCGCGGGTATTGGCGGTGGATCCACAGATTATTTTATTAGATGAACCCACTAGTGCCCTAGATCCGATTTCTACAGGTAAAATTGAGAATACATTATTGCAGTTGAAAGATCGTTATACCATGATCATCGTTACTCACAATATGTCACAGGCTTCGCGGATTTCTGATCGCACGGCCTTTTTCTTAGATGGTAACTTGATCGAGTATGATGTCACCAAGAAAATCTTTTTGGAACCAGGAAAAAAAGAAACGGAAGATTATATCTCCGGCCGTTTTGGTTAACTTTACGGTTGGTGAAGGAAAGCGGGGAAAGCATACATGTTACGGACGCAGTTTGAGGAAGAATTATTAAATCTTCACAATCAGTTTTATGAAATGGGAATGATGGTGTCAAATGCTGTTCATAAATCGGTTAAATCTTACATCAAGCATGACAAAGAATTAGCCCGAGAAGTCATCGCCCATGATGTGGAAATTAATGATATGGAAGTCAAGTTAGAGAAAAAAAGCTTTGAGATGATTGCTTTACAACAACCAGTCACTACCGATCTCCGGATGATTATCACAGTGATGAAAGCTAGTTCTGATTTGGAACGGATGGCCGATCATGCGGTTTCCATCGCCAAATCGACTATTCGGGTCAAAGGGGAAACTCGAATTCCCGAGATTGAAAAAGAAATATCTGATATGTCTGACTATGTCAAAAAAATGGTGGATAATGTCCTAGTGGCTTATGTCAAAACCAATGAAGAAGATGCCCGCCTGATTGCTAATATGGATAAACGCATCAACGATTATTACTCGCAAATCTATTACCAAGCAGTGGAAGCGATGAAAGAAAATCCAGAAACGGTCATTAGTGGGACAGATTATCTTTCAGTGGCTCAGTATTTGGAACGGATTGGTGATTATGTGACCAATATCTGTGAATGGATTGTCTATCTAGCTACCGGTAAAATCACTGAATTGAATACCAATCACGATGAAGAGTTCTAATCATTAGATGACTAATAACCACTTTTTCAGCAAGTGCTTCGGCTTGTGAGAAGAAGTGGTTTTTTATAGTTAAATTGTGTTTCCTGACAAGCGATGATCAATTGAGTAAATCCGACCTAGCCCCTTATCCGTCAATGGTCTTGCGAAAGTTCGGTCTTTAGTCCTATGACATTTCTCAAAAAAGTTGGCATAATAGCAATGTAAGGTAATCACAGTGATTGCCGACAAATATGAAACACTCAAGGAGGCTCCTAAGCCATGAATGAACGAGAACGAGTACTGGACTTAGTGAAAAAAGGTGTGCTTTCAACAGAGGAAGCCTTAGATCTGCTGGAAAGCATGGCCCAAGAAAAAGATGAAAAACAGATTCAAAAAGTCAGCGAAGAAGTGACAGCTGAAAAACAAGATGCCCTGGCTTCTTTATTGGAAGATCCGGAAGACAAAGATTTTGATGAAAAAATGGCGCAACAAACAGCCGCAGATAAAAAGAACTTAGAAACGATTTTAGATGACTTAGCAACAGAAGCAAACCAAGCTTCTGTGGAATTGGATGAATTAAATGTGGAAGTCGCTGGCGTCCATGAACAAATAGCAGAGGTCCAAGGCAAATTGATGGAACTCAATACCAAAGAAGAGTTAGACATCTTAAATGACGAAGAATTAGCTGATCGTCAAGAACTGGAAGCGGAACTGCAATCGTTGGAAACCGCCGCTGACGAATTGGAAACTGAAAAGAGCGGGTTAGAAAGTCGCTTAAAAGGCTTGAAAAAAGATCAATGGTCGCAAATGAAAGATGATTTCCGGACGAAGTTTAACGATGAATGGAAAGATCAAGCGACGGAAGCTTTCAACCAAGCTGGCGAAAAAATGGCCGAAGCAGGTAGCCAATTAGGCCGTTTCTTCAAACATACCTTTAATTCCGTTTCCCAAACCTTCAATGACAATGTCGAATGGAAAGACATCAGCATTCGTGTACCTGGTGTTGCCAACACCAAATTCGACCACACCTTCGAATTTCCAGCCACTGAAGCGACGATTTTGGATGTCAAAGCCGCTAACGGGAATGTGACTTTCGATTTATGGGAAGCCGATTATGTGAAGGTGGAAGCGAAGATCGCTTTGTACGGTAAGATGGATGCAGCGACACCGTTTGACGCTTTTAGTGAACGGAGCCGGATTGAAGTCGATGATGACCATATTCTTTTCCATGTCCCAAACAAACGAGTACGGGCGGACTTAGTCTTCTATTTGCCAAAACAAACCTATGACCATGTAGCGGTGAAATTGCTAAATGGCAATGTCGTCGTGAAGCAGTTGGAAGCTAAAGATGTTTATACCCAATCCACCAATGGCAACATTGATTTTGAAAAGATTGATGCCACTATGTTAGAAATCGCCGGTGTCAATGGCAATATCACGATTGCTGATGGCACAATCATGGATACCATCATTGAAAATGTCAATGGCGGAATCACAGTCCAAGCGACGCCTCAAACCATCGGGGCTTCGCTGGTGAATGGCGATATCAAACTAACCTTTAAAGAAGATCATTTGAAAAAAGTCGATGCTAGCTCGGTGAATGGTAATGTCAAAGTTGCTTTGCCAGCCAATCTCGGCATCGAAGGGTTGGCCAAAACAAGCTTAGGGAAAATCAATTCCCGCTTGACCGAAATTGAAGTCGTACGGGAGAAAAAGGAAAAACTCAATCAGTTGTTGCAATTCCGTCGGGTTCAAGAGGAGACTTTGGCACAGCTAGATTTGTCTACAACAACAGGAAACATCTTATTGAAGGATACCGATCAATAAGTTTGTAACTGGACTGGGACGGCAAAAAACAGGATTTTGCCGTCTCGGTTCTTGAAAAAAATAGCAACAGGGATGATATTCTCTGGGATTTACGGTAAAATTGAGGGGATAGAGGTGAAAGATTATGAGAAAAAAATTGACGAAATCTACCAACAATGTGGTGATTACAGGTACTCTTGGCGGTATTGCTGACTTTTTAGGGATTGATGCCACGATTATTCGGGTGATCTATGTCTTCTTGTCCTTAGTGACCGTTGCCTTTCCTGGTATTACCTTGTATATTATTATGGCGTTGATTATCCCTTCAGGCCGTAGTTCCCAAAACGGCGGGTATGGACGCAACCCATATTACCAAAATCAGAACTCACGAACCAATCGGGATTACAAGCAATTTAGCCAAAAGCCAAAACAACCGAAACAAGCCGAAAAAATCGATGACGATGACTGGAGTGATTTCTAATGACTTACTTCCAGCGACTGTTAGTAAACACCTTGACGTTTATCGCCTTGACGGTCATCTTTCCCAATATGTTCCATGTGGTAAGCTTGTTTACGGCGTTGATAGCAGCTTTTGTTTTATCGATTCTAAACGGTTTTTTACGCCCCTTCTTAGTATTATTGTCCCTGCCATTAAACTTCCTCTCGCTAGGTTTGTTCACCTTTGTGATCAATGCCGGCATGTTGAGTATTACTTCTAATTTGGTGGGAACAGCTAAATTTGGCTTTTCTTCCTTTGGTGCTGCGATTTTAGTGGCGGTGATTATGTCCATCGTCAATTTGATCGTAACCGAACACAGTATGCAAAAGTTTACCAAAGAATAATAATGGAACACCTGATTGTGATGATCAGGTGTTTTTCTTTGCGATGAAAGTCTGATTTTACGGACTAGCTCTCTTCGGATTTGACTCACGAAAATTGGAGGCGTTCGTTCAATCTTTCTTATCTTCAATGCAAAATCTTCTCGCAGGAAAAATCTTTTAAGATTTGACAGACAGTTCATAAAAAAACATGATACAATATATGTATTAAAGCATATTTATGTCTATGTAGAGATGAATCGATACTTGCTAAATCAGTTTGAAATCACTGATAGCACGGCTAATTTCGTGAAAACATTGAAATTGTTGAATACGCTAACATCTTTTAGCTAAAAAACGAGATAAAGGGTTGACAATAACAAAAAATAGGAGATAAAAACGGTGATGATTGTTCTAGTTTAGTGAATTACTTCTGGATCAAACAGTCAAGTAAAACTTAAGTAGTTGATTTTTTGTGAACATAGACAACATGATTAATGTGGAGGAAGTGAAGGACATGGAAACGTTGTTGGAAGGCGCGATTGGGATGTGGCAAGAGCCTGGTCGACTAGTGATGATGCTCATTGGTGGGTTATTGATGTATTTGGGAATCAAAAAAGAATACGAGCCCACTTTATTAGTACCAATGGGCTTGGGAACAATTTTAGTGAATTTCCCGAATTCTGGCGTACTGAGTGCTGGAGGGGAGGCCGGGCCGTTTCAAGTACTGTTTGATATGGGGATATCAACCGAACTCTTTCCGCTGTTGCTGTTTATCGGCATTGGGGCGATGATTGATTTTGGGCCTTTATTGCAAAATCCTTTTATGCTGATGTTTGGGGCTGCCGCTCAGTTTGGTATCTTTTTTACCATTATTATGGCGGTATTATTGGGTTTTGATTTAAACGATGCCGCCTCTATTGGAATCATCGGGGCAGCGGATGGTCCGACTTCGATTTTTGTGGCCAATACCCTCAACTCGAAATATATGGGAGCGATCATGGTAGCCGCCTATTCTTATATGTCTTTGGTACCGATTATCCAACCAGTCGCGATCAAAGCGGTCACCACCAAAGAAGAAAGAAAAATCCGCATGACTTATCGCGCGGGAGAAGTTTCAAAAACGGCAAAGATTCTATTTCCGATAGTGATTTGTATTGTGGCCGGCTTGATTGCACCAGTGTCTTTGCCATTGGTAGGCTTTTTGATGTTTGGAAATCTGTTACGAGAATGTGGTGTTTTGGAACGGTTATCGGTCACCGCCCAAAATGAACTAGTCAATATCATCAGTATCCTACTAGGATTATCCATTTCGGTGAGTATGCACTATGAAGACTTTTTAAAGGTGGATACGTTGATGGTGATTTTCCTAGGACTTATTGCCTTTATCATGGATTCAATCGGCGGTGTGTTATTTGCCAAAGTGCTCAATCTCTTCCGCAAAGAGAAGATTAATCCGATGATTGGGGCCGCTGGTATTTCGGCCTTTCCGATGTCTAGCCGGGTCATCCAAAAGATGGCTACCGAAGAGGATCCCCAAAACTTTATTTTGATGCATGCAGCAGGTGCCAATGTTTCGGGACAAATCGCATCGGTGATTGCTGGCGGTTTATTGTTAGCCTTGTTGGGATAAAAGTTGCCATTGAAAAGTTGAGAGAGGATGAGAAAGTATGGCCATTAATCTTGAAGATTTAAAAACATCCTTAGAACTACTCGTTCTTGGATGGGGGGGCGTCTTTTTAGTCTTATTTATTATTTATTTATCGTCAAAAGCCCTCAGTAAAATCTTTCCTGTGAAAAAGACCAAAGAATAACAAAAAAGCTCAAGTCTGAAAAACCATCAGCGCTTGAGCTTTTTTGATTGATGAAGGGGCTAACTTTTGTTTAGCTTTCTTTTTTTAAAGTCTTGAGAGCCTGCCATTCTTCTTTTGTCACCTTTTTTTCATCATAGCGGGCTTTTTCGTAGAGGGTTAGCAGGCGCTTGCGATAGGGAGTCTCCTCCAGTGATGTCATCAGGTCACGAGGCGTGGCGCTATACTGTGAGGGGCGGGTTTCCTTTTTAAAGCGCTGCCGCACCCGATGATTGTAATCCCCAAAAAACAGGGAAGGAGGCCTTCGATTTACTTTTTTTTGATCTAACAAAACAAAATCGGCTAGTTCAGGTAGCTCTTCGGTTTCAGGAACCGGCCTTTTTGCTTTGAGATAATGTATCATTTGAAATCCGATAGTTAAAAGTAGGAGGATCGCTGCTAGCAGGAGGAGAAGTTTTAGGATTTGTTCGAATATCTCCCAAAATGCCACAAGCAGCTGATTGGGTTCACTTTTTCCGGCGATTTTTTCCATCGTTTTAGCCGGATCAGGAGAGTCGATCGGCATTGGTGCTTGAGATTGTTTAGTTACTTGAGGTAAGGGGCCTTCTTTTGGCGAATAGCTGAAGGTTCCAAAAGGTTGTAACCAAGCCAAAATTGCCATAAAGGTTAGTCCCGTTATCGCCAGTCCGCCTAACATGAGTAATAATTGTTTGCGGCTAATGGTCAAAAAGCCGCGGTTTCTATGACCGGAAACGGCCTTACTCAATGTCTGCGCGGCAGTTACTTCCTTGAGCCAAGTAAGTAATTGGCGAATCATTAATAACAACAGGACTATTAAGAGAGCGAAAAGTCGCAAAGAAACCGCATTTAAAAGAAACCCTGCCAAATAACAAACTAGTGGATACAAGAATAGTGCCCAACTGGCTGTGAAGGAGGGGAGGCTTCCAAATAGGGCAATGACGAGTAAGAGGCAACCTAGAAAAAGGGAAAAGCCGGTGGCGGCCCAAATTGCCATCCCTAAAATTCCCATGGTGATTACATGATAGAATAGGGGCCATTTCTGGCGTAGCTTTTGAATCAGCGGTAGGCTAAGCAGGGCAGTGACCAAAAGTAAAAGAGCCGTGGTGACTGACGGTGCAGTTTTTAAGACAACTAGCTGACCTATCCAGATAGTTTCTAGGACGGACAGAGCACGAATGAGGAGCTCCAGGCCCCAATGTAAGCGTCTCATCTGCTTCATGTAATCACCCACTCTCTGATGGTTAATTTGCCATTGCTGGTTGTTTCCTGAGCTAATTTGGTCGCTAAAAGGACGATGCCGGAAGTACCGGCCATTTCTTCAGCGAGGCGGGCTTTTTCTGAAGACCAAGCAGCAGCGGACGTGACAATCAGACAGTTGTGATTTCGTTGCTGACTTGGTAATAGGAGATGGTCCTTGGTGGGGACTGTTTGTGACAAAGCAAGGTGGCTGCAATTTTGCAAAATAACACTGGTGGCTACGGCGTTCCCACTGAATAAGTGTTGACCGGTTTGATTGCGCCCGTTAGTCTGACAACGCACTAAGTAGCCCAACTGTTGACATTCCTTGGCTAAAGATGCAAACAGGGAAATGCTCGCTTCTGCCAAGGGATCACTTTTCCAGTTGGTAGTTTCTGGTAAATCCAGTACCAAGGTAACTTCTTGATTGGCAGTAGGATCGTATTGTCGCACCATCCATTGGTTTAGTTGGGCACTTTTTTTATAATCCAGCTGCTTGATGGCATCGCCACTACGGTATTCTCGCAATCCCCGAAAGCTCAAGGGATCCGACACGAGACCTTGTTTGGCCAGTTGCTCCCCCAAGGAAGTATGGAGGATTTGAAAAATTTCCTGGGTACTGACTAACTTAGGATAGACCATGATTTCTTTGTCCAGGGGGTAAGTCTGGGTCACGGCCTCTTGAAAAAGTAAGCTCCGACAGTGGAGTTGCAGTTCTGTCAGGGGATATACGCCGCGTTTGTGGCCTTTGATCCGAAAAACATTTTCTGAACGAGACCAACTGGCTAAGGAAAAGACCTGAAAAAGATCGTTGACGGGTTTTTCATGGTCAGCTTCCACCAAATCAAAATGAGGATCAAAAGAAATCAATAAGCGCAAAAAGGGAAGCCCAAAGTTTTTTTGATTGAAAACAATTTGACGTAAGGTGAAAATTTCCCCTGGAAAGACTTGCGGTTGCTTCATTTCAACGGCGATTGACAAGCCTTTTTGCCAGTTGTGTAGCCAATAGTAACGAATGCCCCAAAAGGCCGAAAACAGGAGTCCTAAAAATAGCAAAATCATACCGATTTCAACTCCCAATCTTCTGTCGGTACCTGGATTTTGTGTAAGAGTTCGCCTATCAGTTCTTCTTTGCGAGAGGTGGTGGTATAGGCATTTTGAAAGAACAGTCGATGGGCTAAGATTGGCACAGCCAAGGTTTGAATATCGTCTGGTAAGACGAACTGGCGCTTTTCGAGGTAAGCATAGGCTTGGCAAGCTTTGGCAAATTGAATCAAACAACGATGGCTTACACCAGTGACAACACCTTCCAGACTGGGGACTTGTTCGCAGAGGGACACTAAGTAATCCAGTAGTACGGGATGGAAATAGACTTCCCGGACGGTTTGACGAATTGCCAGAATCTGTTGGGCATCGGTGACCGGACTTAAGGGAGGCAGGAGCAAGCCTTCTTTTAATGCTTGGGACACCAGCTGTTCTTTGTCTTGGTGTTGTAGCTTTTCCAATGAAAATTGCAACATAAAACGGTCCAGCTGAGCTTCTGGCAGTGGAAATGTCCCGGCTGTTTCCAGGGGATTTTGGGTTGCTATGACAAAAAATAACTCTGACAAAGAACGTGTTTGGCCATCAGCTGTTACTTGGCGCTCAGCCATCGCTTCTAAAAGTGCCGATTGGGTGCGGGGCGTGGCTCGATTGATTTCGTCCACCAATAAAATCTCAGTAAAAATGGGACCAGCATGAAATTCAAATTGCTTGGTATCTGGGCGATAGATATTTATCCCTGTTAAATCCGATGGTAATAAATCAGGTGTAGCTTGGACCCGCTGAAAATGAAGACCGAGACTGTTTGCCAAAGCGCGACTCAAGGCAGTCTTCCCGCTACCAGGATCATCTTCTAATAACACATGTCCTTCCGCTAAAAGGGCAGTTAGTAATAGTTTTTGGGCCTGATGATTACCGATGACTTGTTTTGCCACTTCTCGGTGGAGTGTCGTATAAAAATTTTCTAGCATGAGTTTCCTCCTCGGACGGACCATTTAGGATAGCAGTAAAACTAGTTGAGGCTCCTAAATGCTTGGAATAAGAACATCGTACTCAATGATTATTGTAACCCTTTTCTTGCTTGATGGAAACCTCTTGTTTTAAATGAAAACTGGCCGGTCTGACTTACTGTCATGCCAATTCCTACAGAGCTAAAGATCATCTTTTTTTGCACATCAACAAGATGACAGACTAAATAAACTTTGATAGGTAGCATCCTAGTAGTTTGCAAATTTGTAAAACTCTAGTCTACAAAAAAGGACAACCTCATCAAAAGGGTGTCCTTGTCTGTTTTTCTTTAGTTCAGATCACTTTCTGGTACAGCGGCTAAATATTCAGAAACCGCTGCGATGGTATCATCCAGTGCACCAGCTTCAAATGGGGAACGCAGATGGGCGATGTCTAAGATCTCCAAGAAAGTTTTGGTACCACCGACCTGACAAATTGCCAGATAGTCGCTCCAAGCTGTCTCGTCGTGATCCACATGGAATCTCTTCCAAAATTGGAAAGCACAAACTTGTGCCAAAGTGTAATCGATATAATAGAAGGGACTTTGGAAAATATGGCCTTGACGGAACCAGAATAGCCCACGATCCAAATCAGGAATTTCTGAATAATCACGTTCAGGACAGTATTGTTTTTCTAATTTGCGCCAGCAAGCTTTGCGTTCAGCAGGAGACCACTGCGGATTTTCATAGACGGCTTGTTGGAAATGATCCACTAAGACCCCATATGGTAAGAATTCTAAGGCATCTCCCAAGTGGGCAAACTTATATTTTGCCGTTTGTTCTTTAAAGAAACCTTCCATCCAAGGCCATGCAATAAATTCCATGGACATGGAGTGAATTTCACAGGATTCAAAATTAGGAAAGACAATTTCTGGTTCTTTGATCCAACGAGATTCATAGCATTGGAAAGCATGGCCGGCTTCGTGGGTCAAAACGTCCACATCTCCAGAGGTTCCGTTGAAGTTGGCAAAGATAAAGGGCGATTGGAAATCCGCAATATAGGTACAATAGCCACCAGATTGTTTCCCTGGTTTGCTTAACAAGTCCAAGAGCTGGTGTTCTTTCATAAAATCGAAAAAGGCACCGGTTTCCGGAGAAAGTTCGTGATACATGACTTGGGCGTGAGCCACTAGTTCTTCCGGTGTTCCTTGTGGCTTGGCATTGCCGCTAGGGTAGACAAGCCACAAATCATAGTTGTACATCTGGTCTAGCTGATTGCGTGTTTGTTGTCGTTGATAGAGGGTTTGGGCAGCCGGTACGACTTTTTCCAAGATTTCTTTGCGATAAGTTTCAATCATAGGACGGTTGTAATCCCAGCGATTCATCTTGACGTCAGCAAATTGGACGTAATTGTCAAAGCCCAGCCCTTTAGCGATTTGATCCCGCACGTTGACCATCTCGTCGTAAATGGCGTCAAACTTTTCTTCGTTTTCAACAAAGAAGGCAGTGGTGGCTTGGGCGGCTTTTTTACGAGTCGTGCGGTCAGTGGCTTGGGTGAAGGGAGTCATTTGCGGCAGATTCCGGGTTTCCCCTGCGAACTCGATTGCAGCAGAGGCAATCAGTTTATTGTAATCTGAGGCCAACTGGTTTTCTTTTTGGAACAGGGGAATCAGTTTTTCATCGAACAGTTTTACGCGACTTTCTGCAAATAAAAATAAGGTTGCTGGATAGATGGTTTTTAATTCAGTAAGGACGGGGGAAGCTAATAAGGCTTGATAAAACTGGAAATCCAAGGATTCAAAATGGGGCAGATAGTCATTCCACCACGCATCTTCTTTTTCATAAAACTGGTCATTGGTATCGATGGAATAGCGGATGCTAGCCAGATTCATAGCGGTATCCACTTGGGAACGGTAGTGATTTAGCTGATCGACAGCCGTTTTAGCCTCTTCTAGCGTAAAGGCCTGTTGCAATCGGGCGACACTGGCTAGGTAAGCCTCTTTATAAGTAGCAAAATCAGGGCGGGTATAGGTGTAATCTGCAAAATTCATGGGAAACCTCCTCAACGTGATTTTTGTTATGTTTGCCAGGCAGAAGGCATCTTTCACTTAAATTCTGATGAAAATTGACATTCTGCAAGCTTACTCTCAAATGATAGCATAAAGCGGTTGATTCTGATATGCCCAAGGGGAAAGTCCCGGGCATTTTCGCCTGTGATGGGTGTTTTTTTGGTTAAAGTAAGGTAGAATAGGCTCAGTGAAGAAAATTAAATGACAAGAAATGAGGAAAACTGATGGCAGAGTTTGTAACTGTTAGCCAAATGGTGCAAAAACTGAATTTGGAGATTATTTCCGGTTCGGAGACTTCGCTAGCAAGAAATGTGACAATCGCGGATATTTCACGCCCTGGTCTGGAACTAACTGGTTATTTCAATTATTATTCCCATGATCGAATTCAACTGTTTGGGTCAAAGGAAATTACTTTTGCTCAGCGGATGATGCCGGAAGAGCGTTTGATGGTATTGCGGCGCATGTGTACAGAAGATACTCCAGCTTTTGTGGTATCTCGGGGCTTACCGGTGCCAGATGAAATGATAGAAGCCTGTGCCGAACACGATATTCCAGTTTTGCGTTCACCGATTAGTAGTTCCCGCTTATTAGGAGAAATGTCCAGTTATCTCAGTGGCTTTTTGGCACCACGGACCAGTGTTCACGGGGTTTTAGTGGACGTTTATGGATTAGGGGTGCTGATTCAAGGGGATAGCGGGATTGGGAAAAGTGAAACCGCATTAGAATTAATCAAACGAGGGCATCGCTTGATTGCTGACGACCGGGTAGATGTCTATCAACAAGATGAGTTGACTTTAGTCGGTGAACCACCGCAGATTTTGCAACATCTAATTGAAATTCGTGGAATCGGTATTATTGATGTCATGAATCTCTTTGGGGCTTCAGCAGTTCGAGGGAGCATGCAAGTGCAACTGTGTGTCTACTTGGAAGCTTGGGCCAAAGATAAGAAGTATGATCGTTTAGGCTCAGCCGACACAGCGATTCAAATTGCGGAAGTCGAGGTATCCCAAATCAAAATACCGGTAAAAACCGGGCGTAACGTGGCGATTATCATCGAGGTGGCAGCGATGAATTTCCGGGCGAAAGCCATGGGTTATGATGCTACCAAGACCTTTGAAGAACGCTTGACCCAGTTAATTGCTCAAAACAAAGACAATGACTAAGGGACTAGTTGCAGGAAAGCTAGTAAGAGCAGGGCTGATTTGAAGCCAAGAGTGAGGAATCGACTTGTTGTTACTCGCCACAATGAAGGAGGAAAATATGTTTTTGAATGTTGTCAATCGGGTCGCTTTTGAGATTTTTGGCATTGAAATTTACTGGTATGCTATCATCATCGTTTCAGCGGTAATCCTCGCTATGTGGTTAGCCACTAGAGAAGCGGTCCGAGCAGGTTTAGGACCCGATGATGTGACAGATTTTATGCTGGTGGGATTACCGCTTGCTTTAGTTGGTGCACGTTTGTATTATGTCTTGTTTGATATTCAAACATATCTAGCAGATCCGATACAGATTTTCAATGTGCGTTCGGGGGGGTTAGCAATTTATGGTGGCTTGATCGCGGCGGTTATCTGGTTAGCCTTTTTCTGTCGTCGAAAAAAGATCAATATGTGGACTTTTTTGGATATCGCCGCTCCCACGGTAATTTTAGCCCAAGGAATTGGTCGTTGGGGTAACTTTATGAACCATGAAGCCTTTGGACCAAAAACGACGGAAGCTTTTTTGGAAAAATTGCATTTGCCTCAATTTATTATCGACAATATGTATATCGACGGTGCTTTTCGACAACCAACCTTCTTGTACGAATCCCTGTGGAACTTTTTGGGCTTTTTATTGTTGATTCTTTTGCGAAAGAAACAGATTTTCAAACAAGGGGAAGTCTTTTTAGCCTACGTGATTTGGTACAGCTTCGGACGGTTCTGGATTGAAGGGTTGCGGACGGATAGCTTGTATC
The DNA here is from genome assembly GCF_049384045.1 of Enterococcus diestrammenae. Classification (NCBI taxonomy): domain Bacteria; kingdom Bacillati; phylum Bacillota; class Bacilli; order Lactobacillales; family Enterococcaceae; genus Enterococcus; species Enterococcus diestrammenae. The sequence goes on from NZ_JBMRGR010000002.1 coordinate 54,978, forward strand.
TCTTTGGTCCGATTCGTGTATCCCAATTGTTGTCGGTAGTTTTATTTGTCGGTGGATGGGGATTATTGCTTTATCGTCGTAAAACCAATTCACGACTGCCAGCCTATGATCGGAGTCAAGGAAGTAATCAATACCTGTTATAATAAGAAAGAAGAGCTTGCGGGAGAAAAAACTCCCGCCTAAAGCTGTCATCTAGCATAAAAATGGCAGTTTATTTGTAGCTTTCTTTCGCTTCAAACGAGAGTAACTTTAAGGAGGAAATAAGCATGAATCAAAAAATTGCAGTATTAGGTCCGGGATCTTGGGGCACAGCCTTAGCGCAAGTCTTGGCAGAAAATGGCCATGAAGTACGTATTTGGGGCAATCTCCCCGCACAAATCGCCGAAATCAATACCTACCATACGAATCGTCACTACTTACCGGATGTCAAAATTCCCGATAGTATCGTGGCTTACGATGAATTGGCGGAGGCTATCGCTGATTGTGATGCCGTCTTATTCGTAATTCCCACTAAAGCGATTCGCGTGGTGGCACAAGAATTTGCGCAAAAAGTCAAAAATGCACCAGTGATTATCCATGCGGCAAAAGGGTTAGAGCAAGGGAGCCACAAACGGATTTCCGAAATTTTGATTGAAGAAATTCCCGAAGCCCACCGCAAAGCCGTGACGGTGTTGTCAGGTCCGAGTCATGCTGAAGAAGTGGTCAAACATGATATCACTACCATCACCGCTGCTAGCACGGATTTAGCCGCTGCCAAATATGTGCAAGACTTGTTTATGAATGATTATTTCCGCATCTACACCAACGATGATGTCATCGGTGTGGAAACCGGCGCGGCTTTGAAAAATATCATCGCCCTTGGTGCCGGGGCAATCGCAGGACTAGGTTTTGGGGATGATGCCAAAGCAGCAATCATGACGCGAGGACTAGCAGAAATCAGTCGCTTAGGGGTTGCCATGGGTGCCAATCCATTGACCTTCATCGGGTTGTCTGGGGTAGGGGATTTGATCGTGACCTGTACCAGTGTCCATTCTCGTAACTGGCGAGCGGGTAACCTGCTAGGTAAAGGGCATAAACTTGATGAAGTCTTAGAAAACATGGGAATGATTGTGGAAGGTGTTTCCACGACGAAAGCTGCGATGGAATTGGCCCGACAATTAAACGTTGAAATGCCAATTACCGAAACAATCTATGGCGTGTTGTATGAAGGACAAGATGTCAAAGATGCTGCTAAGAATATCATGTTACGGGATGCACGGGAAGAAAACGAGTTTTCATTGGAGTAATCAACAGAGCTAATCAGCCCTGTTTGTATTTGAAGGAGGAGTATGCATGAAAGTCAAAAAAGCTGTCATTCCAGCCGCCGGTTTAGGAACGCGTTTTTTACCTGCTACCAAAGCCATGGCTAAGGAAATGTTGCCCATCGTAGACAAGCCAACGATTCAATTTATTGTGGAAGAAGCCTTGAAGGCGGGAATTGAAGATATTTTGATTGTGACTGGGAAAGCCAAACGGCCCATTGAAGACCATTTTGATGCAAATATTGAATTGGAAACCAATCTACGAGAAAAAGGTAAAACGGAATTATTAAAATTAGTGGAAGAAACGACTGATGTCAATTTGCACTTTATCCGGCAATCCCATCCTCGGGGCTTGGGCCATGCGGTTTTACAGGCCAAAGCTTTTGTCGGCAACGAACCCTTCGTCGTCATGCTGGGGGATGATTTGATGGAAGATGAGATTCCTTTGACCAAACAGCTGATCAATGACTATGAAAAAACGCATGCCTCCACGATTGCTGTCATGAAAGTACCTCACGAAGAAACTTACAAGTACGGTATTATCGATCCTGAAGCGGAAGTCGCTGATGGCTTGTACAATGTGCGCAGTTTTGTGGAGAAACCAAAACCCGAAAATGCGCCTAGTGATCTGGCAATTATCGGTCGTTACTTGTTGACTCCAGAAATCTTCCATATTTTGGAAAATCAAGCTCCTGGCGCCGGTGATGAAATCCAATTGACAGATGCCATCGATACCTTGAATAAAACCCAACGTGTCTTTGCCCAAGAGTTCAAGGGCAAACGCTATGATGTAGGGGATAAGATTGGCTTTTTGAAAACGAGCATCGCATACGGATTGACGCATCCAGAAGTGAAGGCCGATTTGCGCGCATTTATCAAAGAGTTGGGGGCAGAGCTGACGGCAGAAGACGAACTGCAAGCCATATCTGCGAAAGCCGCAAAAAAACCAATAGCAGAAACGAAAAAGGCGGATCAGTAAAGGCGCAAGGCCCCCTGAATTTCTTACGTACAGTTTTGGCTTGTACAAAGAATTTCAGGGGGCCTTATTTTTTACCTGAGACTACTAAGAAAGTCAGATTGCTATCTTTTTAACCTGGGTTAATTTCCGAGAAAACCGCGGTTTTTGGGTATTTTAGTTGTGATAAAAAAGCTGAAATGATATGCTTTATCTATGTAGAGTAGGAAGGGAGCAAAGAAGATGAGTGGAGGAGAGATTGCTGCGTTAATTGCAGCTATCGCATTTGCGTTACTAGTCGTTTTTTTGATTCGTTTGTTGTTGCAAATCTCAAAAACAGTCACCAAAGTCAATCGAACCGTGGATGAAGCCAACACCACGATTCGCGTCGTTACCAAAGATGTAGATGTTTTGTCCAGTGAAGTGGAAGGGCTTTTGGTAAAAACCAATACCTTGTTAAATGATGTGAATGGCAAAGTCGCCACCATCGATCCGTTGTTTACAGCAGTGGCTGATTTAAGCGAAAGTGTTTCTGATTTGAACCATTCCGGAAAACAGGCGATTTCTAAACTGTCAGCAGTCACCAAAACTACTGCTCAAGCGACTGTGGCCGGTAAAGTTGGCCAAACGGCACTGAAATTTTTCAAACAGCGGAATGACAACCAATAGCATTGAAAAAAGAAGGTAATGAGCCACGAATAAGAAGGCTTAGCTTAAAAAATAATGGAGGGGACAAACATGAGTAAAAAAGGTGGATTTTTATTAGGTGCCGTGATCGGTGCCAGTGCGGCAGCGGCAGCAGCCTTGTTGTTAGCACCAGAATCAGGAAAAGAATTACGGGAAAAATTGGCTGAAAAAGCGGATGATTTGTTAGATGTCGTGAGTGACTACACAGATACCGTTAAAGAAAAAAGCGGCGATTTGACAGAAGTTGCGAAAGATACTGCGGTTAAGTTGAGCCAACAAGCCGATGATTTAGCTGATAACATTAAACATAAAGCATCAGAATCAGTGGAAGGGATGCATGATGGTTCTAGTGATTTATTGGATAACTTGAAAAAGCAAACAGGAGAATTATCCCAACGCTTTAAAAAGTCGGCGGAGGATTTAGCAGATCAAGGTTCTGATTTAAAAGAAGATGCCCAAGAAACTGTTGAAGACATCGTCATTGATGTCAAAGATGCCGCAGGAGATTTCAAAGATTCTGTGACGGAAGCGGTGGATGAAAGTCAGCCAATTCTTGAAGATTTAAAAGAGGCTACAAAAGATTCTGCCACAGTAGCCAAAGAGACGCTTGCCGACCAAGGGGCAGATCTGAAGGCAGAAGCCGGTGAAAATGTAGCAATGGCGAAAGCTGACCTAAACGAAGCTGCTGAAGACTTAAAAGAAGCGCTGGAAGAAAACAACCCTGATCAGGGGGAAAGCTAAGTAACTGAAAAGGCCTGTCCTTCATGGATGGGCCTTTTTGATTTGGATATTCTGTTTGGCTTCACAAATGAGTTCAGCTACCGCAGACAGTTGAGCTAACTAAAAGCCGCTAAGTCCAACTATCTTCAAAAATTAAACTCCAAAAAGACGGATGTATCAGAAATTAAGTGTGTATCATACCGATATTTTGATGCCGCTAAAAAAGGTACACATGCTATCCTACATAGAAATAATTTGCTGGATTTATGAAGCAAAGGGAATAAAGCGATTATCAACAAAACAGGGCAGACTTGCTGAAGGAGAAGCTCTCGAGTTGTAGGATAAAGGATGTCCGAGGAATTACTTGTTGTTGTCCAACGATTTTGTTGGACATACAACAAGTTTGTCTTCGGTAAGGTAAATGACAACGGTTTTTTAGTTGGTATTTACCGGTCCTACTACAACCCAAGGGATTCTCCGAAAGCGAGTCTGCCCTGTTTTATTATTGGTTTATTTTTTGGTAGAGCCTTTTTCGTCGATTCCATAAGGTAAGATGATTGTTTTGTCTTCCACATCTTCTTTGTTCATCATTTTAGTCAATAAACGCATGGAAACGGCACCTAAGTCATACAAAGGTTGGGTGATGGAAGACAAGCGAGGACGAGCCACATCTGTCAACAAAGAGTTGTTGCTAGTGATGATTTCGAAGTCTTCGGGAACTTTTTTGCCAGCGTCGATTAAGCCGTCTAAAATCCCGATGGCTAATTCATCATCTGAAACAAAGGCAGCCGTAGCACCACTGTTCAAGATGCGATCAACTAAGCTCAAGCCGTCTTTGAAACTGTATTTCGCTTCGAAAATCAAGCCTTCATTGTAGTCCAAGTTGTTTGCTTTCAAGGCTTCTTTATACCCTTTCAAACGGTTTTGACCATTGATAGGGTCGATTAAAGCACCACTGACGAAAGCGATCTTTTTGTTGCCATTTTTGGCTAATAAGCTAACGGCATCTTTAGTCGCTTCAGTATAATCGATATTGACAGAACCCACTTGTTGATCAGGATCGATGGAACCAGCTAAAACAACCGGAGTTTTAGAGCGAGAAAATTCGCCACGGATTTCTTCTGTGATACGATGTCCCATGAAGATGACACCATCCACTTGTTTCGCCAATAAGTTGTTTAAAACATTGACTTCTTTTTGACCATCGCCATCGGAGTTAGCCAAGATGATGTTATATTTGTACATGGTAGCTACATCGTCAATCCCTCGTGCTAATGAAGCGAAAAACATATTGCTGACGTCGGGGATGATTACGCCCACCGTGGTGGTTTTTTTACTTGCTAAGCCCCGTGCGACGGCATTTGGACGGTAATCCAAGCGGTCGATGACTTCTAAGACTTTTTTGCGGGTGGCCGGCTTCACATTTGGGTTGCCATTGACAACCCGTGAAACAGTGGCCATTGAGACATTCGCTTCCCGGGCGACGTCATAGATGGTAATCGTTTGTTTATCCATATTTATGCTCCTCTTTATCTGTTTTCAGAAAATCTGATTTACATTTCTAAGTAAGAATAGCATGTTATTTCAAAGATTGCAACCGTTTTATTGCAGTTTTCATGAAAAGGTTGTGTTCCTTTCAAGAAGTGCTTTTTTTGTAAGAGTGGTATAATGAAGATGAGTGTTTTATCGACGGGTTACGCGCTAGGATGAAAAGCACTTGGCTTGTCGATTATCAAAAAGAAAAGAGGCAATAGTTATGAATCAACAGAAGATAGCGGAACTACGAGCGGCAGCGGCGAAAGAAGGGGCGGATCTCTCCTATATTACCGATCCTGGACATATCGCTTATTTGAGTGGCTATGCTAGCGACCCTCACGAACGGATTTTGGCATTGTTTATCCCTTCTCAAGGGAATCCCTTTTTGTTCACACCAGCCTTAGAAGTCGAGGATGCACAAGCTAGCAGCTGGGCCTATGATGTGGTGGGGTATCTTGATAGCGAAAACCCTTGGGAAAAAATTAAGCAGGAAATCACTAGTCGTTACGGTGTACCACAGAAATTAGCGCTGGAAAAAAATGCCTTGACTGTTGATCGCTTTGAATTGTTGCGGGAAATGTTTCCAGCATGTGATCTTTCACTGGATTTGACAAGTATTGTGCAACGTTTGATGCTGATCAAAACCGAGGCAGAAATGGCCACGATGATCGAAGCCGGTGACTGGGCGGATGTGGCTTTTGAAATTGGTTTTGGGGCCATCAAAGAAGGGGCCAAAGAAGCTGAAATTGTTGCTGAAATTGAGTACCAATTAAAGCGTCGCGGTGTGTCACAAATGAGTTTTGATACCTTAGTTCTCGCCGGAGCAAATGCTGCAAGTCCTCATGGTGCACCTGGTGAGAATCAAGTACGACCAAATGAGTTAGTCTTATTCGACTTAGGAGTCGTCTGGAAAGGTTATTGTAGTGATGCCACGCGGACAGTCGCCTACAAAGAACCAACTGCCTATCAACGGGAAATCTATGACTTGACCTTGAAAGCCCAATTGGCTGCCCAAGAAGCTGTTCGGCCAGGCATTACAGCTGCTCAATTGGATAAAATCGCACGAGATGTTATCAGCGATGCTGGCTATGGGGAATACTTTAACCATCGTCTAGGTCACGGGATTGGGACCACCGTTCACGAATTTCCATCCTTAGTGAAAGGTAACGACCTCGTGATTGAAAAAGGTATGTGCTTCTCGATTGAACCAGGTATCTACATTCCTGGTAAAGTGGGCGTCCGCATTGAAGATTGTCTATATGTTACCGAATCTGGTTGCGTACCATTTACGAAGACTGATAAAACCTTACAAGTAATTGAATAAATCGCTGTACAGTGAATAAGAAAGGCAGCACGAACGCTTTCAGCTAAATAGTGTTCAGCTTCATTTCATAAAAGGAGACCCTCGTTTTATCGACGAGGGTCTCCTTTTATGTGAGAGATGGTAACTTTGCAAAGCTGAAAAAGACAGGTTTAGGAAGCGAAGAAGAGCATCCCTTTTATCAAGCCTAGGGAAAAGCATACGTCCCCCAAGCTGAAGGGGATGTATGCTTATTTTTCCTCTGCTTTGTCTTGTTTTTCGTCAGCTTTGTTCTCATTGTCTTTCTCAGCGGCAGGGTCATCTTTATCAGTTTCAGCCGCTGCTGTTTTTTCATCGTCATCCGCAGCATCTGAGGAAGGCGTCTCTTCCTCAGTATTACTTGAATCGGAGGAAGCCCCGGAATTTCCTTCGCTGGAGTCACTGGTGTTACTGGAATCGCTAGCGTCACTAGAACCACTTGAGCTGGTGTTTCCAGTTTTGGATTTTTCGGTTTCCTTTTTCTTTTCTTCTTCTTTGCCGAAGATGGTTTCCCAATAGGTTTGGTAATTTTCCTCTGTGCCTCCAATCCCAAAGTTGAAGCTAGCTTCAGCGGGTTTTCCTTTAGCATAAAGGGATTGCGTGGTTGCTACTGGAATTGTTTGTTGCTTTTTATTGACTGTGACTTTACCAGCTTCGGTACCGGTAACCGTCGCTACATCATAGCCTTTAACGCTACTATCTAATTGGAAGCGTTCCTCGACCCCAAATACATCAGGATTGGCCATATAAATGCGGTTGGCCAGATAAGCCATGTATTGACCCGTGCGTTTGCTGGCGTCGCTATCATTTTTTAAGGTATTGTCGGCAACCCCGGACCAACTACTTAAGGTGATGGCTGGGGTGGAGACGATCAGCCAAGAATCTCGGTATTCATCAGAAGAGCCGGTTTTCCCTACCCAGTCTCCTTGTCCAAGATACCAATTGAGACCAGAGACGGTATACTTGAAGTTACTGGTAATGCCAGCGTCGAGAATCCCCCGCATCAGATCGTTCATGATCGAGGCGGTTGCCTTGGAGAAGACTTGAACGGGTTTGTTTTTGTGTTGGTATACCACATTGCCTTCGCTATCAGTGATGGATTCGATGATATAGCCTTCTTCATAAACCCCGCCATTAGCTAGTGTTTGGAAGCCGTTTGTCTGTTCCATCGTCGACACATCATTTGGACCTAAAGCTGCCCCTTCATAGGCCCATTGGTTGGTGGCGTGGTAGTTCATTTTTTTCAAGTATTCGTCGTAAGCGAAGGTCTCACCTTTTTCGCTTTTCAGTTTATCAAAGACATTGACTGCGGCGATATTGGAGGAGACATTTAGGGCTTCACGAGTCGTCAAGAAAGTATTCGTCCCAGCGTTGGTAGAGTTGACGATCGGTTTGCCTTTGGAGTTGTTTGGATCATCTTCATCCAAATCGTCGCTTCCGACCCATTCCCGTTCAAAGTCGGAGATGCGGGTCTCGGTGCCCAAGATTCCTTGGTCAATGGCTGGACCATAAACCAAAATCGGTTTGATGGAGGAACCGGCTGGACGAGCGCCGTCAAACGCATGGTTGTATTGGTTGTCGTTAAAGTCCCGCCCCCCTACAAAGCCAAGGACGCGTCCGGTTTTATTATCCATCATGATATTGCCCACTTGGACGGTACCGGTATCGGTGCCATCCAGCATATAGCCGTATTCGGCAACGGCATCTTGCATCGCTTTGTAGATGTCTTTATCGATGGTGGATTTTACCGTGTAGCCCCCGGAGACTAGTTCATTCGCAGCTTTTTCTAAGTAACTGTTTTTGACTTTTTCTTTCTTATATTCTTTATCCGAAACTTTATCGGCTTGTCGCATGTTTTCCGCGATTATTTCTTGTGCTTCCCCTAAAACAGTGTAGTAGAGGAAGTCATGATTGCTATTGTCTTGGGTTTCCCGTTGTAAGAAATCTTTGGATAGATCATATTTTACCGCAGCATCGTATTCTTTTTTGGTGATGTCATGGTTACGATACATACTAAAGAGGACATAATCTTTTCGTTTCAAACCAGCGGATAAGTTTTCCTTAAGTTGGCCGCTATTGTCATATGGACTATAGACGATTGGACTTTGGGGCAGACCTGCAATAAAGGCAGCCTGAGCAAGATTGACTTCACTGGCATCTTTGCCAAAAATCCCTTTGGCAGCTTCTTGGACACCGGCGATATTTTGCCCTTTGTTGTTGCGGCCAAATGGTGAAACGTTGAGGTACATGGTGACAATTTCATCTTTTGAAAAATATTTTTCAACTTCCATTGCCAGCAAAATCTCATTGGCTTTGCGCTTAAAGGTGGTTTCATTGGTGAGGACTTGTTGTTTCACCAATTGCTGGGTCAGGGTCGAGCCCCCGCCTCCGCCACCAAAGCCAGTTGCCTCAGATAGGAGGGCCCGGACGACGGATTTTGGCACCACTCCATTGTGCTCATTGAAATACTCATCTTCGGTTGCGATGATCGCTTTCTTTAGTAAATCGGAAATCTGGTCGGATTTTACCGCCGTTCGACTTAAATCAGAGCGGATAGTGGAGATATTGCTATTGTCCGCATAGACCAGCTTGGAGGTTTCCGAAAACTCTCCCAGCGTTTTTTGCATTTCTTTTTTGGTAGGGGTTTGGGTATCTTCTACTAAATAGGCAAAATAACCCGCACCAATCCCGGCGACTAAAGCACCACCGATGATTAAAAAGGAGATTCCTACTAATAATAGCGCATTAATTGTACGCAAGCCGACATTAAAATAAAACCAGCCTTTATGTTTGACATCCGGCTCGTTTGTAGGTTGGCGTTTTTTCTTTTGGGGCACGTTTTTCACCTCGTCAAAATATTGCCACAAGCAGTTACTAAAGCTCCACCCTTATGAGTAGGAACGTTGTTGGAGACTGAAGAGCGGCTTGTGATTTGGTTGGCTGAAAGGGCTGGCGTGTTTTACTACTAGGACTACGTTAGCAAAACAGACCTTATCTTTCAAACAAGTACCGTTGTATTATAGCAAAAATCACCGTAAATGGATAGCGCCCACCAAAGTAGCAAGCTAATACTAATAAAATCGCAAACATTCTTATAATTATCCCTTTTATTTAACCACCAATTCAGTTAAGATGGACAGTGAACGACATTGCTTTTGTTCTTCTGTCTCAGACGCAGAAGAATCGGCAAAATTAAGAAGATTTGAAAAGCAAATCTCAAAATAATTAAGGAGGCTACACCATGGGTTCTGCATTTTTTGAAGAACTAAAAAGTCGCGGTCTGGTGCACCAAGTGACAGATGAAGCGGCGTTGGAAAAACAACTAAACGAAGAGTCTGTGAAGTTATATATCGGGTTTGACCCTACTGCAGACAGCTTGCATATCGGCCACTTATTGCCGATTCTGATGCTGCGACGCTTCCAACAAAACGGTCATGTGCCTATCGCTTTAGTCGGTGGTGGAACGGGTATGATTGGCGATCCTTCATTTAAAGATCAAGAACGTCAGTTGAACACCTTGAATACAGTCAAAGATTGGGCACAAAGTATCAAAAACCAGCTGTCTCGTTTTATTGACTTTGACGATGAGACAAATCCGGCTATTTTAGCCAATAATTACGATTGGCTAGGGGAAATGAAACTGATTGATTTCCTCCGTGACGTAGGGAAAAACTTTACGATTAACTACATGATGTCAAAAGAAAGTGTCAAACGTCGGATTGAAAGTGGGATTTCTTATACTGAGTTTGCCTACCAATTATTGCAAGCCTACGATTTCCTTAACCTTTACGATTCTGAAGGCTGTTTGTTGCAGCTGGGTGGTTCTGACCAATGGGGAAATATCACTTCAGGGATTGAGTTATTGCGTCGGGAACGGGAAGTCCAAGGGTTTGGTTTGACGATGCCCCTGATTACTAAAGCAGATGGGACGAAATTTGGGAAAACAGAAGGCAATGCCGTCTGGTTGGATCCTGAAAAAACTACCCCTTACGAATTTTACCAATTTTGGATTAATACCGATGACCGGGATGCTGTGAAGTTCTTGAAATACTTTACTTTCCTAAGCTTAGATGAGATTGCGGCTATCGAAAAAGATTTTGTGGCATCACCAGAATCCCGCGTCGCCCAAAAAGCGTTAGCCAAAGAAGTGACGACTTTGGTTCATGGAGAAGCAGCTTACCAACAAGCCGTTCATATTTCGGAAGCTCTCTTTTCTGGTGAGATTAAAGGCTTGTCGGCGGCGGAAATTCAGCAAGGGTTTAAAGGTGTACCAAGTTACCAAGTTCAAAGTGACGATGATTTGCAATTGGTGGAATTGTTGGTGACTGCTGGCATCGAAGCTTCGAAACGGCAAGCGCGAGAAGATATTCAAAACGGAGCCATCTATGTCAACGGCGAGCGGCGCCAAGACTTGACGGCGGCTTTGACTGCGGAAGATAAATTAGACAATCGCTACACTGTGATTCGTCGTGGCAAGAAAAAATATTTCTTGTTGGAATTCTAAAATCCAAGAGAGGTCATCTGAAGATGGCCTCTCTTATTATATGAGGAAAGAAAGCGTTTGATGTTTAGCAAGAGTGGTACGGTCAAGCTGTTCAGCGGACCGCCAAATTTGCGTTTCACTATTCAGGGAGGGGAACATGGGGCATATTATTACAAATGCAGTGTCATTGTTTGTTATGATCATCTTAGGCTATCTCACAAAAAGAGCGGGGTTATTAAGCAAAGGAGACGGCACGATTTTATCTCGGATAATCATCAATGTTACGATTCCCGCCGTTATTGTGGTGAATCTTGCGACATTACAATTATCAGGCCAATTATTATTGCTGATTCCTTTTGCTTTGCTTCTGACGTTGAGCCAAATCGGTGTAGGAAAACTATTTGCCGGTAAAGATACGCAGCAAGATCAGATTTTTCTACTGTACACTGGCTCGGGGTTTAATATTGGCAACTTTACTTTGCCTTTTGTCCAGAGCTTCTATGGGGCAGGGGTGCCTATTTTATCGATTTTTGATTTAGGGAATTCCATCATGCTGGCTGGCGGCACGACGGTGGTGATCGACCATCTCACTGGTGAAAAAGAGCCTCCTCATCTCAAAAGCATTTTAAAAAAGCTATTTACTAGTCCACCCTTTACCTTTTACTTGCTGATGCTTTTTGTTCGCTTGATGGATCTCCAGTTGCCACTAGCTTGGCTCACGATTTTAAAACCGGTGGCCAGTGCCAATACATTCTTGTCTATGTTTATGATTGGCTTGTATCTGCAATTGCGCTTACCTCGTACTTCTTTGAAATTGGTGGTGAAAGGCCTCGCGCTACGTTACGGTTTTGGTCTTGTGTTGGTGGCTCTTTTTGGGTTGGCCCCCTTGCCTCAGTCCATCAAGTTGATTTTGTGTTTGCTTGCGGTGACGCCGGTGCCATTATTTAGCGTGATTCATTCCGTCAGTGCTGGTATCAAAGAAGAAATCACCGGCTTTTGCTCATCGATTAGCTTTTTAATCAGTCTACCGTTAATGACGGTGATTGTTGCTTTCTTAAGCAGGTAAAGATTAGTAGCAATTGTTGGTGGCTACCATTAAATACAACAAAGGTTTTTATTGAAAAATTAGGAGGATACAGGATATGTTATTACTAGGATCTCACGTTTCCATGAGTGGCAAAAAAATGCTTTTGGGAGCAGCAGAAGAAGCCGCAGGTTACGGCTCCACGACGTTTATGATCTATACCGGGGCACCACAAAATACCCGGCGCAAACCGATTGAGGATTTAAATATTGAAGCCGGTCAGGCCTTTATGGCAGAACACCAGCTCTCAAATATTGTCGTTCATGCTCCCTATATCATCAATTTAGGGAATACAATTAAACCGGAAAATTTCGGTTTCGCCGTGAACTTTTTAAGAGCAGAAATCCAACGGGCCCAAGCATTGGGGGCCACGCAGATCACGCTTCACCCTGGAGCTCATGTCGGCGCCGGAGTGGAGGCGGGGCTCAAGCAAATCATCAAAGGCCTGAATGAAGTTTTGGAACGCGATCAAATTCCGCAAATTGCCCTTGAAACCATGGCAGGTAAGGGAACGGAGCTCGGGCGGACCTTTGAAGAACTAGCCACCATTATCGATGGTGTAACGTTCAATGAAAAACTCTCAGTGACTCTAGATACTTGCCATACCAATGATGCAGGCTATAATATTCGGGAAGATTTTGATGGTGTCTTAAATGAGTTTGATAAAATTATCGGCTTGGATCGCTTAAAAGTCGTCCATGTCAATGATTCGAAAAATCCTCAAGGGTCTCACAAAGACCGGCACGCCAATCTTGGCTTTGGAACTATCGGCTTTGATGCCTTGAATCAGGTAGTGCATCATCCCCAACTCGCTCAATTGCCTAAGATTTTAGAAACCCCATACGTTGGCGAAGATAAGAAAAATAAGCGGGCGCCCTATGGTTTTGAAATCACCATGTTGAAAAATCAGGTTTTTGAGGCTGATTTGTTGGATAAAATTATGGCGTAAAAGCAAAACTCCAGATTCAAGACCAGTAGCTTTTAAACTAGTCAAAAAAAGGCGCGTTCCCTACGATTGCTTTATCGGTAGTGAACGCGCCTATTTTTATGCACTCTTGATGCAACATTTTTTAAATCGCAATTTCCAATGGGGCTTCTGCTCCGAAAAAGCGCTGAATTTCATTGCGAGCGGCTTCCGGGCAATCGGAAGCATGGACGACATTTTCATCCTTATTAATGGCAAAGTCGCCGCGAATGGTCCCTGGTGTAGCTTTCAAGCCATCAGTGAAGCCCACCATCCCCCGAACCAATGCCACTGCGTTATCTGCTTCTAAGACGAGATAAATCACCGGTCCCGAGGTCATATATTCCAGAATTTCTTCAAAAAAAGGTTTCTCTTGCAGATGAGCATAGTGAACTTTGGCTAAATCACGACTCATCCGATCCACTCGCATCGCTGTAATGGTTAATTGGCGATCTTCAAAGCGTTGGATGATCCGTCCAACTAGTTTACGCCGGACCCCATCCGGCTTGATAATGACTAATGTTTGTTCCATTTGCTAACACTCCTTTACTTACCCTATAGTTCATGATAGCATGTTTCTCACGAAATGAAAACGCCTACACCGTTTACTAGCTAAAAATATTTTTGTGCTAATAAAATATTTTTAGCCCTCGATAATCGCAGGGTCAGACTTTAGTCGGATTTTTAGAAAACAGTTTGACTTTAATAAAGCCACTGCTTATGATTATTGAATAGTATTAGAATTGCACGGAAATCATCTGTTTTCTGGTGAAATAATCAAGGAATTGGATAACATTGAAGCGAAAGAAGGAAAGTTTGTGTCTGCTGAGAATGCTTTAGAACTATCAAATATTTGGAAACGCATTGGCAAAAAAATGATTCTAAAAAATGTTGCTTTTGTCGTGGAAAAAGGTCAAATCGTCGGCCTCTTAGGACCTAACGGGGCTGGTAAGACTACGCTGATTCGCGTCATTGTCAGTCTGATGCAATTGGATCAAGGAAATATTATGATCAATGGCTCTTCCTTAACCAAAGATTTCAAAAGCGCTATCGCCAATGTAGGGGCGATTGTGGAAAATCCTGAGTTTTACAATTACCTTAGCGGGTATGATAATTTGCTACAGTACGCCCGGATCAGTCGAACACCGATTTCTAACGCCCGCATTCAAGAAGTGGTGGCGGCGGTTCACTTGGAAGACAAGATTTCGCAAAAAGTGAAAACTTACTCCTTAGGGATGCGGCAACGACTTGGTGTCGCCCAAGCCTTGCTCCACCAACCAGCCCTCTTGGTATTGGATGAACCGATGAATGGTTTAGATCCATTGGGGATGCGGGAGTTTCGTGATATGCTCCTTGATCTTAGAGACCAAGGCATCTCTGTTTTGATTTCTAGTCACCAATTAAGTGATGTGGAGCAGTTGGCAGATCAATTAGTGATTTTGCAAAACGGTGAGGTTACCCATAAAGTCGCCATGGCTGATATTAAAAGAGGCGACCACCATCAAGTATCGCTAATCACTACTAACAATACTCTTGCCAAAGAGCTGCTAACAGCGGCTGGGTTTCAACATGTCACCGCGGAAGGCGACGAGCTCTTGGTTGTAACGGCTGAAGAAAGTCGGAGTGAAATTGCCAAAGTGCTGGTCAATGGTGATGTTGGTCTTTTGCAGTTGGTATTAAAAGTTAATTCTTTGGAAGATGTCTTTCTTAAGTGGACAGAAGGGGGGGTGTAAGATGGGAAACTTAATCATCAACGAATGGCTCAAACTGACGAAAAAACTTGGAACCTGGATCATGCTAGCGCTTTTGCTGGGATTGACGATCTTTTTGTGCATCTTGGGAGGTGCCATCACCAGTCGGCAAGTGGGGGCCAATCAAACCTTTGCCAGCTTGGCCTCGATGCTGTCGGTACTCAATCTGATTGTGGTGATTGTCGCTGCCACCATCATATCTGAGGAGTTTTCACGGGGGACGATTAAATTTTTACTGATTCGCCCCTATTCTCGTACGCAGGTTTATGCAGCAAAATTCCTTACGACGCTCCTCTTTGGTCTCTTGTCGACGGTCCTGTTGCTTATTACCTGCCTTGCTGCCGCGAATCTTTTTATGAAAGCTGAGTCACCTTTGTTACCGGTGGCTGGTTTCGGGGATTGGTCAGCCTTAAAAGTAGCCCTGGTGACTGCTGGTGTCAACTTATTATTGTTATCCTTTTATATCGCCATCACCATGTTTATCTCAGCCATTTTACGTTCCCAAGCAATGAGTGTCGGTTTGGGTATTGGGTTGTTATTTGGCGGTAGTCTTTTCAATAATCTTTTATTTTTAGGCCAAACGAAATTTCCCTGGCTGAAATGGAATTTCTTTAATGCAACGAATATTAAAGAGACAATTCCTCAATTGGCGGGCCAACCTTTGGATCAATGGTTAACCTTGGATTTTTGGCAATCTTTAGGTTTGCTGGGGCTGTACGGCGGTTTGCTCTACTTTTTTGGAAATTGGATTTTTAGCGCACGGGATGTTGCGTTAACTTGAGTTTGAAGGCTTTTTCCGAAAATACGATGAATTTCGGAAAACGCCTTTTCTTTTAGGAAAATATCTAGTAAAATAATTCATTGAGAGAGTCGCGGGTGAAAATTTGCGACAAAACAAGGAAAGGAGCGATATAGATGTCAACACCGGTAGTCGTATTATTGATAATCATTGCCCTATTATTGGGTGCTGTGGGTGGTTTCTTCCTCGCCCGTAAATATATGCAAAATTATCTCGAAAAAAATCCTCCCATTAATGAGGACATGTTGCGTTCAATGATGATGTCGATGGGGCAAAAGCCTTCAGAGAAAAAAATTCGTCAAATGATGGCGCAAATGAAAGGGCAAGCTGCCAGCAATAGCAAGAAAAAATAGGCAGGTCTTTTTGATGTTACCAGCGGGCTGATTTTCGGCCCGCTATTTTTGTGGTTTTGGGGAGTGAAAACCTTTTTATAGACTAAGGTATTGGAGAATTTTCACAATGCCAAGTCTAAAATTTTTGGCTTCACGAACTGGCATTCTCCGGAAGCAAGAACGGCCGGCTTTCTTATTGGGTGTGGTTATTTTCGTGACAAAGTTTTCGAAAATAAAAACTGAAGGAGTAGCAGCAAACGAGTTTTAGAGGCGACCTGCAAAACAGTTTTGTTAGCGTGGGAGTGCAGTAAAGAAAGTAAGTGGAGAGGGAAGGGTAAAGATGTCGATCTTTCGTAAATTAGACTGGTTTTTTAAAAAAGAAAAAAAGGCTTACCTGATTGGGGTTACCGCCTTGGTTTTGGTAGCCCTCGTGCAATTAATTCCACCGAAAGTTATTGGAATTATCATTGATGAAATTGCGGAAAACAATATTCAATTGCCAATCATCATTTTTTGGGTAGTCATCTTATTGTTGGCTGCTCTTGGGCAATATGTGTTTCGCTACGTTTGGCGAATGAATATCTGGGGTGGGGCCGCCCGTTTGGAAAAAGATTTACGGCGGCAGTTGTTTCAACATTTTACCCAGATGGATCACGTGTTTTATCAAGAACACCGTACTGGCGATTTGATGGCTCACGCTACCAATGACTTAAATGCGATTCAAAACGTTGCCGGAGCGGGCATCTTAACGTTTGCAGATTCCTTTATCACCGGTGGCGCGACCATTATCGCGATGGTGTTATTTGTAGACTGGCGTTTGACCTTGATTGCCTTATTGCCGCTCCCTTTATTGGCAGTGACTTCACGGGTGTTAGGCTCCAAACTCCATGATGCTTTTCGGGATTCCCAAGAAGCTTTTTCTGATATCAATGATAAAACCCAAGAAAGTGTGACCGGTATGAAAGTCATTAAAACTTTTGGTCAGGAAAAAGAAGACTTAGGGGATTTTCAAACCAAAATCGATACGGCAATCCTCAAAAATCGCCGGGTAAATTTCTTAGATGCTCTTTTTGATCCGTTTATTACGGTGATTATTGGGATTAGTTATGTGATTACAATCATCGTGGGGGGCCGTTTTATCATGGCCGGCACCATCACTATTGGCCAGATGGTTTCCTTTATTAGTTATATCGGCATGCTAGTGTGGCCGATGTTTGCGATTGGTCGCCTCTTCAATGTCCTAGAACGGGGCAATGCGAGCTATGATCGCGTCGCAGAATTGTTGCAAAAAAAATCCCATATTCAGGAACGACCGAATGCCTTAATGACGCCAGCCAAAGGGGATATCCAGGTTGAAATTGACTCGTTTGCTTATCCTGATGATCAAGAAACGCAAGCGCTAAAAGACATCCGCTTTACTCTTGCTGAAGGAAAAACCTTGGGGATTGTTGGTAAAACTGGGGCCGGTAAAACAACCATTATGAAGTTATTGATGCGGGAATACGATGACTTTTCCGGTAACATTACCATTGGTGGGGTAGACACTAAGGATTATACTTTGGATGCGTTACTTGGTTCCATTGGGTATGTACCACAGGATCATTTCTTGTTTTCCATGAATATCAGAGACAACATTCGCTTTGCTAATCCGAAACTGCCGCAAGCACAAGTTGAACAAGCGGCCGCATTAGCAGCCATTGATGAAGATATCAAAGCTTTTCCAAAAGGGTATGACACCATGGTAGGGGAACGAGGTGTGTCATTATCCGGTGGGCAAAAACAACGTCTTTCCATCGCTCGTGCGTTGGTGGTCAATCCAGAGCTTTTGATCCTTGACGATGCCTTGTCCGCAGTTGATGCCAAAACAGAAGAAGCAATTCTCTCTGGCTTAAAAGCCTATCGCCAAAATAAAACGACGATCATCGCTGCTCATCGCTTAAGCTCAGTGATGCATGCAGGGGAAATCATCGTTATTGATGAAGGACAGATCATTGAACGAGGCACCCATGAGGAATTGTTAGCAATCGATGGGTGGTACCATCGGATGTGGCAACGGCAACAGTTAGAAGCAAAAATCGAGGGAGGTATCAGTAAATAATGGAAGATAAGCAGTCTGCATGGTCCAAGTCGATTCCCTTTTCGGAACAAAAAGTGATCATCAAACGCATGTTTCAATTTGCCAAACCGTTTCGAAAAACATTTTTTACGGCGATTGTTTTTGCTTTATTGTTATCGGTAGTCAATATTTTACTACCTCGGATCATCCAGACTTTTATGGATGATTATCTGACTCCCAAAACGGCTACGACCCAGATCATTGTTTTGTTTGCGACCGGTTATTTCTTTGGTGTTTTACTAAAAGCCATCATTTGGTTTTATCAATGGTTTATGTATTCGATGGCTTCGTTGCGCACTTTCCAGTATGTCCGAACGAAACTATTTGAAAAACTTCATACGTTAGGGATGCGTTATTTCGATCAGACACCGGCGGGCTCCATTGTTTCCCGAGTTTCGAATGATACCGAAACCTTGTATGATTTTTGGTATGTATTTTTGATGTTGTTAACGGGGATTTTTGCGGTAGGCTCGTCTTTTATTGCGATGTTTCAAATTTCGCCAAAGATTGCCTTGGCTAATTTATTATTCTTACCCTTGTTAGTGGTGGTGATCTGGTATTATCAAAAATTCAGCTCACGAATTTACCGACAGATGCGGGAACGCCTTAGTCAGTTAAATACCAAGCTAAATGAATCCATCTCCGGTATGGCAATCATTCAGCAATTTCGTCAAGAAGCTCGTCTGAATGAAGAGTTTGAAGAAATCAATGATGATTATTTGAAGACGCGCTATGCCATGATTAAAACCAATTCGTTATTGCTTTCACCGATTATTAATTTCTTGTATGCCATTGCCATCGCCTTATCTTTGACTTTGTTTGGCATTGATGCCTTAAAATCGCCAGTGGAGGTAGGGCTGATTTATGCCTTCACCACTTACGTCCAAGGCTTTTTCAATCCCATGAGCCAAATGATGGATTTCTTGTCGGTCTTTACCGATGGAGTAGTAGCCTCAAGTCGAATTTTAAAAATTATGGATGAAGAGGAGTATACACCTCAGCAAAATCCCGATGCTAGTGAAGTAATTGGTGCCGGCAAAATTGAATTTCGCAATGTCAGTTTTTCATATGATGGGGAACATGATGTCCTAAAGAATATTTCATTTGTAGCAAATCCTGGTGAAACAGTGGCCTTAGTCGGGCACACCGGCAGTGGGAAGAGTTCCATCATCAATGTCTTGATGCGATTTTACGAGTTTTCAGAAGGACAAATTTTAATTGATGACAAAGATATTCGTGAGTATCCCATCAGTGAGCTACGGCAGAAAATGGGGCTCGTTTTGCAAGATGCCTTTATGTTTTATGGTGATATTGCTGACAATATCCGCTTGCTAAACAAAGATATTACCGATGAAGAGATTAAAGCGGCGGCCCGGTTTGTTCAGGCGGACAAATTTATTGAAAGCTTACCAGGGGACTATCATGCAAAGGTAATCGAGCGAGGAGCCGGTTATTCTAGCGGTCAACGACAATTGTTGTCCTTTGCCCGCACAATGGTCACAAATCCCAAAATTTTAGTTCTGGATGAAGCAACCGCCAATATCGATACTGAAACAGAAGGGCTAATCCAAGAGGGGCTGGCAAATATGCGCCAAGGCCGGACCACGATTGCCATCGCTCATCGGCTATCCACGATTCGCGACGCAAATATGATCTTAGTCCTTGATAAAGGTCAAGTGGTGGAGCGAGGGACTCATGAGACGTTATTGGCTCAAGCTGGACTCTATGCAGATATGTACAAATTGCAATCCGTAGAGGAATAGTCAAGCCACGATAGATCCATCAAAGCCAGCAGTCAGGGAAGTACAACCTGCTTGCTGGCTGTTTTCTTTTATCAAGCCAAAAAGAGATGATAAAATAATCAAACATCACTGGATTTATTTTGAAAAACGAAAAACCACTCAGAAGCTTTATTAAAAATACATGCGATTTAAAAAATAAGATAATAAAATATCGTCTTTTCTTTAATAAAAGTTTTTTGAACTTAAAGAGAAATAGTGATTGACAGCGTTTTCTTGTTTTGTTAAGATAGACATGAATTAAATAGACCGATTATTCTGGATAGTGATTGTGAAAACAAGCTAAACCTGATGAAGCCACATTTTTGTGTGCATTCATTGGGTTTTTTATTTGTTTATTGCATATTTTTGAAAAAATAAAACAACAAAAATCCATTGTAAGCGTTGACAAACCAAATGAGGTTTATTATCATGGAAATGTAATTAAGATTAAAACTTTATGATAATAATTGTTTTATTATTTAGAAAGGAAGGCCGTAAAATGGAAATCGTCAAGATTCTAAATAACAATGTAGTTTTGACGAAAGATGAGAAAGATAACGAAATTATTGTCTCTGGTCGGGGGTTAGCCTTTCAAAAACGCAATGGTGATCGGATTGATGAAAGCAAAATCGACAAACGCTACCATCTTTCAGATTCTGGGATTTCGCAACGCTTTCAAGAGTTGCTGATGGACGTGCCTGTGACGTATCTGGAGCTAGCTACGGAAATTATTGATGATGCCAAAAAGCAATTAGCAGCTAGTCTCAATGATTCCATCTATATTTCCATCACGGACCATTTATACACGGCAATCCAACGAGTAAAAAAAGGTATCCGGGTGCGCAATTTATTATTGTGGGATATTAAGCGTTTCTTCCCTGATGAGTATGCAATTGGCAAAAAAGCCGTCGCCATGATTGCTCAGCGTTATCGCATCGACTTAGGAGAGGATGAAGCAGGGTTTATCGCTTTGCATTTGGTCAATGCCCAAACAGAAACCGAGCACCACGATGTCTATGAAATGACGGAGTTGATGCAAGAAATTATTCAAATTGCCAGCTATTATTTCAAGATTCAATTTGATGAAGAGTCGGTGTATTTTTATCGATTTCGCACCCATCTCCGTTTTTTTGCCTCACGTATTATGAGTGGCAAACAATACCAAGATGAAACAGATGAGGACTTATTGCTGATCATTCAGCGGAAGTATCGGAATGCTTATCAAGGTGTATTAAAGATTCAACAGTTCATCACGGAAAAATATCATTATGTGATGAGCAATGATGAAAAATTATATCTGACAATCCATCTGGCTCGTTTAGTCCAGAAGGCAAATCAGTAAAATCATTCACTAAAGGAGGGGCGAGGTTCACCCAAACAAAAAAGTTGCTTGCATTTATTTTTATTTCTACATACCTATAAGGAGGGAAAATTGTGGGAAAATATCGTGATTTAGCAGAAAAAATTGTAGCAAATGTTGGTGGTAAGGAGAATATCAATAGCTTAACCCATTGTATTACCCGGTTACGCTTCAAGTTAAAAGATGAAGGAAAAGCCAATGATGACGTGTTGAAAAACATGGACGGTGTGGTAACGGTGATGAAATCTGGTGGCCAATACCAAGTCGTAATCGGTAACCATGTGCCAGCGGTTTACGAAGATGTTATCGATGTGGCAGGGATTTCGGCAGACAGTGGCGGCGAAGCTTCTGGGGGCAGTATCTTTAATCGAATTATCGACATCTTAAGCGGCTGTTTCCAACCATTCTTGGGGGCCTTGTCAGCAGCCGGTATGGTGAAAGGGTTAAATGCCCTCTTAGTCTTTATTGCTTCTCAAACAGGTTGGTTTGAATATGCTCAAACTGGCGGAACCTACTTGATGCTTAATGCTATCGGGGATGCGATTTTCTACTTTATGCCGGTGATTGTTGGGTACACGGCAGCACGTAAATTTGGTTTGAACACGATGGTGGGGATTGTCATTGGGGCAGCTCTTTGTTATCCGAGTATTCAAGCGAGCACATTAGCAGCCGCTTATCCAGATGGTGCTGCGCAATCGTTGTTCGGTTTACCAGCCTATGAAACCTTCTTGGGAATTCCTTGGGTAGCTGGTAACTACACAAGCTCAGTTATGCCAGTTATCTTTATTGTCGCTTTTGCGGCTCAAATTCAAAAATTGGCAAAACGGGTGATTCCTGAGTTAGTGCAAACTTTCTTTGTCCCATTCTTCGTTCTCTTGCTTGCGTTGCCAGTTGGTTTCTTAGTCATTGGTCCAATCATCTCTGGGGCAACCGATTTACTGAGCCTTGGTTTCAATAACTTGATGGCCTTCTCACCAGCTCTTTATGGTTTGGTTCTAGGTGCATTGTGGCAAGTCTTGGTAATCTTCGGATTGCACTGGGCGGTGGTGCCAATGGCGATCATGCAAATGACCGAAAATGGCTTTTCACAAGTGTTGGCAGGTTCATTTGCAGCCAGCTTTGCACAAACAGCAGTAATCGTCGCAATGTTCTTCAAACTAAAAGACAAAAAACTCAAAACCTTGGCAGTTCCAGCGATTATTTCTGGTATCTGTGGGGTAACTGAACCAGCGATTTACGGATTATCTTTACCGAAGAAAAAACCATTTATCATCTCTTGTATCGGGGCTGCTATCGGTGGCATGATCATGATGATGAACGGTGCAACCTCTTATCAAATGGGGGGCTTGGGCGTCTTTGGGATCGTAAGCTACATCGCACCAGACGGCAACGCGCAATATGCATGGACTGCGATTATTGCGATTTTAGTTGCTGCTGCAATCAGCTTCACTTTGACTTACTTCTTCTGGAAAGATGACTATGTGGAAGTTGAAACGACAGACACTGCTGGACAAGTCCGCAAAGAAATCGTGACTTCACCGGTTGCAGGGGCAATGATGCCTTTGTCAACTTCTAAAGACGAAGCGTTTGCCCAAGGTGTCTTAGGAAAAGGGGTTGTGATTCATCCAGAAAAAGGGGAAGTGATTGCACCTTTTGATGGCACCGTGATGACCTTGTTCCCAACCAAACACGCCATCGGTTTAATTTCTGATAATGGATTGGAACTATTGATTCATATTGGCTTGGATACGGTTCAACTGAATGGGGAACATTTTACTGCTCATGTGAAACAAGGGGATCGTGTCAAACGTGGTCAAAAATTAGTCAGCTTCGATATTGCAGCTATTGAAGCAGCTGGCTATAGTGTCGAAACACCAGTTATCATTACCAATGCCGGCGACTACTTGGATATCATTGAAAGTGATAAAGCGAAAGTAACTGGCAGTGATGAGTTGATTACTGCATTGGCTTAAAGGAAAACCCTAGGCAAGAGAGAGGACAACCTCGGCTGTCCTCTTTTCTTGTAGACTAAGGCATTCTAAAAATGTCTGGCTTCACGAACTAGTTTGGCTATTGCAGACAGTTGGACTAAGCAAAAGTTGCTAAGGCCGACGAGCATCTTCCTAAAATTAAATCGTAACCGATTCATGGTAAAGCACATCATAGGGCGGTTCCGCCTTAATTCTCGGGAGCAAAGTAAGTTCGTCCAGCTTTTCTTATTGCTTTGAGGTGGGCATTGATTCAGCGCACCTATTCAATTGGGGAAAAGCATAGTCCAGTAAGCCCCTGCAAAAAAGTCAAAGTCGGCTCAAGATAGGAAACCCCAGGGCTGGGTTCTTCTTTACTCGCCTTTAATTAGGGGTAAAGGAATCTTGGTACTGCAATTTGGTCTCGACAGTGTTTTCAGCAATAATTGCTAGGCTGGTTTGCCGTTTATCGACGGCGGCACCGATTTCAATCAATGAATTGAGATTGTGGGTGTAATTCTCTGCGAAAACACAGGCGTAAAGCAAATCTAATAAGTAACAAATCGACTTGTTAATCGAGAAGTTGCCAATTTTGGAATACAAGCGTTCTCGCGTCGTCAAGCGCAGCGGACAAGTAGCTAATTGGCTCAAATGATTATTGCCGATGCTAGTAATCGTAATAATCGGAATTTGCCGTTCTTGCAGGATCTTAGCAATTTTCAACAAAGCTTGGTTTTCACCAGTATATGAAATCAAGAGGCCACAGCCTGTTGTAGCAAGGCAACTGGCTTCGTAAGCTTCTTCACCAGGGATACAGTGGCTGACTTGTTTACTGATTCGATTCATCTTCAAGGCAAAATCTTGTGAGATCAGGCGATTGGCATTGCTACCAAAGATTTTGATGGGGGCACAGCTGAGTAAAAGTTGCTTGGCTTGATTCAAGTGATCGTGATCGACTAAAGCCAAGGTATCTTCTATCGTTGAGATTTCTAAAGCCGCCATCTTCTGAGCAATCGTGGTAATACCATCTGATGCCGTGAAGGGTAGATTGGCATCGATGGTTTGAAAATGATCATTTAAGTAGTGGACTTCTTGGAGATAGGCTTCTTTTAAGGAGACCCAACCATTAAAGCCCAGTTTTTTGGCCACACGAATTAAAGTGGAGGGATGAACAAAATTGGCTTGTGCTATTTGTTGAACGGTTAAATGGGGGAGTTTTTCAGGGTTTTGGAGAATAAAGTCCACCAATTGTTGCTCGGCACTGGAAAAGGCAGTTCCTTGCATTTTTTCACGGAGTAGCATCTTATCACCTCGTTTATTTACAAATAGTTTATTTGATTTGTAAATGTTATGCTAGCTAAATAGATATTTTAGTGAAGAATTTAGAATGTTTTTTCTAATGGAAAGCGGTTACTAGTCTAAAAAGCGTTCCTTCTGATAGCACTTGTCGTTGCTAGACGGCAGTTTACAAATCTTTACAAAATCTTGGCTGGTTCCCAATTATTTTGTAAATGCTATTGCGAATGACTCGTCAAAACTAGTAAATGAGATTTACATAACGGATAATGAAAATGTAAACAGGAGTTCGCGGTTTAATCAATTAATTGGAAAAGTGAGGAGAATAACAAATGACAACAGGCGTAAAAATTGCAACAATCGGTGGCGGATCCAGCTATACACCAGAATTGATGGAAGGTTTTATCAAACGTTATGATGAGTTACCTATCCGCGAAATTTGGTTGGTAGACATTGAAGAAGGCCGTGAAAAACTGGAAATCGTCGGGAAAATGGCTCAACGCATGTGGGATGCGACCGACTATGATGTCAAAATCCATTTGACATTGGATCGCCGAGAAGCGTTGAAAGATGCAGACTTTGTAACGACACAGTTTCGTGTTGGCTTGTTGGATGCACGGATTAAAGATGAACGAATCCCAGCATATTACGGCATGTTAGGGCAGGAAACCAATGGTGCTGGTGGGATGTTTAAAGCTTTCCGCACCGTGCCAGTAATTTTGGATATTGTTGAAGATATGAAAGAGCTTTGCCCAGATGCGTGGCTAGTCAACTTTGCCAATCCGAGTGGGATGGTTACCGAAGCGGTCGTGCGCTACGGGAAATGGGATAAAGTCATCGGTTTGTGTAATGTACCGGTGATGGCAACCATGTTGGAACCAGGGCTAATTGGGAAAGAAACGGATGAGTTGATTTATAAGTTTGCTGGACTGAACCATTTTCATTGGCATAAAGTTGCAGACGCTCACGGCCATGATGTCACCTTGGATTTGATCGATAAAATGTACCAAGAGGACAACGGCTTACCAAAAAATATTTATGATATTCCTTTTGAACGGGAACTCTTGGAACAGATGAAGATGATTCCTTGTGCCTACCATCGTTATTATTATCAAGAAGAAGAGATGCTTCATCATGCGTTGGAAGAATATCAAACAGTGGGGACCCGGGCCCAACAAGTGAAACAAACGGAACACGAATTATTTGAACTGTATAAAAATCCTGAACTCAACTATAAACCAGAGCAGCTACAACAACGGGGGGGAGCCTATTATTCCGATGCGGCTTGTGAAACGATTGCTTCGATTTATGCCAATAAGCAAACGCAAATCGTGGTTTCAACTAAAAACAATGGGGCCGTTCCAGATTTACCGGCGGATTGTGTCGTTGAAGTGACCGCTTATGTCGGTGGTCAAGGAGCTCGTAACGTCGCTTTCGGGGAATTACCAGTAGCCGAACGGGGCTGGTTACAGGTGATGAAAGCAATGGAATTGTTGACCATTGAAGCGGCGGTGACCGGTGATTATGGGACAGCTTTGCAAGCCTTTACCTTGAATCCATTGGTGACTTCTGGTGCCACCGCCAAACGCGTGATGGATGAACTCTTTATCGCTCATAAAAAGTACTTGCCGAACTTTGCTGAGACCATCCAACGTTTAGAAAAAGAAGGAATCCAAGTACAAGACGAAATTGCTCGCAATTTGGATGCTGTGAAAGTCTGAGGACCGGATATGACTAAAAAAATAATCTTTCTCGACGTGGACGGGACACTAGTTAACTATGACAACTACCTACCAGATTCAGCGGTGGAAGCAATTCATGCAGCCCAAGCCAAAGGAAATCTCGTCTATACAGTTACTGGTCGCAGTAAAGCTGAAATGTATCCACCCATTGTGGCTATCGGTTTTGATGGCTATATTGGTGGCAATGGCAGCTACATCGAAGTGGGAGGAGAAGTCCTCAAAGAAGCGACTTTGTCCTTAGCCGAAACGACTAAAATCGTCGACTGGTTACAAAGTCGGGGCTTGGAGTTTTATTTGGAGGCCAACAGTGGTCTGTATGCTAGCCATAATTTTGAAGAGCGGGCCCAGCCTACGATTCAAGAATATTCCCAACGCAAGGGCAACAGGGAGGATATGACAGTCCGCAAAGCCTTTCCAGATCTGATTTTTGATGCCGATTTGTATCGGGATGATATCAATAAAATCAGTTTTATCTTGGAAGATTACCAAGATTTCTTGGATGCAAAAAAGGCTTTTCCCCAGCTGCAAGCAGGGACTTGGGGCGGTGTCGGTGAGCGAGCCTTGTTTGGCGACCTGGCTTTAGGGAATATTGATAAAGCCGTGGCGGTAGCAGAGCTCTTGACTCACTTACAAATTCCGGTGGCAGATAGCTTTGCCTTTGGTGATGCCAAGGTGGACATCCCGATGCTCGCTCATTGTGGAACGGGTGTTGCTATGGGAAATGGTGGTGAAGAGATCAAAGAAATGGCGGATTATATCACCGCTTCAGTGGATGATCATGGACTATGGTCAGCATTTCAACATTTTGGATTAATCTAATAACAACGAATACTAGAATAAGCTGGTATCAATTTAATAGAAAAGAGGAAAGTATCAATGGGATTTCGGAAAGACTTTTTATGGGGCGGGGCAACCGCAGCTAATCAATGTGAAGGAGGCTATGATCAAGGAGGCCGCGGCTTAGCCAATGTCGACGTGGTACCGATTGGCAAGGATCGTTTTCCAGTTATCGCGGGTAAAATGAAGATGTTTGATTTTGATGAAGAGCATTTTTACCCAGCAAAAACCGCAATCGATATGTATCATCGTTGGCGGGAAGATCTCGCAATGTTTGCGGAAATGGGCTTCAAAACTTACCGCCTATCCATTGCTTGGTCACGGATTTTTCCAAAAGGAGATGAAGCTGAACCCAATGAAGAAGGCTTACAGTTTTATGAAGATATTTTCAAAGAATGTAAAAAATATGGAATTGAACCTTTAGTAACCATTACCCATTTTGATTGTCCTATGCACCTGATTGAAAAATACGGCGCATGGCGGAGCCGCGAGTTGGTGGGCTTTTATGAAAACCTTTGTCGGGTAATTTTCAACCGGTACAAAGGCTTGGTTAAGTATTGGTTGACCTTCAATGAAATCAACATGATTTTACATGCTCCTTTCATGGGAGCGGGTCTGTACTTTGAAGAAGGAGATAATCAAGAGCAAGTTAAGTATCAAGCAGCTCACCATGAGTTGCTAGCTTCAGCGCTGGCAACAAAAATTGCTCATGAAGTCGATCCTGAAAATCAAGTGGGTTGTATGCTAGCTGCGGGAGCGTACTATCCTTATAGCTGTAAACCGGAAGATGTTTGGGCTTCACGACAAGCAGACCGGGAAAACTACTTCTTTATCGATGTGCAATCCCGCGGTGAGTATCCAGCTTATGCCTTAAAAGAGATGGCTCGAAATGGTATCGAAATCAAGATGGAACCTGGGGATTTGGAACTGTTAAAAGCTCATACCGTCGATTTCATTTCCTTCTCCTATTATTCTTCGCGAGTATCTACTACAGATCCTGAGTTGTTGGAACAAACGGCGGGTAATATTTTTGCTTCCGTTAAAAATCCTTACTTGGAAGCTAGTGAATGGGGCTGGCAAATCGATCCATTAGGTTTGCGAATTACCTTGAATGATATTTATGACCGTTACCAAAAACCGCTGTTCATCGTGGAAAATGGCCTTGGTGCAGTAGATACGCCGGATGAGAATGGCTATGTAGCAGATGATTATCGGATTGAATACTTGGCAGCTCATATTGCCGCCATGAAAGCCGCCGTCGAAGAAGATGGTGTCGATTTGTTGGGGTACACCACTTGGGGTTGTATCGATTTGGTTTCAGCAGGGACTGGCGAAATGAAAAAACGCTATGGCTTTATCTATGTGGATCGGG
This sequence comes from Enterococcus diestrammenae, assembly GCF_049384045.1. Taxonomy (NCBI): domain Bacteria; kingdom Bacillati; phylum Bacillota; class Bacilli; order Lactobacillales; family Enterococcaceae; genus Enterococcus; species Enterococcus diestrammenae. The sequence goes on from NZ_JBMRGR010000002.1 coordinate 83,400, forward strand.
ACAATGAGGGCAATGGGACACTAGCTCGGACCAAGAAAAAATCTTTTGACTGGTACAAACAAGTGATTGCCTCAAATGGGGAAGACTTGAGTAACGACTAAAATTAAGCAGAAATGGGCAGTGGCTGATAAAGCGGCTGCCTCTTTTCAACGAAGTGGAGGAAAACGAGCGATGGCATTTCCAAAAGATTTTTTATGGGGCGGGGCAACTGCCGCCAATCAATATGAAGGGGCCTATCTTTCTGGTGGCAAAGGCTTGAGTACCTTGGATGCAATTACCGGTGGTAGCAAAGAACACCCGCGGATGATTAGTTTTAAAACCAAGGATGGTAAGACACACCAGGTGACCCGGGAACAGAGTTTACCAGCAGGAGCGGTGGGCTACGTTGATCCGGAGCAGTATTACCCTAGTCATGTAGCGACAGATTTTTATCATCATTGGCAAGAAGATATTGCCTTGTTTGCGGAAATAGGCTTCAAATGCTTCCGGATGTCGATTTCGTGGGCCCGGATTTGTCCAAAAGGTGATTTTGCGATCAATGAAGAAGGCTTGGCTTTTTATGACCGAATTTTTGATGAACTCCAAAAACACGGGATTGAGCCGGTGGTGACGATTAATCATTTTGATATTCCTATGCATTTGGCTGATGAGTTAGATGGCTGGCTGGATCGCCAAGTAGTCGATTACTTCGTCTTTTTCTGTGAGACGATTTTCAAACGCTACAAAGGCAAAGTCCGCTATTGGATGACCTTCAATGAAATTAACTTCCTGCGCAGTTGGACGCAAATCGGGATTCACGACAACAGCAAACCAAAACGCTGGCAAGCCATGCACCATCTATTTGTGGCTAGTGCCAAAGCAGTTATGAAAGGCCATGAAATCGATCCAGACAACCAAATCGGCATGATGGTCGCTTACATTCCCAGCTATCCCATGACCGCGGATCCCAAAGATGTTTTTGCGGCTTTGCAGTTTAACCGCGATCAAGAATCTTTCATCGATGTGCAGGTGAAAGGCTACTATCCAGCCCACCGCATCAAGGAATTTGAACGAGAAGGAATCGTTATCGAAAAACTAGAGGGAGATGACGAAATAATCGCTCAAGGAACGGTGGATTATATCGGCTTTAGTTATTATATGTCCACCGCTTCGTCAGCTGACCCGGACAAAGTGAAGTATGTCGGAGGAAACCAAATGCCGGCGGTTAAAAATCCCTATTTGACAGAATCTGATTGGGGCTGGGCAGTGGATCCATTGGGGTTGCGAATCTCATTGTGTAAACTTTATGATCGCTACAATATCCCGTTATTTATTGTAGAAAATGGTTTTGGTGCCCAAGATGTCGTGGAAGCAGATGGCACCATTAACGACGACTACCGTATCCAATATTTCCGCGATCACATCCAAGCGATGAAAGATGCGGTGGAGTTGGACGGGGTTGATTTGATGGGGTACACGCCTTGGGGTTGTATTGATTTGGTCTCCGCTGGTACTGGTGAAATGAGTAAACGTTATGGCTTTATCTACGTTGATCTAGACGATGAAGGCCAAGGCACCCTTGCTCGAAGTCGGAAACAATCTTTCTTCTGGTATCAAAAAGTGATTGAAAGTAATGGCGAAAGCTTAGGGGAATAACAATAATGATGCCTTGTAAAATACAGGGGCGGTTTGGCTTCATCTTAGGATGCGGTCAAACCGTTTTTTTGTGGTCTTCACAATTTCTTCATAGATTACCTAAAAAAAGTTCTTTAATTTGTTCAAGAAGACCTTTAATTTGTTTCTTCTTTCCCATAAAGAAAACGGGTAAACTGACTATGGATCGAGTGAGAGGGCTTTCAAAAAACTCCTCGACAATCAGAAAGGAGCTGAAAAATGTGAAAAAGAAAAAAAAGGGTGGCTTTCTCGAAAATGTTTGGCGCTATAAAGCCTTAATCTTGATGGCTCTCCCCGGCTTTGTCTGGTTTATTTTCTTCTTTTATATTCCCGTTTTAGCAAACGTGGTAGCATTTAAAGATTTTCATTATTCACCAGACGGCTTTATCGATGCACTAATTAATAGTAAATGGGTGGGTTTTGATAACTTTAAGTTCTTATTTTCTTCTAGTGATGCTTGGTTGATCACCCGCAATACTTTGGTGTACAACATCATCTTCTTGGCATTCAACTTATTCTTCGCGATTTCCTTTGCGATTATCATGAGTGAATTACGGAATAAGAAATTGGTGAAAGTTTACCATACCATGTCCTTATTACCATATTTCCTTTCTTGGGTAGTCATTAGTGCCTTTGTTTATGCCTTTTTGAGCCCTGATAAAGGGATTGTCAATCAATGGTTGACGGCTGGTGGACATGAACAGATCAACTGGTACGCTGATCCTAAGTTTTGGCCATTTATCTTTGTCTTCTTAAATGTCTGGAAAGGGTTAGGCTACAACAGTATTATCTACTACGCTTCCGTGATGGGGATTGATCCTACTTACTATGAAGCAGCGATGGTGGATGGGGCCAGCAAATGGCAACAAATCAAAAATGTCACCATTCCGCAAATCATTCCTATGATGACTGTCTTGTTGATTATGAATATCGGTGGGATTTTCCGAGCTGACTTCGGGATGTTCTACACGGTTCCACGAAACTCTGGCGCGTTGTACCAAGTGACTTCCGTATTGGACACTTACATTTACAACGGATTGACAGCCACTGGGGATATCGGTATGACCGCAGCTGCTGGGTTGTATCAATCTGCAGTAGGTGCCGTCTTGTTGCTTATCGCGAATATGATTGTTCGCAAAATCGAACCAGATTCAGCATTATTCTAAGGAGGAAGGAAACTTGAAAAAGAAACAAGTCTATAACGTCCAAGTCCGTTCCTTCAGTTCGGGAGCGAACTTACTCTTCAATATTTTGATTGCCGTCTTTGCCATCTCCTGTGTGGTACCCTTTTTCTTCGTAGTCATCATTTCCCTGACTAGTGAACATGCTTTAGCGGTGAATGGTTACTCCTTTTGGCCGAAAGAATTTTCGACGGCCGCTTATCGCTTTATCTTTGCAGGGGATATGAGTCAAAAACTTTTCCAATCATTTGGGATTACGGTCTTTATTACCGTAGTGGGAACAATCGTCAATGCATCCATGACTTCTTTGTATGCTTATACGATCTCGCGTTCAAACTTCCCTTACCGGAAATTCTTTACGGTTTTTGCTTTGATTACTATGCTCTTTACCCCAGGGATGGTAGCGAATTACTTGGTAGTTACCAATCTCTTGAACATGCAAGACACTGTTTTGGCGTTGATTTTACCTCTTGCCTTAGGGCCATTCAATATCTTAGTCATGCGCACCTTCTTTAAAAAGACCATTCCTGATAGTATCATCGAATCTGCGCGAATCGATGGTGCCAGCGAAATGAAAATCTTTATGAAGATTGTTTTGCCACTAGCCGTACCAGGGATTGCTACCATCAGTTTATTTGCTGCTTTGGGTTATTGGAACGATTGGTTCAACGCGTTGTTGTACATCCAAAAAGATGAACTGGTTCCGTTGCAATACTTGTTGATGCGCATTATGAACAATTTGGAATACTTGTCGAAGAATGCTGGGGCGAGCGCCCAATTGCAAGGTGGCTTAGCTGCTTTGCCGAGTGAATCTGCTCGGATGGCGATCACTGTAATCGCTACATTGCCGATTGTCTTGACTTACCCATTCTTCCAAAAATATTTTGTCGGTGGTTTGACGATTGGCGGCGTCAAAGAGTAATCTGTTGTGTAGTTGTCATGTAGGAGTCAAAAGTTGTCCAGGGACTTGATGAAGGCTGGTTGAAATTGAAAAATCAGTCGGCATCAAGGACCTGACAGTTTTAACTAATAGAAATAGGAGGAATAGAAATGAAAGCTTGGAAAAAAGTATTGGGAATTGCTGCCATCAGTGGGATGACCTTGGGCTTAGCAGCCTGCGGAAGTTCTTCTGACAAGGGGAAAGATTCTGGTGACAAAGGTACCGTGTCGTTGAAGATGTACCAAGTTGGGGACAAACCTGAAAACTATGATAAACTGATGGAAATCGCCAACAAACGAATTAAAGAAAAAATCAATGCGACAGTGGACATTCAATACGTTGGTTGGGGCGACTGGGACAAGAAAATGTCTGCCGTGATTGCATCTGGTGAAGCCTATGATGTTTCCTTTGCCTTCCAATATGTACCCAATGCACAAAAAGGTGCTTTCGCTGACTTGACTGAGTTGTCTGAAAAATATGCGAAAGATTATATGGATCAATTGCCAGAAATGTATGTCAAAGGGAACAAAATCGATGGCAAACTCTATGCGATCCCAGTCTATGGTAATGCTTGGGCGCAACAAATGTTAACTTTCAACCAAAGTTTTGTTGAAAAATACGATTTAGATATTTCCAAAGTAGACGGTTCTTATGAATCTGCAACCGAAGTCTTGCGTCAATTCCACGAAAAAGAACCAAATATCGCGGCTTTTGCCATCGGCCAAAGCTTCAAAGCATCCTACAATGCGGATTACCCATTAGGAAAAGATTATCCATTTGCAGTCAAATTGGATGATGAAAAAAATCCAAAAATTATCAATCGTTATGAAGATCCTGAATTCCAAGATATCTTGAAAACCTTGCATGGTTGGTACAAAGAAGGCTTGATTCCTTCAGATGCTGCGACTAGCACCACCGACTATCCACTGGATAAAGACACTTGGTTCATGCGGGAAGAAACCCAAGGACCAGTTGACTACGGTGATACGATTTTGACTAACGCTGCTGGCCGTCCATTGGTTTCTCGTCCATTGACAGAACAATTGGAATCCACTAGCCAAGCTCAAATGGCAAACTTTGTGGTGGGTAACGCTTCTAAGAACAAAGAAAAAGCTGTAGAATTCTTGAACTTGCTTAACACGGATGCTGAATTGTTGAATGGTTTGGTTTACGGGGTTGAAGGGGAACAATGGGAAAAAGTCGGTGACGACAAATTGAAATTGTTAGATGGTTACCAACCAAATACCCATATGGCCGCTTGGAACACTGGGAACAACATGATCTTGTATACTCAAGAATCGATCACTGATGAACAGATCAAAGAACGGGATGAAAGTATCGAAAATGCAAAAGTTTCACCAATTCTTGGTTTCCAATTTGTCACTGATAAAGTGAAAACACAAATGACTAACGTAATCAATGTCATGAATCGTTATGCTGCAAGTTTGAATACTGGGACAGTTGACCCAGAAAAGAACATTGACGAATTGAATAACGAACTTGAAAAAGCAGGAATCAAAGAAGTCATGACAGAAATGCAAAGTCAATTGGACGCCTTCGTCAAAGAAAACAAATAATTAGTATCTTTAGCCAAAGCAGCCGGTAGCACTACCGACTGCTTTGGAATTTACATAATGCTTAGGTCTAGTAATCTAAGAAAAAGCAAACAAAGGAGCACACTCATGGAAAGTACTGGTATTCAACGTCTTTTTTATATCCTCTGGGCAATTATTAAACTTAATTTATATATCTTAGTCTTCACTTTAGCTGGTGGGATCGTATTAGGGATGGGGCCAGCTTTTCAAAGTGCCAATGATGTGCTATTGACCTCCGGGATGGATTATCAAAATATCACTTTTGGTAAAATGGCGGAACGCTTTAAAGCCAATTTCAAACGGAGCAATGGTATTTTTTGGATTTTTGCTGCCTTGCTGGGAATCGTGGCTTATAATTTATTTTTGGCCAGTCAGATCAAGGGGTTATTATGGTTTATCTTATCTTTTGTTTTGTTTTTTGCCATTCTCTTGTTACTCGTTGTATACTTATATGCGGTACAGTATGAAACCACTTACGACATTTCGATTGGTAATTTATTGAAGTTGGCTTTTATCAGTGTTTTTTTGAACTTCGGGACGTTTTTAAAAGTTCTTTTTGGAGTGATCAGTATCTTGGTGGTGACTTGGTTTTTCAAAGGACTCTTACTTTTCGCCACCTTCAGTTTATTTTTGGTCTGGAGCGGATACGCCACCAAAAACATTCGGCATTTAGTTGAGGGGAAGTTGGTTTAGCATGTTCCAAAAAGGGATGAAATTGTTCAAAAAAGGCTACTTGATTAATCAATTGATGTTTATTTATGGGCTTCTGTTAACCGGAATTATCCTGTTGACAGTGGCCTCTTTATGCGTTTACACCACATATTCCAGTAAAAAGCAACTGGACACTCAAACTACCGCAGTTGAGAGTCAGGTACGGAGCTATGCGGTGAATAAAAATGATGCTATGCTAAACATTTATTCCGATTTAGCTGGTAATAATTCAAAAGTTGAAAATATGCGCAATTATTTAGTGTTGCCTTTGTCGGATTATCTCCAGTACACCATCGATTCCTATGCTACTTACCGAACGGATATCAATTTTGTTTCGACCTTGGCTACGATGTTTGGAACGTATCCTGATTTGGAAACCTTATATATTCAAATGGCGGATGTGGAGGATACTTTACGAGCTGATCGCACCCATCCCAATGGTCGAAAGATCAGTGAGTTAAAGATGGAAGATGATGGCTTGGTTTTGAAGCGGAGTATTCAAGACTACTACTCAGGAAAATCGATCGGTATGATCTGGGCGGTTTTCTCCGAGAGCGGGGTTCTAGATGATCTGGCCCAGGATGCCAAAGATTTGGAAATGACCACCTTGGTTTTTGATAACAATGATGATCCGATTTATTCCCGTCAAGGAAAATTAAGCAAAAAAGAGTTACTAGCCGTTGAAGAAGCAGTGAAAGACCAAAAAAGCTTGCCAAGTTTTGTGGCACAAGACTATTTTGTTTCCCAACAGGTGACAATTAGTCAAAATCGGATCTTATTACTCACCAGTAAGCAACATTTTTGGAGACGGACCTTAGGAACTTGTTTAGTGATTGTTCTAATTGGGACCTTATTGGCGTTGCTTTTATTATTAACATTGCGGCGAACTTTCAAACGCTATTCTCAACAGGTGGGAAAAATTGTTGCTGTCACCGAAAATGTTTCGCAAGGGAATTTAAAGGACCGCATTGACGCTACCCAAGTACAAGATGAACTAAATGTTTTGGCAGAAGCCATTAACTTTATGATTGAAAGTATGGATCACTATATAGAAGATATCTATACCCTTGAAGTGAAGCAACGAGATGCCAACATGCGGGCTTTGCAGTCGCAAATCAATCCCCATTTTCTTTACAATACTTTGGAGTATATTCGGATGTATGCTCTTAGTCGCCAACAAGAAGAATTGGCAGACGTGGTCTATGCTTTTTCTGCTTTGTTGCGTAACAATACGACTCAAGAAAAAACCACGACGATTGAAAAAGAACTCTCATTTTGTGAAAAATACGTCTATCTCTATCAAATGCGTTATCCAGATCAGATTGCTTACCATTTTGAGTTGGCAGAAGGAACGCAGCAAGTGGAAATTCCCAAGTTTACCATTCAACCTTTGATTGAGAACTATTTTGTTCACGGTATCGACTATACCCGCAATGACAATGCCATCAGTGTGAAAACCAGCGTGACAAATGGTGAGTTGGTCATCTTGATACGAGACAACGGCAAAGGGATGACGCCGACTCGCTTGGCGCAAGTGCGCAATAAACTGGCGGCAGTCGATGTTGAAATGAGTACTTCTATCGGGTTGCGTAATGTTCACGAACGTTTGAAGAGCTTTTTCGGTGAGCAATATGAGCTAACGATTGATTCAACGTTAGGGGAAGGCACAACCATTCAGATTAAGGTGAAAGACGAAGGGGGTTTGATGCATGTATAAGGTTATGCTAGTTGATGATGAATACATGATTTTGGAAGGGTTGAAACAAATTCTACCTTGGCAAGAACTGGGCTTTGAAATTGTCAAAACAGCCCGCAATGCAAAAGAAGCGTTAGCCTTTTTGGAAGAGCAAGCAATTGATCTATTGATTACCGACATTAATATGCCAGAAATTAGCGGTATCCAATTAATTGAAACGGCCCAAAATGAAGGCCAGCATTTCTTTAGCCTGATTTTATCTGGGTATCAAGAATTTGAGTACGTTAAACGGGGCATCGATTTAGGGGTTAAAAATTATTTGTTGAAACCAGTGGATAAAAATGAATTAGCCAAAAGTGTCAATCAGATCAAAAAACTGTTGGAAGAAGAGGGACAATTGGATCGCCAACAACAATTGTACTTGGAAACCAATGTTATCCGTTGGGTCAATGATGAGCTCAATGAAGCCGAGTTTGAGGCGATGCTCCAACACTTTAAACTCCAACAACAGTCACCTTACACAGCGGTTTTATTTGAAGGTTCCACCAATGCGCTGCAACAAGTTGCTAGCGGGCTTCAAGCTCAGGGGCAGCAGCTAGTCGTGACTAGCTGGATTCATCAATCCGCTCAACTGCTGTGGATCGTCATGGGCTCACGGCAGCGATTATATGTTACCCTGCATGAAATTGAACGACAATATGGCCAACAGTTGCGTTTCTTAGTAGGAGAGACCGTACCGGAATGGGAGAATCTCTATGAAAGCTATGAACGGGTGTGGCAGATGCAACGCTTGGCTGATTTTTATCCGGATCTTTTACCGGAAAAAATCAATCATAAAACACCGGTTCCGCAACGGGAGGAGGAACTCTCTTTCTTGTCTTTCAACAAGGCTTTGATGATCGGGGATGAACGTACCGTCAAAGAACGCTTGGGAGAAATTTTTAAACAGCTAAACGACTATCACTATCCACCGGAATATGTCCGCTATGTCGCTTTTTTGCTGTTTGCCGATCTATCTCGTCAGTTTCCGAATGCTACCCAGGAAAGCTACGATGAGACGGTAGCTGCGATTCGTAAAAGCCAGACCATCGATCAGATTCAAGCACTCTTAGTAGAAGTGCTGGCTAACGTCCGTCACAGTGATCATCCGGCGGTCTATTCGGAGGCGGTCAGTCAAGTCATCGCCTTGGTGGAGGAAGATTATCGCGAAGAGCTAAACTTAAAGACGATTGCCGAACAATTACACTTGAATGTGGTCTACCTCGGTCAACTTTTTAAAAAAGAAACCAAAAAGAGTTTTTCTCAGTATTTGAATCAAATTCGAATCAAAAAAGCCCAACAATTATTGTTGCATTCACCACTACCCATTAGTGAAATCGCTGAAAAAATTGGCTACAACAATACCAATTACTTCTCGAAAATGTTTAAAAAACTCAATGGGATCACTCCTAAAGAATTTCGTGATCAATATGATTCAGGATACCAAGCTTTAGCAGAAGGAGAGTAACTGGAATAATTAGAAAGGCTGTTGTCACAACTCCTTCAACGCTCATGAATTAAGGGGCTGTGACAAAAGCCTCAGTTTAGTCTTTCTACCCGAACATCACGATAGGTAAGACACAAGCAAAAGAAGCAGGTCTTCCAAAAGATTGGAAGACCTGCTTCTTTTCAATTGTAGAGAAAGAACTTATAAAACTTCAGCTCCCGAAAGGCTGATGGTTTGGAAATTAAGTGGCATATTATACCGTCATTTTGATGCCACGAAAAACAGGATAACATTTTTTGAAATGGCAAGTAATTTGCTAAGCTGAAATCTGAAAGATGTCCTCTGTCTAGAAGGGTTAATGGAGAGCTTCCCCTTGAGTTTCTGGAAACTCTGGGGTTGGTGCATTGACCACTGCTTTGCTGCGCCAGACGCCTGAGTGCCAGCGATAGATCATCAGAATGCTTCGTAAGCCTTCATCAATGGCGTAAGCAATCCAAACACCTATCAATCCTAAATGAGCTGGGATGGCCATGGCGTAGGAAAAAGGTAGGCTGATGACCCACAGTACCAGCAAGCTACACAGTAAAGGAAATTTTACATCGCCAGAAGCGTTCAATGAGCCGACTAAAATAATATTGACTGCCCGCACGGTTTCCAACACAATTTCCACTAAGAAGACACCTCGGGAAATGTCGATAACTTCTTGATTCGTCGTAAAAATTCCCATGATGGGTTCAATAAAAATGAAGGTCAGGATACAGATAATTAACGAGGCAAAAACGCCAATGATCATGGTCCGGATGCCGCGTTTGTGGGCCTTTTCAAATTCACCAGCACCGACATTGCGACCAATCATAATCTGGTTTCCTTGCCCAAGGGCATTAGCGACAAGGTAGACAAATTGGCTAATCGCAGTGATGTAAGATTTAGCCACTAAGACACTTGAGCCTAATGATGCGACAATCATGGTGACGACGATTTGCGCACCCTGATAGGAAAGGGATTCCCCCGAAGAAGGCATGCCATAGGTGAGGATTTTTTTGATATAGTCTTTTGATACTTGTTTTGGGCGAAAATCAAAAATAGAAAAGCCGATGTATTTCTTCAATAAAATGACGGCAATCAATAAGCCGATGGTGTTCCCAAAGACGCTAGAAGCTGCCAAGCCAGTCACGCCAAAGTTTGGCAAGCCAAAAGGACTGTACAGTGCAACGTAATTACCAATCACCGCTAAAATACTCGCAGTCATCGGGACTAACAAAGCGGGTTGGGTGAAGCCGTGACTACGCATCACTGCGATTACCACAGCGGTTAGCGAAGAAATAAAGAGACTCCCACCATAAATTTGCAAATAATTACGACCGATTTCAATCAATTCTTGGTCTAAGTTCATAAAGTGGAGCAAGGGATCGGCAAAAAAGATAAAGGCCAGGCTGATGAGGACACCGATGACCACTGAACCAAGTAAGGCAGTGTTAATTACCGTCTTGATTTCTGCTATGCGCTTGGCTCCGATTAACTGGGCGATGATGATTTGGGTGCCCACGGTGATAAAACCATAGATAAATACGGTCAGGTTGAGCAATTGATTGGCTGCACCTACTGCAGCTACCGCAGGCTCGGAATAATGACCGATCATCCAGACATTGATATTGCCAATCACCACCCGCAAAAAGAGTTCAATAAAGATGGGCCAGCTCAAAAATAACAGTTCACGATCAGAGATATTCAGGATTTTTTTCTGGGACAATTGTATGTACGCCTTCTTTCTACTATAATAAGTATCGTTGAATCCAACGCTTGTGCCTCAATGATTTTACAAAATTATCAGAAAAAAGCAACGTCTTTTAAAAATTGTTATCAAAAAGTAACATAGCAGAGCATAGTATTCGACAGAAAGACCAGAATCAACTAGGATTGACTTACTATTGATAAGTGGTGAGCTACCACTCGCCTGATACAGGAGGAAAAAGAATGTATGATGTAATCGTAATTGGTGCCGGCCCAGCTGGGATGACAGCAGCCTTGTATGCGTCACGGTCCAATTTATCTGTGCTATTGATTGAACGGGGGGCTCCCGGGGGACAAATGAACAATACCGCGGAGATTGAAAATTATCCTGGCTTTGATACCATCATGGGGCCGGAACTATCTATGAAAATGTATGAAGGGGCAACACGTTTTGGTGCCAAAAATGAATATGGTATCGTCCAAAAAGTGGTCGATCATGACACCTACAAAGAAGTGGTAACTGAAGACAAGACGTACCAAGGAAAAAGTGTGATTGTTGCTACTGGCTGTGTCCATCGTAAACTGGGTGTGCCTGGGGAAGAAAGTTTTGCCGGCCGTGGAGTGAGCTACTGCGCAGTGTGTGATGGCGCCTTTTTCCGTAATAAGAAATTACTTGTCATCGGTGGTGGCGATTCCGCAGTGGAAGAAGCCATCTATTTGACCCAATTTGCCTCTGAAGTCATGATTGTTCATCGTCGGGATGCTTTGCGGGCTCAAAAAGTCATTCAAGACCGGGCTTTTGCCAATGATAAAATCACCTTTATGTGGGATTCTGTAGTGGAAGAAATCCAAGGAAACGAGATGGTGGTGACTGGCGCGAAAATCAAAAACGTCAAAACCGGTGAAACCCATATCGAAGACTGCAATGGGTTATTTATCTATGTTGGCTTAGAACCGTTGTCTGAACCGGTGAAAGCCTTGGGAATCACCAATGAAGCCGGTTGGATTCTAACGGATGATCAAATGCGAACGACTATTCCAGGTATTTTTGCAATTGGAGATGGTCGTGAGAAAACCTTGCGTCAGATTACAACTGCTGTTGGTGAGGGTGGCATTGCCGGCCAACAAGTTTTCCAATATTTAGAAGAGCAAAAAGTCGTGCCACAAGGGGAATAGGCAAAGTGTTCTGTGGTGGTTTTGGTAACAACTGATTTTTTGCGCAAACAGAAAGTTATCTTAGCTCAATTATCAAAAACGAGTAGTTCGCCAAAATTACCGGCGTCTACTCGCTTTTTTTGTGGTTGTTTGTTGGCGGTGTCAAAAGGTAGTGTTATACTAAAAGAGAAATCTAATTAAAAGTGAAAGAGGTGTTATTTCATGTCTTGGGAACAAGTCTATGAACAATGGAAAAACAATGCCGATTTGGAAGAAAATCTAAAAAAACAATTGGCTGATCTAGGGGATGATCCAGAAAAATTGGAAGATGCCTTTTATGCACCCCTTGAATTTGGTACAGCCGGAATGCGAGGAATTTTAGGCCCGGGAATCAACCGGATGAACATCTATACCGTCCGCCAAGCAACAGAAGGTTTGGCACGCTTTATGGATGAACAAGATGCTGACACCCGCCGTCGTGGGGTAGCCATTGCCTATGATTCACGGCACATGTCACCAGAATTTGCCATGGAAGCTGCCAAAACGTTGGCCAAACACGATATTCCTTCTTATGTGTTTGAAAGTCTGCGGCCGACACCGGAACTTTCATTTGCTGTTCGTTATTTAAAAACCTTTACAGGGATTATGATTACCGCTTCTCACAATCCAGCGGCCTACAATGGCTATAAAATCTATGGTCAAGATGGAGGCCAAATGCCACCAGCCGATGCGGATGCGTTGACGACTTATGTGCGGGCAATCGACAATCCTCTGGAAATTCAAGTGTTGTCAGATGAAGAAGTCAAAACTAGTGGCTTAATTTCAATTATTGGTGAAGATGTCGATACCCCTTATTTGAAAAATGTTAAGACAGTTACGATCAACCAAGAATTGATCGATGAGATGGGGAAAGAATTGAAATTGATCTACACCCCACTTCATGGTACCGGGAAAATGTTAGGTGAAAAAGCCTTGAAGCAAGCTGGTTTTGAGAAATTCATGCTGGTACCTGAACAAGCAGTGGCAGATCCGAATTTCAGCACTGTCAAATCTCCTAACCCAGAAGAGCATTCGGCTTTTGAATATGCCATTCGCCTCGGTGAAGCTGAAGATGCGGATTTATTGATTGCTACTGATCCAGATGCCGATCGTCTAGGAGCAGCTGTGCGTTTGCCAGATGGTAGCTACCAAGTCTTATCTGGGAACCAAATCGGTGCCATCTTAGTACGATACATCTTGGAAGCTCATAAGCAAGCAGGGACGTTGCCGGAAAACGCAGCGGTATTGAAATCCATCGTTTCCAGTGAACTGCCTACTGCCATCGCGCAATCTTATGATGTCACGATGTTTAACGTATTGACTGGTTTCAAATTTATTGCTGAAAAAATCCAACAATTTGAGGAAGACCACAGTCATACCTTTATGTTTGGGTTTGAAGAAAGCTACGGCTACTTGGTGAAACCTTTTGTTCGGGACAAAGATGCTATCCAAGCTTTGGTGATGCTGGCTGAAGTTGCCGCTTACTATAAGAAACAAGGCAAGACCTTGTATGATGCTTTGCAAGAAATCTTTGAAACATACGGTTACTATACCGAAAAAACCATCTCTGTGACATTGAGCGGCTTGGAAGGTCCAGCTAAAATCAAAGCCATCATGGACAAATTCCGCAATGAAGCACCATCTACTTTGGGTGGGGTGAAAATCATGCAGACGGAAGACTTCAAACAATTGACACGTGTGGGCTTAGATGGCAACATTCAAAAATTGACGACGCCACCATCAGATGTGTTAAAATATGTGATGGAAGACGAAAGTTGGGTTGCTGTGCGTCCTTCTGGTACCGAACCAAAAATCAAGTTCTATATCGGCGTCAAAGGAACGGATCAAGCGGCTGCCGATGCTCGGGTAGCCGAGTTGGAACAAGCGATTAATGAAGTAACTGGGGATTAAGCCAGTAAAGCAAATGCTTGGTAAGGATGAGTTTCTCCTTACCAAGTCTCTTTAAAAATTGACAGGAAAGGAGCGGAGCAGATGCCACAGACGGCCTCAGAAATTGAAAAAGTCAGTCAGCTTTTTAAAGTGTTGGCAGACCCGACGCGACTGAAAATTCTCCTGTCCTTGCAAGAAGGGGAGCGCAATGTGACTGCCATTGCCCAAGGGGTGAAGATGGAACAGTCGGCGGTATCCCATCAACTGAAGCTTTTGCGGGAAAACCATGTGGTGAAATCTCGTCGCGAAGGCAAAACGATTTTATACAGCTTTGATGACGACCATGTGATTGATATCTTAGAGCAAACCTTTGAGCATATCCATCATCGCTAGTATCAATGTAAGAACTTTCCAATTTTTCGGAAAGTTCTTTTTTTTTGCGGTCATTTTTGGTATGCTAGTAACAATAAAGTGGAGAATTCTAACAATATTAAGGGAATTGGTGGGGAACGTATGGAGAAACGATTGCAGATTGGCATCTTGGGTCTCGGCGTCGTCGGTACCGGGGTCGTGGAGATCTTGGCCAAAGAAGGCCAAAAGATCAAAGAAAAAACCGGCGTAGAGTTGGTCATTACCAAAGCATTAATTCGTCCTGGTGAAGACAAAGTAGACTTTGCAAAGCAGCACAGCTTGCAATTGGTCTATGACATCAAAGACATTACTGAAGATGCCAGTATCGATGTCATGGTGGAAGTCATGGGGAAAATCCATCCAGCGAAAGAGTTTGTCTTGGCTGCTTTAACCACAGGCAAACACGTGGTGACAGCCAATAAAGACCTACTGGCACAACATGGGACCGAATTGGTACAAACGGCGGTGAAAAATCATGTTTCCCTCTATTATGAAGCGAGTGTGGCTGGTGGGATTCCGATTTTACGGACCTTGGCCAATTCTTTTATCGCAGATGAAATCACCGAAGTCTTAGGCATTATCAACGGGACCACCAACTATATGTTGACACAGATGGTTGAACAAGGGATGTCTTATGAAGATGCCTTAGCTAAAGCCCAAGAACTGGGTTTTGCCGAGTCTGATCCCACCAATGATGTAGATGGGATTGATGCGGCTTATAAGACAGTGATTTTGACACGTTTTGCTTACGGTACAGATATTGCCATTGACGATTTTGTAGTACGCGGGATTCGAGGCATTGGGATTGAAGATATTGAGTTGGCCAAAACCCAAGGCTATGAAGTCAAACTGATCGGGATGACAAAAAAAGTTGGTACTGGCGTCTTTGCTGAGGTAGCGCCAGCTCTTGTGCCTGTCCATCATCCGCTGGCTTCGATTCGCAATGAGTTCAATGGTGTTTTTATTCGTAGTACTGGTATTGGTCAATCCATGTATTTTGGTCCCGGAGCAGGCTCCTTGCCTACTGCGACAAGCGTAGTGACAGATTTAGCGGTAATTGCCGAGAATCAAGGGGACAATAAACCAGCACCCCAGTTTGTTGACTACCGCAGCGAAAAAATCTTCGCTGATCCTAAAGATGTCTTCAGTGCCTATTTTGTGGCTATGGAACTCACTGACGATCCTCAGATTTGGCAGGAAATCAAAGAGGCAGCCACAGGATTCGCTATCGCATATCGTGAATTGGAAAACCAAATAACCACTGCTGGTAAACGCCGCATCGTGGTGATGACGGAGCCTTGCAGTGAAGTTCAAAGACATCAATTCGTGTCCGCCGTGGAAAAAATCGAGGATACTAAGATCACTCAAATCATGAAAGTAATGGAGGAGTAAACTATGTACGAGGGTTTGTTGAAGCAATACAAGGAGTATTTACCAATTACTGACAAAACGCCGATGATTAGCTTGTGTGAAGGGAACACCCCCTTAATCCCATTGACTAATCTTTCAAAAGAACTGGGGATTACGTTATACGGAAAATACGAAGGACTAAATCCTACTGGCTCGTTTAAAGATCGTGGCATGGTGATGGCGGTAGCTAAAGCGGTGGAAGCCGGAGCCAAGGCGATTATCTGTGCCTCTACTGGGAATACCTCAGCCGCTGCGGCAGCTTATGCCACCCGGGCTGGTGTCAAAGCCTATGTCGTGATCCCTGATGGTAAAATCGCAATGGGTAAACTAGCCCAAGCGATTGCCTATGGTGCTGATATTATCTCGATTCCCGGCAACTTTGACGAAGCTTTGAAAGCCGTACGGGACATTGCTAACACAGAAGCGGTAGCCTTAGTCAACTCCGTCAATCCTTATCGTTTGGAAGGGCAAAAAACCGCTGCTTTTGAAGTATGCGAGCAATTAGGGGCAGCGCCGGATGTTTTGGCAATCCCTGTCGGTAATGCTGGAAACATTTCCGCTTACTGGAAAGGGTTTAAAGAATGGCATGAGGTCAAAGGGACCGAATTGCCACGAATGCACGGGTTTGAAGCGGAAGGGGCCGCTGCGATTGTTCGCGGTAAAGTGATTGAACAACCAGAAACGGTTGCCACTGCCATTCGGATCGGTAATCCTGCTAGCTGGCAATTAGCTGAAGCTGCTCGGGATGAGTCAAAAGGCTATATTGATTCGGTCACCGACGAAGAAATCCTCAACGCCTACCGTAAAGTCGCAGCCATGGATGGTGTTTTTGTTGAACCAGGTTCCGCTGCATCTTTAGCTGGCGTGATCCAACATGTCAAGTCCGGCAAAATCAAACCAGGGGAAACGGTGATCACTATCTTTACTGGTAACGGCTTAAAAGATCCAGATACGGCGATTGCAGAAGCCAAAGCTGATATCCATAAGATGAGTGATCTAGAAGAAATGCGGACTCACTTACGAGAAGGTGTGGCAAAACTATGAAAATCCGCGTACCCGCAACTAGTGCAAATTTAGGACCAGGTTTTGATTCTTGTGGGGTGGCTTTGGATCGCTACTTGTTTGTGGAAGTCATCGAAGAAAGTTATGAATGGCTAGTGGAGCATGAGCTAGGGCCAGAAGTTCCCAATGATCAGGAGAATTTATTGCTGAAGACGGCTTTGGAGCTTGTTCCAGATTTACCTCCCCACCATCTAAAAATGACTTCAGATATTCCCATCACAAGAGGCTTAGGCAGCAGTTCTTCGGTGATTGTAGCAGGGATTGAATTAGCCAACCGTTTGGGTAACTTAGGTTTGACCCAAGAAAGCAAAGTGGTGCTCGCTACGAAGTTGGAAGGGCATCCTGACAATGTGGCACCGGCTATCTTTGGCGATTTGGTGATTGCTAGTGCTGTAGACGGACAGGTGGATGTGGTCCGACACTATTTTCCGGATTGCAAAATTATTGCAGTGATTCCACGGCAGCCCTTGAGTACTGAAAAAGCCCGTCACGTTTTACCTAGTGAAGTGCCTTTTAAAGAAGCCGTGGCTGCTAGCTCGATTGCCAATGTGATGGTTGCAGCTTTGATGACGGGCAATTTGCCGGTTGCTGGGCAGATGATGGAAAAAGACCGTTTCCACGAAAAATACCGCAGTCAATTGGTACCCCATCTAGCAGTGATTCGAGAACTGGCCCATGAAGAGGGAGCTTACGGTTGCTTTTTGAGTGGTGCCGGGCCCACCGTGTTAGTGCTGACACCGGAAAATCGTTGTCAAAAAATCCAACAGTTACTTAACGCGTTGGAATTAGATGCTGCGGTGGAAGTGTTAGCAGTGGATCGAGAAGGCGTACAAGTTTTTTAAAGAACTGGGATAGATTAACCAAGACTAAATCTATAAGGATGAGGCTGTTGCTGTTTAATGCCGGTCTCATCTTTTTTAGCAAATATGTTGTGGCAATATTTAGATAATTGTGAGGCTATGATTGACGATGAATTCATGAACAAGCTAGCCAATATTGCCACAGCGCTTAAAACTGGAGGAATCGATATGGAATTTGAAACGAAATGTCTACACGCTGGCTACACTCCCAAAAATGGCGAGCCTCGGGTATTACCAATCAGCCAAAGCACCACTTTTACTTATGATTCCACCGAGGCAATCGGTAAGCTCTTTGATTTGGAGGAGGCCGGCTATTTTTATACTCGATTGGCCAATCCTACGACAGGAGCAGTGGAAGCGAAAATCGCGGCTTTGGAAGGTGGCGTGGGGGCTTTATGTACCTCTTCGGGTCAGGCGGCGACGTTTTTAGCTATATTGAATATCTTGGAAAGTGGCGATCATCTGGTTGCTTCTTCCTGCATCTACGGGGGCAGTTATAATTTGCTAGCCCATACTTTCCAAAAAATGGGGATTCAAGTCACTTTCGTCGATCAAGATTTGCCTTTAGCAGAATTGCAAAAAGCACTGCAACCTAATACTAAGGCGGTTTTTGCGGAAACCATCGCCAATCCGGCCATGCGAGTGTTGGACATCGAAAAATTTGCGCAATTGGCCCATGATCATCAAGTGCCCTTTATCATCGACAATACATTTGCCACACCCTATTTTTGTCGGCCAATCGAGTTCGGTGCTGATATCGTGATTCATTCCACCACTAAGTACTTAGATGGTCACGCGGTGGCTACCGGTGGGGTGATTGTGGATAGTGGGAAGTTTCCGTGGGATAATGGGAAGTTTCCGCAATTGTCCACGCCAGATGAAACTTATCACGGAATTGTCTACACGGAAACGTTTGGAGCAGCTGCTTATATTACCAAAGCGCGAGTGCAGCTCATGCGGGATTTGGGCGCTACGCCTTCACCACAAAACTCCTTTTATTTGAATCTGGGAATGGAGACGTTGCCAGTGCGGATGGATCGTCATTTTGAAAATGCCATGGCAGTGGCCCAGTTTATTCAAGAGCAAGAAACTGTTGCAACGGTTACTTATCCTGGGTTGCCAGGGGATACCTCCTATGAGCTAAAAGAAAAATATCTACCCAGGGGATTGTGTGGCGTTATCTCTTTTGAAATTACCGCTGGAAGAAAAGCGGCTGCCCAGTGGTTGGACGCTTTGAAAATGGTCTCTCGGGAAGTCCATGTAGCTGATATTCGGACCTGTGCCTTACATCCAGCAACTTCTACTCATCGGCAAATGTCTGATGATGAATTAACCGCTGCCGGGATTTCACCTGGCTTGATTCGAATTTCGGTGGGAATTGAAAACATCCAAGATATCTTGGCAGATTTGGCTCAAGCCTTTGAACAAATGGAGGGATAAGGATGCCCATCAAATTGGCGGAGGATTTTCCAGCAAAACAAGTGTTGTTGGCCGAAGATATTTTTGCTATTGATAATGAGCGGGCGATTCACCAAGATATTCGCCCCTTGCGTTTGTTGATTTTAAACTTGATGCCTGACAAGATTACTACTGAAACACAGTTGTTGCGCTTGATTAGCCAGAGTCCCTTGCAGATTGACGTGGATTTTTTGCAGATTTCCAGTCACCAGCATAAAAATACCAGTATTACTCATTTACAAAAGTTTTATTTAACCTTTGCTGATGTAGTGACGAGCTGTTACGATGGCATGATCATTACCGGTGCTCCGGTGGAACAATTAGCCTTTACCGAAGTGGATTATTGGGAGGAACTGACGGAAATCATGGACTGGTCCCAAACCAATGTCACTAGTGTGGTGCATATTTGCTGGGGAGCGCAAGCCGGTTTGTTCCATCATTATGGGATTGCAAAAGTGGCTTATGCGGAAAAGCTCTTTGGTGTTTTTCCTCAAAAAGTAGTGGCAAAACATCGCCTGTGTCGAGGCTTCGACGACTGTTTCTGGGGGCCACAATCGCGTTATACCGGTATTGCCGAAGATCAAATCGATGGGAGTAAACTGCAAGTTATTGCTCGAGATGAAGTCATCGGTCCCAATATTTTGATTTCTAGAGACGCTCACGATATTTTCATTTTGGGACATTTTGAGTATGATACCGATACCTTAGAAAAAGAATACCACCGGGACTTGCAAAGAGGGCTAAACACCCCCAGACCACAGCATTATTATGAGCAGGACAATCCCAAGAATCCGATTATCAATCGATGGCGGGGACACGCTCATCTTCTGTATCACAATTGGTTAAATGACGTCTATCAGATGACGCCATATCAACTAGCCGAGATTCCTAGTCGACAGAGAGTCCGGAGAAAGGCCACCACAACCGAAGAGTAAATGATGGGAACCCATTGACTAACTATAGTGAGAGCTAGTCAGTTGGTTCCCTTTTTTTGCAGCAGCGAAACGACAGTAGACAAGGAGTTTGATTACTGTTGCTTCGCCTTTTGGAGGTTGAATCATTTTTTCTTAACTTGTCCTAAAAAAAGCTGCTCGGAATTACCAAGCAGCTTTCTCACAAAACTATTCTTCTTCTGTCGCGTAATAACTATGGTCCTCTAACTTCAAGGCATTCATAATCATTGAAGCCGTTTCTTCAATGGAGAGGGAGGCCACGTTGATGACCTCACAGCCAAGTTTTTGATATAACTCATTGGCAAATTCTAACTCGGCACGAATCTTGTCGATGTCTGAGTAGGCGGTATCAGGATTTAAGCCATATGCTCGCATCCGTTCTTTACGAATGCTGTTTAAGACGTCAGGGTCGTTGGTGAGGCCGACGATTTTTTTCGGATCCACTTCCCAAAGCTGTTTGGGAATGTGGGCTTGAGGGACTAGAGGCAAGTTGGCGACTTTTAGGTTTTTATTGGCTAAAAAGAGGCTCAAAGGTGTTTTGGAAGTCCGAGAAACACCTAATAGCACGACATCGGCTTCCAAAAAGCCCCGGGGATCTTTGCCATCGTCATATTTAACAGCAAATTCCATCGCCTTGATGCGTTTGAAATAGTTTTTATTCAGATGGTGGAGGGCGCCAGGTTCGCGGCTAGCTTTGATGCCACTGCGTCTTTCGATTTCATCGATGGTGGAAGAGAGGACATCGACACTGTACAAGTCGCTTTCTTGACAAAATGCTTGAATCAGTTGCAAGAGCTCTTCATCAATCATGGTATAAAGAATCATCGCATCATGCTTTTTAGCGTCCCGTAAGCCCTTGATGAGATTTTCTTTGTCATTGACGAAGGTTTTGCGATACAAGTTGAATTCGACTGTTGGAAACTGAGCCATGGTCGCTTGGGCCAATTTTGTAGCGGTTTCACCAGCCGAATCAGAGATCACATAAATTGTTAAAATATTGGTTTCATCGTTCATGAATACAGCAACTCCTCTTGTGTTTTTATGTAGATTATTATACCATACGGTTACTGGTTTTTAATTCGGAATCATTATGATTTGGCGCTGGAGAAAAATATTTTTTGCGCCAAGAGCTTTGCCAAGCTTATCAGGTGAAGGAGCAGGAAAAAGATGACCCTTACAAAAATTGAACAAGCCATGGTTACCTTAAAAGAAAATGGCTTTAAACACACCAAAAAACGCGAGATGATGTTGAGTTATTTGGCAAAACGCAATCGGTACATCGCAGCGAAAGAAATTCATCATTATCTGGATGATGCGTTTCCGGGAGTCAGCTATGATACCATCTATCGCAATCTCCATGATTTTGCGGAACTTGGTTTGCTGGAAGAAACGGACCTCAATGGCGAGATGAAGTTTCGCTTTCATTGTTGCCAAGATGGTCAACACCATCATCACCATTTTATTTGCACGGTTTGTGGCAAAACCAAAGAATTGGACTTATGTCCCATGGATTATTTTGCCGAACAATTACCTGGCTGTGTCATCGAAGGGCACCGTTTCGAAATTTTAGGTCGCTGTGAAGATTGTCAGTAGTTATTTTATTTTTAGAGTTAGCGAAAAGAAGCAAAGGGAGGATTATTTTTTTGCGGAATTCCTTGACACCGTTTTAAACCTCCTTTATAATTTTTTAAGGACAGTCTTGTTTTTTGATTTATTTTTCAAAAAGCAAAAACGGTTACTTTTTAAGCTCGGAGGGAGGGAATTTACATGTCAAAAACAGTGGTTCGTAAAAATGAATCTCTTGACGATGCTCTTCGTCGCTTCAAACGTTCCGTGTCAAAAGCCGGTACTCTGCAAGAATCTCGCAAGCGTGAATTCTATGAAAAACCAAGCGTGAAACGCAAGAAAAAATCTGAAGCAGCCAGAAAACGTAAAAAATTCTAATTTTGGCGCAAAAGGATTGGAGCTGGTAGTGTGACACTACTAAGTACACTGAACGATGATATGAAGACAGCGATGAGAGCCAAAGATAAAGAACGCTTGGCGGTGATTCGTATGTTGAAAGCATCGATTCAAAATGAAGAGATCAAAGTTGGACACGTTTTGAATGATGACGAAGAACTGACGATTTTATCCCGGGAGATGAAACAACGTCGCGATTCTTTGGCTGAATTTGAAAACGCCGGACGTGACGATCTCTCAGAAAAAGTCAAAGTCGAAATCGCAATTGTTGAAGAATATCTTCCTGCACAGCTTTCTGACGACGAAATTCGTGAGATTGTTAAGCAGGCGATCGCTAAGACCGGTGCCGCTTCTGTCAAGGAGTTTGGCAAGGTGATGGGTGTCGTGATGCCACAAGTTAAAGGCAAAGCAGATGGCAACCAAGTCAACGCAATCGTCAAAGAATTATTACAATGAATGCACAAAATCGCGGATATCATGTCCGCGATTTTTTTTGGCTTCAAAAGGTTCTCCCTCACGAAACACTGGAAGTCTCATACTGTCAGATTGTGGATGTTTAGGTCAAAAAGTTCTCAAAAAAAATAAGCTTCTGCTAAATCACTGAAGCCGGAAAGAATGACAGAGTTTTTTTCTTTTCCTTGTTGTTATGGTAAAATGGGAAAGAATGAAGGATAAAGGAGATGCGCTTTTGACTGAGGAAAGACAAACCTTACAAATGAAATTAACCTAATCTGACGACATTGCCATGTTGTTAGGGGCTCATGATAAAAATTTGAAATTGATCGAAGAAAATACCGATACAGTCATAAGAGCTCGTGGCGAAGTTATTCAAATTGAAGGTAGCCCAGAAGCGACCGATTTGGCTAAAGCGGTTATCGAAGCGATTCAAGAATTGATTAAAAGAGGCGTCAATATTAGTACGCCTGATGTCGTCTCTGCTTTGAAGATGGGTAAGCAAAAGCGTCTGGCGTTTTTTATTGCGATGTATGAAGAAGAAATTGTCAAAGATCGTAATGGTAAACCCATCCGTGTCAAAAATGCCGGGCAAAAGACTTATGTGGAGAGTGTCAAGAAACATGATGTGGTTTTTGGCATTGGACCAGCTGGGACGGGGAAAACCTTTTTGGCAGTGGTGATGGCGATCGCTGCTTTAAAAAAAGGCGAAGTTCAAAAGATTATCTTGACGCGGCCGGCTGTGGAAGCTGGCGAAAACTTAGGCTTTTTACCAGGAGATCTGAAAGAAAAGGTCGATCCTTACTTACGACCCGTCTATGATGCCTTGTATCAAATTTTTGGGACGGACCATACGAATCGCTTGATGGAGCGAGGTGTGATCGAAATTGCGCCCCTTGCCTATATGCGAGGGCGAACCCTAGAAGATGCGTTTGTGATTTTGGATGAAGCGCAAAATACGACGATTGCCCAAATGAAAATGTTTTTGACGCGTCTTGGCTTTAACTCAAAAATGATTGTCAATGGTGATACGAGTCAAATCGATTTGCCAAAAGGTGTCGTCAGTGGCTTGGTTCATGCGGAACGCACCCTGCAAAATATCAAGCAGATTGAGTTTGTCACCTTTGAAGCGAGCGACGTGGTGCGACATCCCGTAGTGGCGGAAATTATCGAAGCGTATGGACAGGCCAGTTTAAAAAACGATGCATGATACAACTGACCCTAAAACCGTTTAGGGCATGACTATTGTCGGAGGGAACTCATGATCATTCAACCTTTAAACAAGATTCAACAAAAACTTGGGCGTTGGTATACCCCGTTACTTTTTCTGTTGTTTTTTGCGCTGGTTTTTGCAACCTTATTTACTAGTGTGCAACAAAAGCAACAGAATTACACAGAAGGTCAGGTAGCTGCAGAAAATATTCGTGCCAATAAAACCGTGGAAAATACTGCTGCTACTGAGCAAAAACGTCAGTTAGCAGCTGAAAGTGTGCCCACCGAGTACAACTACCAAGAAGACTTAGCCACAGTGCAATACGATCGAGTGAAACGATTATTTGATCTTGTAAATACCGTCAATGATGACTTGAAAAAGCAATACGAAGCGGATAAGAAAAAGGCGAAAAAAGAAAGTGTTCCCGAACCGACTGTGGATGAACATACCGCTGCCTTGAAGAAAAAATTTGAAAATATCGATGATGAGGACGTCGCCTTTTATCAAAGCTTGTCTGCCGATTTTTATCAATCGTTGTTTGAAGTTTCCGCTAGTGAACTGATTACGGTGCGAAACGAAGCTTTAAATATTGTCAGTGAAGAAATGGCGCAGCATATTCGCAAAAGCAACCTGTCAGATATCCAGGACAATGCTACCCAGCAAATGCTGACGTTAGACCTTTCTGATGCTGGTCAAATCATCATGGAAGAACTGATAGCCAAAGGAATCGTGGTGAATGAATTTCCTAATGAAGCCGCGACAGAAGAAAAACGTGAAGCCGCTCGAAATGCGGTCCAATCGGTAATGATTTATCAAGGGGAGATCATCGTCCGCGAAGGTTCCCAAATCGATAGCAATGCTATGGAAAAAATGAAGCTGTTGGGTCTGACCAGTCAGACGAGTTCGATTTTTCCATTAGTTGCGATGGCGTTAGGGATTTTATTACAAATAGCAGTGCTCCTCTATTTTGGTCGGCAGTTTCATTCAAAAACTCAGCGACAACAGCTTTTTACTTTTTATACCGGCATGTTGGCTTTGAGTATTTTGGTAATGAAATTCTTTGAAGTTTTTCAAACAGAGCAAATTCCTTACATTCCCCTATTTTTCCCCGCGGCGTTTGTTCCGTTAGTCTTAAATCTTTTCTTAAATCGCCGGGCGGGTATTTTAGCAGCGATGTTCCAAGTGATTGCCGCCTTATTTGTCTATAACAGCGCGGTGGGCACCAACTTGTTGACCACAATCTTGGTGACCTATCTTTTTTCCGGTTTGATGGGTAGCATCGTTAAACGGGAACCGATTGGCAAGCAAGGATGGCCAGCGGTAGCATGGATTGTGCTATTTCCAACGCTACTGAATTTTGTCTTAGTCGTCTTCCAAGGGATGAGCTTTGGTGATGGAAGTACTTGGCTGACGATTATTTGTGGCTTTGCCGGGAATATTTTTTCTCTTTTGCTGACGATGGGGCTTCATCAGTATATCGAACTGATGGTATCTGATGATTCGGTCATTGTACTAAATGAATTGAGTAATCCCAATCATCCTTTGTTAAAACAGTTGCTGGAAGAAGCACCTGGGACGTATCATCATTCCATGATGGTAGCCAACTTGAGTGCCAATGCAGTAGCCGAAATTGGCGGACGTTCGTTATTGACTCGTGTTGCCTGTTACTATCATGACATTGGCAAGTTAAAACATGCCAATTTCTTCGTGGAAAACCTGCCTCAAGGAGCAGAGAATCCTCATAATTTCTTATTACCAGAAGACAGCAAGCAGATTATCTTTGGTCATGTGACGGATGGCGCCAAAATCTTAGAAGAGCACAAGATGCCACAGATGGTGGTGGATATTTGTCGCCAGCATCACGGCACCACCATGATGAAGTTTTTCTATGCCAAAGCCAAAGAACGTAATCCTAAGACTACGGAAGCCGACTTTCGTTATCCTGGGCCAAAACCGCAAACGAGAGAAGCCGGGGTGGTAAGCATTGCTGACAGTTGTGAAGCTGCCGTTCGGGCGATGGACCATCCTGACAATGTGAAGATCCAACAGTTTGTGCACAATTTGATTATTGATCGAATCATCGATGGTCAGCTGGATGATAGTGGCTTGACCATGAAAGAGATCCGCCTAGTAGAAAAATCCCTCGTCAATGGTTTGTGTAGTACCTTCCATTCCCGTATCAAATATCCAAAGATGAAATCAGAAGCGGAAAAAATGAAAGAAGAACAAGAAAGAAGTGGAAATTAATGGAGATCACTTTTATTGATGAAACCAATAGTGTACCCGAAGACAAAATTCACGAGATTGATGATTTGCTGCAGTTTGCAGCTGATCATCTAAAACTACCGGAAAATGCGGAGATGTCTGTCACTTTCATGGACAACGCTGCGATTCAAGAAATCAATCGGGATTACCGGGGGAAAGATGCGCCGACAGATGTTATCAGCTTTGCCTTGGAGGAAGAAGGAGAAGGGGAAATCCCAGTCATTTTTGACGAGGAAGACAGTCCTTTGCCACGAGAACTTGGCGACTTGATGATCTCGGTGGAACGGGCCAAAGAACAGGCGGAAGAATACGGCCATTCCTACGATCGCGAATTGGGTTTTCTGGCGTTGCATGGCTTTTTACACATCAATGGGTACGATCATATGAACCCAGAAGATGAAAAAGAAATGTTCACACTACAAAAGGAAATCCTTGATGCTTATGGACTCAAAAGATAAAAATACGCAAAAAAATAAAACCTTCATTGCCTCGGTGGAATTTGCAATCACTGGGGTGAAGACGGTCTTTAAAGATGAAAAAAATATGCGTCGTCACGCGGTCTTGGGGGCTTTAGCCGTCTTGGCCGGGTTAATTTTTCGCCTTGATGCCAGGGAATGGCTCTGGCTATTATTAGCAATCTTTTTGGTGTGGTTGGTAGAAATCATCAATACCGTCTTTGAAAATGTGGTGGATATGGTGACGGATTTTCACTTTCATCCCATCGGCAAAAAAATCAAGGATATGGCAGCTGGGGCAGTCTTACTGACCTCGGGCTTTGCGTTGATTGTGGCGGCCTTTTTATTCATTCCTAAATTATGGCAAATCTTTCAATAAAAATCAGAGAAACGCAATAAGGAGTAAGCAATGACAGAACATAAATCAGGCTTTGTAGCCATCGTGGGACGTCCCAATGTGGGCAAATCCACTTTATTAAACCGAATCGTTGGCCAAAAAATTGCCATCATGAGTGACAAAGCACAAACAACTAGAAATAAAATTCAAGGGGTTTACACGACCGAGGAAGCACAATTGATTTTTATCGATACGCCGGGCATTCATAAACCCAAACACCGCTTAGGGGATTTTATGGTAGAAACCGCCTATAGCGCGCTGCGAGAAGTTGATGCCGTCTTGTTCATGATCGCTGCGGATGACAAACGGGGGCGGGGAGATGATTTTATCATCGAACGCTTGAAAAATGTGGCTAGCCCTGTTTATCTAATCATCAATAAAATTGACAAAGTTCATCCGGATCAATTGTTGGGAATTATTGATGATTACCGTCAGCAGATGGATTTTAAAGAAATCATCCCAATTTCAGCAACAGAAGGCAATAACTTTGAAACCTTGATGAAGACGTTGGTTTCACAAATGCCAGAAGGTCCTCAATACTTCCCCGATGATCAAATTACCGATCATCCAGAATACTTTATCGTTTCAGAACTTGTTCGCGAAAAAGTCCTCTTACTGACAAGAGATGAAGTCCCTCACTCAGTAGCGGTGGTAGTGGATTCCATGAAGCGCAATGAAGATGACAAAGTGCATATTCAAGCGACAATCATCGTGGAGCGAGATAGTCAAAAAGGTATTATCATCGGCAAAGGTGGTAAAATGCTGAAAAATATCGGTAGCAAAGCGCGGCGAGATATTGAATTGCTTTTGGGTGATAAAGTGTACTTGGAATTATGGGTTAAAGTTCAAAAAGATTGGCGAGACAAGCAAACATATCTGATGGATTATGGTTATAAAACCGAAGACTACTAAAAGTTTTTTAAAGGTCTTTAGCGGACGAGCTTCAGCACTTTTAAAAAACTGTTGAGAAAAACAGATGGCAGGATTGGCAGCAGTGGCGGAAAAGAGCAGCTGTTGCCTTTTTTATGATAAAGGGCTGATAAAAAGTTATGCTCTAAAAATGTTGATGTATCAGTAATTAAGTGCATATCATGCTGTCATTTTAGTGTTACGAAAAAGGTGAAATTAAGCGATCTAGGAAGTGATCTGACGATAGCTAGACCGGCAAATGCCAAATACAAATTTGCCTTTGGTTGATCATACATAGCATTTGAGAAAGGTGGGGATTGGATGCAAGTGGCAGAGACGAAAGGGATTGTCTTATTTTCGCGGGATTATCAGGAAAAAGATAAATTAGTAAAGATTTTTACGGAAAGCTATGGCAAGCAGATGTTTTTCGTCAAAGGTGCCCATCGTAAAAATAATCCGCTAGCCCCAGCGTTGTTGAATTTTACTGAAGCAGTCTATTTTGGCTCCATTCGTTCAGAAGGGTTGTCCTTTTTAAATGGGGCGAAGGAAGTCAAACCTTTTCGTCAGATTCAACAAGATATCTTTTTAACCGCTTATGGGAGTTATCTGCTAAATCTGGTGGATGTTGCTATCGAGGATCATCTATACGATCCTCATCTCTATAGTTTTACCCAGCAAGCCTTGATGCAGCTAGACAATGGCTCTGACCCTGAGATAATTACTAATATTTTTGAATTGCAACTCTTGCAACGCTTTGGTGTCGCCCCCCAGTTGGACCATTGCGCAGTTTGTGGCAATCAAGAAGGTCCCTTTGATTATTCTTCTAAATATGCTGGCTTGTTGTGTCAGCGACATTTTGAGATGGACCGCTATCGTTGGCATGTCAATCCACGAGGGCTGCATTTGGCACGACTCTTGATGCAAATTTCCTATGAGCAAATCAATTCTATTCAAGTAAAGGCTGAAACGAAGCAAAATTTGCGGCACTTTATTGATCAGCTATACGAGGAGTATGTGGGGATTCATTTAAAGAGTAAGAAATTTATCGATGATATGCAAAGTTGGTCGAAATTGCTAATGCCAAAAGCTGATGAGAAAAAAGAGCCTAACGAGGAATGATTCTTAGAGATAATATTGGCAAGCTAACTTTTTTCATTGACAAATAGCGGGCAGAGTCGCTATTATATAAAGTAATTAAAGAGATGCATTGATCAAATTTGCAAAACAGACCAGACATTGCAGCGAATCCGGGGAGGTGGAAGCCGGATATGGATGCCGTTTTTGCGTAGGCGTTTGGGAGCATCAGCAAATGAAAGCTGCCGAGTGTTCGGAAGCAGGGTGGAACCGCGAATTTTTCGTCCCTGTGTTTGTCTATTCCTTTATGGAGAAGACAAACACAGGGCTTTTTGTTTGGGGACCATCTTTTTGCACAATTTGACAATTTTCTTGTCGACATATTTGAAAGGAGCGTCACAATGACAAAAATGACTGTCCAAAACATTATTTTGACCTTACAAAAATTCTGGTCAAGCAACGGCTGCATGTTGATGCAGGCCTATGACACTGAAAAAGGAGCCGGTACCATGAGTCCCTATACCTTCTTACGGGCTATCGGGCCAGAACCATGGAATGCGGCTTACGTGGAGCCTTCTCGTCGACCAGCTGATGGTCGCTATGGGGAAAACCCAAACCGGTTGTACCAACACCATCAATTCCAAGTGGTGATGAAACCTTCACCTGCCAATATCCAAGAATTGTATTTGGAAAGTTTGAAACTGTTGGGGATTGAACCCCTAGAACACGATATCCGTTTTGTAGAAGACAACTGGGAAAATCCCTCCATGGGTTGTGCTGGTTTGGGTTGGGAAGTTTGGCTCGACGGCATGGAAATCACCCAGTTTACTTATTTCCAACAAGTTGGTGGCTTGGCATGTAAACCGGTGACTTCTGAAATCACCTATGGGTTGGAACGTTTAGCTTCATACATTCAAGAAGTGGAAAGCGTCTATGATTTGGAGTGGACAGAAGGGGTCAAATACGGTGAAATCTTTAATCAACCGGAATATGAACATTCCAAGTATTCTTTTGAAATCAGTGACCAAGAGATGCTCCTAGGAAACTTTGATCGCTTTGAAAAAGAGGCCAAACGCTGCATTGACGAAAACTTGGTGCATCCGGCGTATGATTATATCTTAAAATGTAGCCATACCTTCAACTTGTTAGATGCTCGTGGGGCGGTTTCCGTGACGGAACGGGCGGGGTATCTGGCTCGGATTCGGAATATGGCACGGGCTGTGGCTAAGATTTTCGTAGCAGAACGGGCGCGCTTAGGCTACCCATTGTTGGATCCAGCTGCAGCAGCGGCGTTGTTAGAGGAGGAGAAATAAGATGGCAAAAGATTTGTTATTGGAAATCGGCTTGGAAGAAATGCCGGCTCATGTAGTCACACCAAGCATGAAACAATTGGAAACAAAAGTGACTGCTTTTTTAGATGAAAACCGTTTGAGTTTTGAATCGATTAAGGCTTTCTCTACTCCTCGTCGCCTTTCAGTATTGGTGGAAAAAATTGTCGACAAACAAGAAGATATCCAGGAAGAAGTCAAGGGACCAGCCAAAAAGATTGCTTTGGATACTGAAGGTAACTGGACCAAAGCCGCCCAAGGTTTTGTCCGCGGGCAAGGAGTGACGACAGACGCCATTACCTTTAAAGAGCTTAAAGGTGTGGAATATGTCTATGTCACAAAATACGTCAAGGGTGAAGCAGCAGAAACAGTCTTGACCGGCTTAAAAGATGTGATTACCAGCTTAACTTTCCCTGTGACGATGCATTGGAGTAATTTTGATTTTGAATACATTCGCCCGATTCACTGGATTGTGGCATTGTTGGATGATGAAGTCTTGCCGTTTGAAATTCTTGATGTGAAAACGGGACGGACTTCTCGCGGCCATCGTTTCTTAGGAGAAGATGTGACCTTTGCAAATCCCGCAGAGTATGAAGAAAAATTGGCGGCCGAATTTGTTATTGTGGATCCGCTGAAACGGAAACAACTCATCACAGATCAAATCGCTGAATTAGCTACCAAAAATGAGTTTCAAGTAGGCTTAGACGAAGACTTGTTAGAAGAAGTCAACAATTTAGTAGAATACCCAACCGCTTTTGTCGGTAATTTTGAAGACAAATACTTGGCGGTTCCGGAAGAAGTTTTAGTAACTTCCATGAAAGAACACCAACGCTATTTCGACGTGCGTAATCAAGAAGGGTTGCTATTACCGCATTTTATTTCAGTTCGTAATGGGAACAATGTCAAATTGGAAAATGTAGCTAAGGGTAATGAAAAAGTTTTGACTGCCCGGTTGGAAGATGCTGAATTCTTCTACAATGAAGATAAAAAATTGGCTATCGATGACTTGGTGGAAAAACTAAAAAATGTTACTTTCCACGAAAAAATCGGGAGTATCTACGAAAAAATGCAACGGGTTGCTGTCGCAGCTCAAATTATTGGGGAAACAGTTGGGTTATCCGATGAACAATTGGAAGATTTGCGTCGGGCTTCAGAAATTTACAAATTTGATTTAGTCACCAATATGGTAGGGGAATTTCCAGAGTTGCAAGGGATTATGGGTGAAAAATATGCCTTGTTGCAAGGAGAAAAACCAGCCGTAGCCCAAGCAATTCGGGAACACTATCTGCCAATCTCTTCTGAAGGGGTTTTGCCAGAGTCAGAAATTGGAGCTGTTTTGGCCATTGCTGATAAACTAGACAGCTTGCTTTCCTTCTTTGCCGTAGGGATGGTGCCATCGGGTTCAAATGACCCTTATGCCTTGCGTCGTCAATCATATGGGATTGTACGGATTGTCGAAAACCGTGGTTGGTACTTCCCATTGCGGAAATTACAGGCAGCCATTGACGAAAAAGTTAATACCGATGGACAACGTTTCGGGATTCAACTGACTAGTGGACAAGAAGAGGTGCTTGATTTTATCAAAGCGCGTTTCCGTCAACGCTTGACTAGTGAAAATGTCCGACATGATGTCATCGATGCCGTGATTCAAGCAGATCAAGAAGACCTGACTCAGATGTTTGCAGCCGCTGCAATTTTGCGGAAACATGTGGCAGATGCTGACTTTAAACCATCCGTAGAGGCTTTGACGCGGGCGATTAACTTAGCGCAAAAGG
Organism: Enterococcus diestrammenae; assembly: GCF_049384045.1. Classification (NCBI taxonomy): domain Bacteria; kingdom Bacillati; phylum Bacillota; class Bacilli; order Lactobacillales; family Enterococcaceae; genus Enterococcus; species Enterococcus diestrammenae. Next base: position 115,462 of record NZ_JBMRGR010000002.1, read on the forward strand.
CGGAGCAAGGCACCGACCACGTAGATCCTAACTTGTTTGAAAATGATGCGGAAAAAGCCCTCTTTGAAGCAGCCGCTGATTTGGAACAAAAATTCCCACGGCAAACGATGGAAGAGAATTACCATGGTTTGGTGGGCTTACGTCCGGTGATTGAGAAATACTTCGCTGAAAATATGGTGATGGCGGATGATGAAAAAATTCGCCACAATCGTTTGGCACAGTTAAAAATCATTTCTAAAATGGCTTTAGCCGTTGCTCGTTTGGATGCTTTAATTACGAAATAAACTGGGATTCAAATCAATACAAAAACGCCTTAGCTGGTAAGTTTGTTATCAGCTAAGGCGTTTTTTATTGACGGCTTCTTATAGAATAATCTTCAGTAAAATTGGAATATAGACTAGGTAAACCAATACGGAATAACCTAGACTAGAGGCTCCGAACTCTTCATCCGCATTGTAATTACGCGCTAAGATAGCGATGGAGTTTTGTACTGGCATGGAGGATTGGATCATAAAAACAGCCAGCATCAATGGCGGTACGGGGAAAACAAAGCCTAAAAGCCAGACGATCACAGGTGAGAAGATGAAACGACCTAACAAGACACCGAAAATATCCTTGTTCATCTTCAAGTTTTTCAAGCCGCTGAAATAGATGATGATTCCGATGACAAACATCGATAAAGGCGTGGTTAAGTCGGCAAGATACCCACCGAAACTTGCGATAAATTGCGGCACATCAAACGTTGTCAGCACCCAAAGCAACCCAATGATAAAGCCAAGTAGGGCGGGTGTAAAAATCTTCTTTAGTAAGACTAAGGGATGTAAAGTGATGCGAGCTTTCTCAATATCCGGATTGTCTTGCGCAATTTCATAAATCCCCAACGTCCAAAAAAAGGTGGTATTGACGATGTAGTACAACAAGGCATAGGGAATCGCCTTTTCCCCGAAAATCGCCAAGTTAATCGGCAGGCCGATAAAAATGGTGTTGGAGTAGGTAAACATCGCAGTAAACGTTCCTTGGCGACTGGGGGTAACTTTGGCTAGTTTGCGGTAGAGCAAGCTGATGATAAAAGTGGCAGTCATGGAGATCACTGGAATAATCATCCCAGAAAATAAGGTTAAAAACTCATCTCGAGAAAAATTGGCTGTCATATTTAAAAACATATTGAAGGGTAAGGCAATATTTAAGACTAGTTTAGAGAAGACGTCTGCCGTTCGATTGGAAAACCATTGTTTGTAAGAAAGAAAGTAGCCTAAAAACATTAGAGCAAAAATCGCAAAAATTTTAACGTAAGCTTGTAGCATGGCATTCACCTGACCTTTTGATAAATCGCAGTTGGCTCTAAGAAAAACGCGTGACGAAAGCATTCCGTCACGCGTATAGACTAGTTATTTGTGGTTACGTTGTTGTTTTCCGGCGTTCCGGCCTTTATTTTGGTTGTTGCCTTGATTTAGTTTTTTTGCTTGAGGCTGGTTGGCCTGAGTCGTCGATTTTGCTTCCACTTCTTTTTTAGGAGGCGTAACGACAACTTTTGGTGGGTTCTTTTTCATTTCTGCTTGAATTTGCGCTTTGATCCGAGGTTTCATGATGACGTTGGTGATGTAGGTTTGTAGACAAGCGATAAAACCACCGACTACCCAGTACAATGTTACCCCCGCCGGAGCCCCAATCGAGAACATGATAATCATCAATGGCGAGACGATGGACATCATCCGCATTTGCTTCTTCTGTTCTTCAGGAATTCCCACCATGCTGACAACACTTTGCAAGGCGTAGAAGACACCTGCTAAGACGACAAAGATAATCGCAGGTTTTGTTAGGTCAATCCCGTAGAAACTAGCATTTTGCAAGTTTTCAGAGTAGCGAGCTGTGGTATATAATGCTGAGAAGACCGGCATTTGAATCAATAGTGGTAAACAGCCCATGCCGCCTAACATGCTGACGCCATTTTCTTTGTAGACCGCACTCATTTCTTGTTGAGCAGCCAGTTGCTCTTGTTGAGTAGTAGCAGCTTTAAGTTTGGCTTGTACAGCGTCCAACTGTGGTTTGATGTACTGCATTTTTTCCGATTGAATCATAGTTTGACGAGATTGGTGAATCCCCAGGGGCAAGATGATAAAGCGCACGATCAAGGTTACCAAAATGATGGCCCAGCCCCAGCGATTGTCGCCACCCACTAGGTTCGCAATCATTTTTAGCAAGGAATCTAATGGCGCAACTAAAACCTTATAAGTAAAGCTGCCAGTATCAGGAATGGCTTTCCCGCTAGCATCTTGGGTCATTTTGACACAGCCAGACAAAAAGAGGAGCATCAGCGTCAGGCCGGATCCTAATAACCAATTTTTCATTTTTTTCATGGATTTCTTCCTTTACGAGTGAATTTGCACAAGAATAATCATACTAAAAAAAGCCGTTGATTTCAACGGCTTCACGAAAAAGTCTCATCTGTTCCAGAGGTGGTCCAGGGTTCATCTGGGCTACTGGGGAGGGTAACTGACGTCAAAACTTTTTCGTTCTTTAATCCGGGGATCATCATGGATTGTCAGGCGAGCTACCTTGCCAGCGGGAGAAGGGGAGTTGCGGACAGCAGTGATGAAATCCTCCAACACCTTATCTTCAGCAACGGCTTCAATACCCACTGAGCCGTCCGCTTCGTTCCAGACGGCCCCAGTGACGCCTAGTTGGTCAGCTACCATCTTGGTGGTGTAGCGAAAGCCAACACCTTGGACGCGCCCTGAGACGTTCATATGGACTTTTCTCATGATTAGACACCTCGCTTTTTCCTTTAGCTAACTTTATGATAGCGTTTTTTTCTGTAGCAAACAAGTGAAGCCTCCGGAAATTGTGCTATAATGCAGGCAAAGAAATGGAGGATACCTATGAAAGAGATTCAGGCAAGCAAAAATCCGCTGATTAAAGAGTTACGAAAACTCCATCAAAAAAAACATCGGGAGGAACAGGGACGCTATTTACTGGAAGGGTTTCATCTGGTAGAAGAAGCAGCACGTTGGGGAGAAACCTTAGAGCTGATTCTAGTTACTCAGCGGGGTCTGCGGGAATGGGGGAGCTGGTTGGTTCGTCAAGGGGAAGAATCCTTGTATCAAGTATCCGATGAAGTCATGAGGAGTCTGTCTGATTTGCCTACGCCTCAAGGAATAATGGCGGTGGTCAGCAAAAAAACGCAGATAATCACAGATTTCAGTGGCCGGTGGTTGCTACTGGATCGGGTCCAAGATCCCGGTAATGTAGGGACGATGGTGCGGACTGCAGATGCTGCCGGGTTTGCCGGTGTGGCTTTGGGAACCGGTTGTGCGGATCCCTACAGTACCAAAGTCTTGCGGAGTATGCAGGGGAGTAATTTTCATTTACCCCTTGTGAATGTCCAGTTGGAACAGCTGATTCCCCAGCTACAACAACTGAGTATCCCCGTCTATGGTACCGAGTTGAATGTGGATGCCAAACCTTTTCAAGAGGTGGAGGTAACGGCGGACGTAGCGCTTTTGATGGGAAATGAAGGACAAGGCGTTGCGAAAGATTTGTTAAATATAACGGATTTTAATCTTTATATTCCTATTTATGGAAAAGCAGAATCCTTAAATGTTGGCGTTGCCGCAGGGATTTTGATGTATCATTTTGCAGGTAGTCTTTAAAGATGTCTTAAGCTTAACGCTGTCTTACACTCCTGTAAGCTGAAGGGTGCTATAATGAATCCAGTTTCATAAGAGTACATTTAACCTAAAGGGGACGGCGACTTGATGACCGAAAAATGGCAAAATGATCCAGAATATATGAGCTACATTCAAGACTTATTAGCGACTGAAGCGGTTCAAAAATTAGCAAACTACACCCAACATGTGAACTCCACTCGTTTGGAGCATTCTTTAAGCGTTTCATACAATAGTTATAAATTAGCTAAAAAATGGGGTGGCGATGCGAAAGCCACCGCACGAGCTGGTTTACTTCATGATTTGTTTTATTATGACTGGCGTACGACGAAATTTGATGAAGGAAGCCACGCGTATATGCATCCACGGATTGCTGTAAAAAACGCGGAGAAGATTACCGAGCTATCAGATTTGGAACGAGACATCATCTTAAAACATATGTGGGGAGCAACTATTGCGCCACCGAAATACAAGGAAAGTTACATTGTCACATTGGTGGACAAATACTGTGCCATCAAAGAAGCTTCCGAACCAATGTTAGCCAGCTTCCAAAACAAATGGCATCAGTGGTTTCCTAAAAAACAATCCATCTAGTAATTTCAAAAACCCTGCTCACATCAGCTGAGCAGGGTTTTTTCGCTAATCTAAGAACTCAATTTACCAAAAGGCGAATCAAAGTGACCGCCGTTGTCAAACCGACAATTCCTCCCACCACCAACAAGTGGCGGCGTTTGTTCATCATGACAATGGCCACAAATTCGCGTAAAAAAGCATTTGGCAGATAATAAAAGGCGGTTTTCGCTCCGATGCCATCAGCCGCAAGACCGGCTTGGTTAGCGAAGATACCGGCGCGGAAAATATGATAGTTATTGGAACTAAAAATCGCTTTGTAGCCGTTAGGAGAATGTTCTTCCATGATTCTTTTGGAAAAGCGCATATTTTCTAGCGTCGTGGTGGATTGGCCTTCCAATAAAATATCACTTTCTGGAATTCCTTGACTTAGCGCATAGTTCTTCATTGCTTGAGCTTCGGAAATTTTTTCATCAGGACCTTGCCCACCAGACATCAACAGCTTGGCCCGTTTGCCTTTCGCCTTTTGCTGTGCCTGATAAAAATGTATGCCCGTGTCAATTCTTCGTGCCAGTAATGGTGTGACTTTTTCACCATTCAGTAAGCCAGCGCCTAATACCATCACGTAATCTTGATCATATCGAGGATGGTTGAACTGGTACAGCAGCGAAATGGTCAAGAAGTTAAAGAAAACCAGAAAGAAATAACCCATAATTAAAGGCAAGCAACTCAAGAAGCCACTAAGCCACAGGGGAAGCTGTTGAGCGATAAAATGATCATAGACCAGATAGACCGTCAAAAAAATAGCTAACAACAAGGTTAACAAGTTTGCCAGGGAATGGGATTCTTTTTTCATCACTACGATGGCGTTCCAATAGAGAAAAATCAACAAGGCAGCAATTCCAAAAACCACAATGAGTAAAAAAGCGACTAAGACGACTGCCAATAAGCCCCCGACGATGATACTGGTGGTGGTAAAGATATTGTAGAGTAGATACACACCGAACACGATGATGAAGAGATTGAATAAGAAGCCATTGAGCAAACGTGCTTTGGTACGAAAATAAGATTGCAAAAAGAGCCCTAAAAAAAGTAGTGGAATCACAACAAAAAAAGAGCCTTTAGGAATTTCAATCGCTGCCAAATAGACAAATAGGCTAGCTAAAGACCAGATACAACAGAAAAAGAAAATATCCGGATCATCTGTTTTTCGCCGCCAAAAATAGACGGTCAGATTTCCCACAATAAAAACAATGGCATAGATAATTTCCGGAATAAAGTTTGACATACCAGTGCCCCCCTAACAAATTCAAAAAAAGTAGTACTAAAGAATTTCGTTTCGTTATTATTTCCTCCCTAGTATAGCAAATTTTAGCAGTTTTTCCTGAAAAATGAGTCAGACTACGAAAAGTTGTGGGATTAAGGTACAATGGAAGAAAGCATGAAACGCTTTGACGAAGCTCATACCGGAAAAGCTAGCTAGGGGCCTGAAGATGAGTGGCTAGCAGCAAAACAGGATGGGATGAGCAAAGTTGTTAGGAGGAGCTAAGATGAAGTTTGGTGAAGTTCAAAAGGTTCGTTTACCGGCCTTTACAGTAATCGGAAAATTAGGAGAAGGCTTGGCAACGGAGGGATCCTCTTGGGTACCGCCTTTGTGGGAAGCTGCCAATGCTCGTTTTGATGAGCTGGGAGAGGTACTGGAGCCGGATATGTTGACAGATCTCCAGCTATGGGGACTAATGAGTGATACCACCGCTTGGTTACGACCTTGGCAAGAAGTTGGCTATTATTTGGCAGGCTTGGCCGTACCTAGTGATACTCCAACACCGGTGGACTGGTACCGTTGGGATATGCCAGCGATGGAGTATTTAATCGTCAAGACCAACAGTCAAGAGCTAAACACCATGACAGAAAAAATGCTAACAGAGATTCTTCCTCAACAAGGTGAGGAACTGGTCGCAGCGATTCAAGAATATTACGAACCGGATTTTGAAGCCGGGGAAGTCGTCTTGTATTTTCCAACAAAAATAATTACAGCCAAAGAAGACTGAGACGCTTTAAAGTTTCAGTCTTCTTTTTTAGAGATTCGGGTCTGATAAATGTAAGCTAGTAAAAGATGTAATTTAGCCTCAGACCAATCTGTCTCCGCTAAATCGCACCGTTATCACTGAGGCGGTGGGGGTGATAACGCTAAAAAGATTACTAGACTTAAGATAAAGGTGATATCAGCGCAGATTGCAAAAAAACGGGTAGCAAGGCCACCCGGTTTTTTGCATCTGACTTTTAGAATAAGTTAGTAAAGAAGTTTTTGATATTTCGCCCTAAAATCACAAAGAAATTGGCTTTTGCCACACTTTTAGCTACGATGATTTCTGAGCTATGGCTGGTATCATCGACATAACCCAACGTATCTTCGGCTAAGGCCACAGTGGCAGTTCCTAATTTGGTTCCTTTGTTGACTGGTGCTTCTAGTTCTTTGTCTTTGGCTTCTTTATTCAATTGGGGGGTGAGGGTTAATTTGGTCTTATCCATATCTTTGCGAACCCACAAAGTTACCGCATCTTTTAAGACGACTTTGGTAGTTAACTCTTCCCCATCTTTGACTGCAATGGTCCTCATATCTGGCAATTGGCTATCAGCAGGTAAGACTTCTTCTTGTTTCCAATTGGCATAAGTATAATCCATTAATTTGCTGGTTTCCACAAAGCGAGCGCTAGGATCAGATTCATGGTTGGTAGCATTGAGGACGACGGTGATAATCCGTTGACCGTCTTTCACCATCGTTCCTACAAAACAGGCACCGGCTAAATCGGTGGTCCCAGTCTTCAAGCCATCGACGCCTTCTTTGTAGTTCAAAAAGCCAGGTAACATCCAGTTCCAGTTCACCATTTCTACTTGGGAAGTGGTCCCTTCACCAAAGACTTTTGTTGGTGTTTTGGAAGTTTCTAGGATTTCAGGAAAATCGGTAATTAGATGACGAGCCACGATGGCGACATCTTTGGCCGACATGAGGTTTTCATCTTTGCTAGAGGTGCCTGGATAAATATTGTCACCTAAGTAGCTATTGTTAAGCCCAGAAGCATTGACTAAAGTCGCATCGGTGATTCCCCAAGATTCGACTTTCGCCCGCATCAGATCAACAAACTCAGGCTCACTACCAGCAATTTTTTCGGCCAGCGCCACGATGGCGGCATTCCCAGAGGCGATGATACTGGCTTCAAAAAGCTCCTTAACCGTATAATCTTCGCCGGCATTTAACGCCACATTGGAAAGGTCAGGGGCGACACTCAAGGCAGCGACATCTTCGGAAATCGTTACGGGATCATCCCAATTCAGTTTGCCATCCTTGATTTGTTCCTCAACTAGGTAAAGACCGATTGTTTTGGTGATGGAAGCAATTCCCATCGGGGTATCCGCATCTTGATTGTAAAAGATTTTACCAGTTTCCGCATCAATAGCGATAGCTGCTTTGGCCGCCACTGAAAAATTACTTTCCGCCGCTTGAGCAGCAGATGAAAAACTTAGACCAGAAACAGCCAAAAGTAAGGCCATGATTGGCATTAAAAAACGACGAACACGATTTGTCATATTGAAGCTCCTATCTTTGTAAAAAGGTTTTTGTCATATTCAAAACCAAAGTTTAACAAAGATTTTAGTCAGTTTCAATCGTTGAAAGGTGAGTTTAATAAATTCTCACAGGAGGATTAAACTAACAGGGACAGCTAAAACAAATCGATGCCAGCAAAAAGCTGCGTATTAGCAATCAAAAAACTGATCAAACATGATAGGATCGTTGATTAGGGCATTGTTCTGAGGAACTTGTGAGAAAGCTTTGACAAAAGCTTTAATCATACAAGTCAGTTAATTTCTGGGCTGTCCAAATCAATCATAACGCAGCTAGTTGCAGACTTTTAAGGAGTAGAGGGATAGGTAGGTTTAAGCTCATCTTAGTTTATAAAAACCGGTGAATCTTACTTCCGGGGAATCCTTCAGGTAGTAGTGGGACTGACAACTCAATTTCTCGGGCGCTAAATTTCACCTTTTTCGTGATATCAAAATGACGGTATGATACTCTACTTAATTCCTGATACAACAGCTTTTTGGAGCCTAATTTTTTATAAGTTCTTTCTCTACAAAAAACTGCCCTATCAAATAGGGCAGTTTTGACTGAGTATTAGTATTGTTCTGGAAGGTTAGTTAGTGACGTCGCTCATAGTCGTCCTTGATACGAACGGGTACTTTTTCCATCTGGTTTTCGGCGGAAATATATTGAACGACTGCAAAAGCCGAAACTCCTAAAATGACTAACAACGACAGCAAAGAAAACAAGGTAATTAAAGTCATAAACATAGCAAAAACCTCCTTTTTCGGTTTGTATATGCATACTTTAAACAATAGTAGATGACGAATTTGATTACAATTTAATTATAACAGTTATTTCACTTTGGCAAAAACAATATGCCTTCATTCTGCAGTGACTGGTGTGAGAGGATAGCTGGTACCATCTGTTTCATCATAAAAGGTCAGCTTGTCACCTTTTTTCTCAAAAATAATGTGGTAGCCCATTTTGTCCAAAAAAACCAGTCGGTGGGGGGACAATTCCACGATGGCGACAGGTTCCGGTCGATCTTGAAAAAGTAATTGGTATTCCGGAGTGACGGAGACGACGACTTCTGGTTGGCGATTATTTTTTTGATAGCGCCAGGTACCGACATAGTCATGATAATAATTGGTAATAGGTTGTTTTTTGTGTCTGACCACTAGCGAACTCACCACACCAGTAATTACCGAAATGCCCAACAGGATTGGAAATCGTTTTTTCAACTAACCACCTCAGTTCTTTTTTGAAAGTATAACATAACAAAAATTCAAAGCCCTCGGTCTTAGGGTGGATTTTAACAAGTCTTTAGCTTTTTATGGTAGTATTTTGACAGGTGAATAAAATGAAATACGAAAATACGTTGACAGCCCGCTTTATTATAAGAGAAAATCGCTTTATCGCCCGCTGTCGTCTAGCTGACGGCAAAGAAGTCGTGGTGCATGTGAAAAATACCGGACGAGGCAAGGAACTATTATTACCAGAAGCCTTGGTAGTATTGCAATACTGCCCCAGTCCAACACGCAAGACGAGCTACGATTTATTAGCTGTGCAAAAAGGCCAGCAGTGGATCAATATTGATAGTCAGCTGCCGAATAAATTAGCTTTGGAAGGTTTACTCAATCAGCGAATTGACTTACCGGGAGTAAGCGGTGACTTGACTTTAATTAAGCCGGAAGTCACCTTTGAACACTCTAAGTTCGATCTGTATTTTGAAACAGCAAGCAATCAACGAGGCTTTATCGAAGTCAAGGGGATGACCCTAGAGAATCAAGAAATTGGCGCTTTTCCGGATGCACCGACGCTTCGGGGGCAAAAACATGTGCGGGAGTTGACGGATAGTCGTCAAGCCGGCTACCTTAGCTATGTCTTATTTGTCATCCAGTTTCAACAGGTACAACTGGCAACGATTCACACAGCAATGCAGCCAGCCCTACGAGAAGCGGTAGCCAGGGCTCAAGCTAATGGGGTAGAAGTGCTGGCTTACAACTGTCAAGTCAGCCCAGAGGAAGTGATTATTGATCAAAAAATTCCTTTTGAGCTGGATTACCCCTTTGTTGACCCTAATGAACCCCCAGCTAGTACCCGCTAAAAGGACATCCGCTTGCTAATTAGTTAAAAGAGAAGAGTATGTACGAGGAGGGAAAGGAACATGTTAAATTTAGGTGTAATTGGGACCAATTGGATCAGCCATCAGTTTGTTGCAGCTGCGATTGCCAGCAAAGAGTATCGTTTGACGGGAGTGTATTCCCGCAAAGAGGCCACTGCTCAAAAATTTGGGGAAAAGTATGAAGGAGACATTTGCTATTATACGGATATGACACAGTTTTTAGCGGATCCCGCGATTCAGGTATTGTATATTGCCTCCCCCAATAGTTTGCACTATGCACAAGCAAAAGCCGCGATTTTGGCTGGCAAACACGTCATCGTAGAAAAACCAGCTTTTTCGACGCCGACTGAAATGGCAGATATTATCGAATGTGCCAATCAAAAAGGGGTCTTTTATTTTGAAGCGGCACGGAATCTTCACGAAAAGGCTTTTCAAAAAATTGCCGACTTTTTACCGTTACCCGATCAGATTTTAGGGGCGAACTTTACGTACATGAAGTATTCCTCTCGTTATGACGCTGTTTTAGCCGGGGGGGAACCGAATATTTTCTCACCACATTTTTCAGGGGGCTCGGTGCAAGACTTAGGGGTTTATCCACTTTACGCGGCGCTGGGATGGTTTGGAATGCCACAATCCGTCCATTACTTTGCTCGTAAAATTGCAACAGGCGTCGATGGGATGGGGACGATTATTTTACGCTATGATTCTTTCGACGTTACCATCCAACAAGGAAAAATTGCTGATTCTTTTTTACCATCAGAAATTTACTTAACAGATGGCACTTTGCTATTAAGTGGTATCAACGCTTTCGATTCAGTCGTGTTTTATCAACGAAAAACCGGCGAAAAGCAAGTCATCCCCGTGACAGCCTTGTCAAATCCGATGATTGAAGAAGCGAGCGCCTTTGCCAACATCATGAAAAATCCTACCAATCCTCAGTTGGGCCTGCAATACGAGGAATGGGTGGAGCTTTCCCGCAATATCAATCAAGTCATCTATAAATTACGTCAACAAGCCGGTGTGGTGTTTGACGCCGATTTAAAAACATCAGAAAATGAGGTCGACCATGATTCAAACTAACCTGCCTGAAAGTTGGCAAAAACGCTGGCGCGAAACCTTTACGACAGCTACCGAGATTCAAGAAGCCGTCTATCTTCCTTTACAAGAAGGCAAAAATGTCGTGGGAATTTCTCCAACAGGAAGCGGTAAAACCATCGCTTACTTGTTGCCATTGCTGCAAAAAGTGGCTAAAGGAGCAGGGTCACAGCTATTAATCGTAACTTCATCGCAAGAATTGGCTATGCAAGTAGCCGCGGTGGCGCGTACTTGGGGAGGGGATTTAGGCCTTCAGACAGCCACGGTTATCGGTGGTGCCAATCAAAAACGGCAGCAGGAAAAGCTGAAAACCCATCCAGAAATTATCGTTGGCACCCCTGGACGCCTGGTGGAATTAATGGATAATCGCAAGTTGAAAGCTCATCAAATTCGTTTTACAGTACTAGATGAAGCCGATCAATTATTAGGATTGGCTGCTAAACCTTTGTTGTTGCGCTTAGTCAAACATCTGCCCCGTACTGGTCAATTAAGCTTTTTCTCGGCTACCGCTGACGCTGCATTGGCAGAGATTGAAACATTGACAGAGCATCAATTAGAAGTGGTGGATGTGACAGCGACTGATACTAGCAAGGGGGAGGTCAAACATTGTTACCTAGTTTGGCCACAGCGTAAGAAAATCGATGCCCTCCGTCGTGTCTTAAATCAAAAAAATCAACGCTGTTTGATCTTCTTCAATGAACTAGCGGATTTAGGTGCAGCAGAAGAAAAATTATTGTTTCATGGCTTACCAGTAGCCTCCTTGGCATCCGATCAAGGCAAGCTTTTGCGAAAACATTCCTTGACGGCTTTTCGGGAAGGAAAAGTTAGCGGTCTTTTGACTACAGATGTCGCCGCTCGTGGGTTGGATATTGAAGGATTAGATTTGGTGGTGAACGAAAGTATCCCTGTAGATGCCGCTAGTTATCTCCACCGTTCGGGTCGCGTGGGACGGATGGGTCGCAAGGGCTTGGTGGTCACCGTGATTGCCGAGCATCAACAAAAGGCATTACAAAAACTGGTAAAACATACGGGTATCCAGTTGCAAGAAATTTATTTGTACGAAGGTCGCTTTCAAATAGAGGCACCGGTCAAAGAAAAAGCCACACCTACTGAAACTCACCATGAAGCGAAACCTTCGCAACCTAAACAAGCCGGTATTACCAAAAGACAAACTACGCCTGAACTGAAAGAGAAAGCTTTACACACTGAAGGGCCAACGACTAAGCCTCGACGATCGAAAAATCGTATCAAAAAACAAAAAGATAAAGGAAAAAGACGCAAATAAGCGTCTTTTCAGACTGTAGACAAAGTCGGTATCTGGCTTAAGTCTACAGTCTTTTTTTGATATAATGAAACTAACAAATCTAGTGATATCAAGGGGTGTTGGCTATGATGACAAGACGTACCATAGACTCTAGAAATTGCTTCGAAATTGTTTCAATTGAAGATTTGGTTCCTAAAGATCATCTTGTAAGAAAGGTAGACAAGGCACTTAACTTTGACTTTATCTATCCTCTTGTCGAATCAATGTACTCTAGCCAAGGTAGGCCGAGCATTGATCCTGTCATTCTTTTCAAGATGGTCTTTATTCAATATCTATTCGGTATCCGCTCGATGCGCCAAACAATCAAAGAAATCGAAGCTAACATGGCCTATCGCTGGTTTCTTGGGCTAGAGATTTCCGAAAAAGTGCCACATTTTTCCACTTTCGGAAAAAATTATATTCGACGTTTTAAAGATACAGATGTGTTCTATCAAATCTTTTTCCATATTCTCAATGAAGCACACGATAAGGGTTTCATCGATGATGAAGTTATTTTTATTGACTCCACACACATCAAAGCAAACGCAAATAAACACAGCGGCGAACGAGTACTAGTTGAACAGGAAGTAAAGTTTTATCAGACAAAACTAGAGGAAGAAATCAACGAGGTACGTGTGGCAGCCGGAAAAAAGCCTTTTGACTTCTCCGAAGAGCGGGAACCTTCTTTGAAAAATATTAGTACGACAGATTCTGAAAGTGGCTATTTTGTTAAAGGAGAAAAAGAGCGTCAGTTTGCTTATTCTGCACATACAGCATGCGATAAAAATGGGTTTATTTTGGGAATGCAAGTTACTCCAGGGAATATACATGATAGCCAAATTCTTCCATCGCTAGTTGACGGGTTAAAAAGTCTTCCATTTTATCATCCTTATGGAATAGCCGCAGATGCCGGGTATAAGACACCGGCTATTGCGAAGTATTTAGATGAGGAAGGGCTACGCCCCATTCTTCCTTATACGCGACCGAGAGGAAAAAAAGGATCATTTCGAAAACCAGACTTTGTTTATGATGAGTACTACGATCAATACCTGTGCCCCGCAGGTGAGACTTTGCGAGCGGGAACGCTAAACAGAGAAGGCTACAGGAACTATCTATCAGATAAGAAAAAATGTGCGAATTGTCCCATGCTAGAAAAATGTACCGAAAGTCAAGGACATCAAAAAATTATCCAAAGGCACTTATGGCAACCGTACCTTGATAAAGCAGAAGAACTCCGTTATACAAAATACAACAAAATGCAGTATTCCAAACGAAAAGAGACAGTAGAACGAATCTTCGCAGATGGGAAAGAAAAGCATGGATTACGTTGGACAAAGCTTCGCGGGTTGATAAAAAATCAACATTACGTGATGCTTGTTTTTGCGATGATGAATTTGAAAAAGATAGCCACCTGGATATGGTAGGTAGGGAGAAATGACATAGACGGACATATCCATTAATCTGTTTAAAATAGTAAATACATAGTTTCATTAAAAAATACCGTTTCTAGTAGTGATAATGGCTACTAGAAACGGTATTTGTCTACGGTCTGAAAAGACGCAAATAAGCGTCTTTTTTTTACGATTATCAGGAAATACTCATTTGTGTAAACGTTATCAAAACTTAAAATAGCGCTACTGTGTAAAAAAATGGTAGTTGTCTTTCTATGGCAGACAAGGTATGATAAAATTACTGTGTAATAATGAAATTTCCATGAAGGAGACCAGCATGAATTCAAGGAAAGAAGAAATTCTCCATACATTGGAGATGCGTAAACAAGGAATGACGGCGGTGCAATTAGCGGAATTGTTGACGATTGACCGTAGCAATGTTAGCCGTTATCTCAATGAGCTCGCCAAAGAAAAGCGCGTGCGTAAAATTAACGGCCGGCCGGTGATCTATGAACCTCTGACGGAAGAAGAAGTTCACGTAGATACCTCTTCTGCTGTCTCTTTTGATTCCTTAGTGGGAGTGGAAGGTTCTCTCAAAGTTGCCGTCCAACAGGCGAAAGCTGCCATTTTATATCCACCACGAGGCCTACATACCATCGTTTTTGGGGAAACGGGGACAGGGAAATCCCTGTTTGCGGAATGTATGTATCAGTTTGCTTTAGACTCCCATATGATCGCGCCAGATGCCCCCTTCGTTTCCTTTAACTGTGCGGATTATGCCCAAAATCCGCAATTGTTATTCGGTCATATCTTTGGGATTAAAAAAGGTGCTTATACGGGGGCCGAAGCTGACAATCCGGGATTGATTGCCAAGGCCGATGGCGGGATTTTGTTTCTTGATGAAATCCACCGCCTGCCACCAGAAGGGCAAGAGATGCTCTTTACCTTCATTGATAAAGGCGTTTACCGACCTTTAGGTGAAAGTGTCGAGACATATGAAGCTTCCGTACAAATCATTGGAGCCACCACGGAATCTTCAGATAATTTTTTGACCACCTTTAATCGCCGGATTCCCGTGTCCATCACCATGCCTAGCTTGTCAGAACGTTCGTTAGATGAGCGCTATGAAATTATCACTTTATTTATCAAGCAAGAAGCCAACCGCTTGATTCAACGGATTGAAGTGGAAAAAGCCGCGATTTTGTCTTTTATGCTCTATGATGCGGAAGGAAATATTGGACAGGTTAAGCGGGATTTGAAATTGGTGTGTGCAAAAGCCTTTCTTCATTATCGAACTCACAAACAGCAGAGTTTGCTAATCAGAAAAGAAGACTGCTCTTTACAAGTCCAAAAAGGTCTTTTAAAAGTCAAAGAAGTCTCCGATCGACTGGATCAGTTTTTAGAAGGTAAAGGTGAATATTTAAGCTTTGAACCAGGGGAGGCCGAAGTCGTTTGGTCCCATGATCCAGAGCGCAATATGCAAGTCTACAATGCCATTGAAGCCAAAGTTTCTGATTTAGCCGAAACAGGAGTGACCACCATCGACTTGGAAAAGTTGATCATGAAAGACGTGGACGCTTATTTTGAAACGTATGTGGAACAATTAGCCGAACATTCGATTCACAAAGATTTACTACCACCAGATTTATGGCGTCTTACCAACAAACTCTATGATACAGCGGAAAAACGCTTGGATCGGAAATTCAATGAAAAAGCGCGTTTTGCGTTTGCCTTGCACTTACAAAGCACTATTGAGCGTCTCCACGAAGGGCATCCTATCGTTCATCCAGATCTCAACAACGTCCGTAAGCATTTGAAAAAAGAATTTCAAGTGGCACTAGATCTTTCTTCTATTATAGAAGAAGAATGCCAAGTCGAAATTCCCTTTGATGAAATTGGCTTTATCAGTATGTTTCTTTCGATTCAAGTTTGTGATACTGGCAAGCCCATGACAGAAGGCGTTTCGGTAGTGGTATTGATGCATGGCAAGGCCACTGCCACTAGCATGTTGGAGGCAGCCCAGGAACTGTTAGGTACTAAAAGTGGGCATGGGATGAATATGCGCTTAGATATGGAAGTCCAAGAGATGTACCGCCAGCTATTAGAGCACGTCTTAGCCAATAAAGACAAACTGAAAAATGGCCTCTTATTATTGACGGATATGGGTTCTTTAAATTCGTTTGCGGATCTGATTTTTAAAGAAACCGGTATTCGGACAAAGGCCATTTCCATGACTAGCACGATGATTGTTGTTGAAGCCTTGCGCATGGCGGATATCGGTCGCAGCTTGGAAGATATTTACCAAAATATTATGCAATCCTTCCGTTCCATCATTCGAGACAATAGCCATGTACCGGTTTCTGAGAATAAGCTGAAAAAAGCGGTTGTGGTGACTTGTTTCACAGGTGAAGGGGTTGCAAATAAGCTTTATCAGCGAATTGAACCCATTGTCGATCAACAAGCTGTTGAAATTATCCAGATGCAATTTATTGAGCGGCAGGTTTTTATCCAGCATATTGATTCATTGATGGAAGAATACGAAATCAAAGCCATCTGCGGGACCGTGGAAATTGAGTATCAGAACATTCCCTTCTTTTCCGCCTACGAAGTCTTTGACAATGAACGATTAAAAGTCTTGCAACGGGTGATTTCAGATGAAGTACCGATGAAAAAAATTATCGCCTCATTAGAAAACACCTTAACGGAAGTTCCGGACGTTTCGGGATTATTGATCAAATTACAACGAGCATTGCGCACGATTCAGGAGCAAATGCACGCAGTGGTGGAACCTAGTGTGGAAGCCGGCATTTTGGTCCATATCGCCTTTTTGGTAGATGGTATCCTGAAAGGGGAAGCCACCCGGACGTTCCAAGAGCTACCAGCTTTTGTCAAAAAATATCGTCTTGAAAATGATTTAGTCACCACGAATTTGATGCCTTTGGAAAAAGATTATCAAATGCAGTTACCAGAAGATGAAATTGCCTTTTTGACGCAGATGCTTTTGGAAAATAAATTGCAATCACCTTTTAAATTTACACAGAACATTAGTGTGTAAGTGAAAAAGCAGTAGTGTGTGTTCGAACGATCTAGAGCAAAACCTTGATTTTACAAGGTTTTGCTCTTTTTTTAAGAAAAAGTAAAGTTGGCATGCTTCTTGCATTATAGTTAAGTGTAAAATAAATGAGAAAGAGGTGAGGCGAATGGCAAAGAAAACAATTATGTTGGTTTGTTCTGCCGGGATGAGTACCAGTTTGTTGGTAACAAAGATGCAAAAAGCTGCTGAAGCAAAAGGAATGGAAGCGGATATTTTTGCAGTATCAGCATCTGATGCGGATAACAGCTTGGAAGAAAAAGATGTCAATGTATTGCTTTTAGGCCCACAAGTCCGCTTTATGAAAGCTCAGTTTGAGCAAAAGCTGGCGCCTAAAGGAATTCCATTGGATGTCATCAACATGGCTGATTATGGCATGATGAACGGCGAAAAAGTTTTGGAACAAGCTGAAAAATTGATGGGGGAATAACCAACTCATCAGCACAAATCGTTGGCTAGCTAAAAACCGTCAGCGAGAATTATTTAAGGAGGAAGTCACGTGGAAGATCAACCAAATTTGGAAGCCATCATGGGTCTCATCATGTATGGGGGTAACGCAAAAAGTGATGCTATGGAGGCTATCCAAGCAGCTAAACAAGGAGATTTCGAGTTGGCCGATCAAAAAATTGCCGATGCTGAAAAATCTTTGACCGAAGCGCACCATGCCCAAACAGGGATGTTGACGCAAGAAGCACAAGGGGACCATGTCCAAGTGACCTTATTGACTGTTCATAGTCAAGACCATTTGATGACGGCTATTGCCTTTACTGATTTGGCAAAAGAAATCATCGCCTTGTACCGTCGCATCGACGCTGAGTAAACCTCAGCTTTGGTGCCATAGCAAAAATGTGTGCGCTTTACCGGAGGACACGCTTGTTGGTTCGCGTGTGTTCCTAAAAATTGATATGAAGGAATTCTTTCATATAAAATGGTTTTTCATAATTAGGAGGGAAAAAAATGAACGGATTAACAGCCTGGATGGAGAAACACATCCTCCCGGTAGCTGCGAAAATCGGTGCACAAAAACACTTAGTTGCACTGCGTGACGCATTTATCGGAACAATGCCAGCAACAATGGCCGGTGCGGTCGCCGTAATGATCAACGCTATTATTCGAGATTTGCCAACTCAGTTTATCGATGGGTATGACGGAAATACAATTCCTGTCATTCGTGAAATCATTGGGGTCAATGGCTATGTATGGAACGGTACTTTAGCCGTTGCTGGTATCATCTTCGCCTTTTCTTGGGGCTTCAACTTGGCTCGTGCCTACAAGGTCAATGACTTGGCCGGTGGTATCGTAGCGATTGCCGCTTTCTTACAAGGCGTACAATTCTCTGTTGGCGCAACTGTGAATGTTCCTAAAGGGACTTTGACACAAGATGCTTTAGATGCTTTAGCAACTGGTAGCAATGATGTTGGTTCTGTCATCGGTTCATCGACTGTGACTGATGCAGTAACTGGTAAAGTTTCTGAATTTGACACCATCACCAACAATGCTTGGGGTTGGTTGAAACTGGATCACTTGAATGCCAATGGTTACTTCACCATCATGATCATGGGTGCGATTGCAGTTATTATCTATGCAAAATTGATGCAAAAGAACATCACCATCAAATTGCCAGATTCAGTTCCTCCAGCAGTATCCAACGCCTTCGCGGCAATCTTGCCAGCAGCGATTGGGTTGTATGTAGTTGCGATTATCAACTTTGTCGTTGGTAAAGTAACAAATGGTCAATTGTTAATTGACTTGATCCAAGAATATATTGCTAAACCATTCTTGGGTGTTTCCCAAGGTTTCGGTATCTTGGTTATCGTTCAGTTGATGATTCAAGTATTGTGGTTCTTCGGTATCCATGGTACCAACGTAATGTCTCCAGTATTGGAAAGTGTTTGGGGTGTTGCCCAACTTAAAAACGTCAACATCTTCCAAAAAGGTTACAACGGTAAAACTGGTGTCGATGCAGTCTTGGATGCAGTAAAAGACGGCGAAGCTTACAACTGGGTACGTGGTTCCTTTGACGTATATACCATGTTTGGCGGTTCCGGTGGTACGATCGTCTTGTTGATTGCCATCTTCTTGTTCTCAAAACGTGCCGACTACTTGACTGTTGCAAAACTATCAGTAGGACCTGGTATCTTCAATATCAATGAACCAGTAATGTTTGGTATGCCTATTGTATTGAATGCGATCTTCTTCATCCCATTCATCGTGGCACCAATCGTTACAACATTGATCGGTTATGTAGCAACTGTCTCTGGTTTTGTCGCTCCAGTATCACAACAAGTTGTATGGGTAGTGCCACCAATCTTGATGTCCTTCCTTGCAACTATGGACTGGAAAGCACCAATCGTAACCTTAATCTGTATGGTTGTTGCCTTCTTCATCTGGTTGCCATTCGTCTTGGCAGCAAACAAAATGGATCCTTCATTAGGTGAAGAAAACTAAGAGGATGACAAACTAAAGAAACTACCACCGCTTCTAAAGAGGTGGCGGTGGTTTCTTTTTCTTTTAAGTGCAAAAGTTCGTTTCATAGAGTCAATGGTGTATAATTGTACATAGGGTCGATGATTGTAATGGTCGTCGCCAAACTATGATTTTCAACTTTAGGAGGAACAGATTATGATTTCAATCGCAAGTGCTATGCAACAAACAGAAATTCAAAACTTATTAAATGAGTATAATGGTGGCGACTTCACTTACACGTTTAAAGAAAAACAAGGCATCAAGATGATTTTTGAAGTGACCGGTGATCCGACAGAAGCTGCAGCAGCGGCTAAAAAATTGATCAAAGCACAACCTTGGGGCTCTGTGTTGTACTTCCAAGCAGCTGCTATCTAATTTGTTTTTTGATAGCGTACCAAATAGAAATGAGGAAAAATCACTATGGATAAATATGGATTGGCTTTCATCGCGATTGGTTTACTGGTGATGGTCTCCAGTATGAATCCCAACAATGCCAATTGGAATTGGAATTGGATCTCGGTGGCAATCACATTGTTCATCGTTGGTGGGGTACTCTTTCGCAAAGGAATTAAAAACAACAAGTTAAAAGGAGGCAACGACAAAGATGATCATCGAGAAAGAACTTAAGATGCCCGCTAAGGCGTTTTACGATAAGATTATCGACTCAGTTATTTTTGATATTCGGACCGTTACCGGTGAAGACATCAAACGTAGCCGCCTAAAAAACTACGAATACGTCAAACAGTTTTCTAAACTTAACCGGGCGAAAATTTTGATTCAGGAAGTCGAGGAAAATAAGATTTACCAATTTAAAACCTCGACGACCAAAAATGATTTTGTCGTACGTTATGAAATTGAGGACCTAGGTGGCGACCGCTGCAAAGTCCATTACGAAGAAACGATGAAATCCTTTGGGTTTATGCAACAGATGAACGATATGGTAATGGGGATCGTCATCGGTTTCTTTAAGAAGCGAAACTTTAAAAAAATGATGACTATGATCGAAAAATCCTATTCATAAGAGTAGCCGGTAGCTTTTGACTCATCCTTGATGGTCCAAAGCCATGCCGGCTCTTGTTTTGAACAAACTTAAATGAGGTGACAGACTTGTCTGATGTAAAAGAAATGACTTTAGCTGATGTGGATCAGATGATGGCACTGGTGCACTACGCTTTTCAATGGGAGTTGTCCGAAAAGAATCGCCAACGTTTTCAGATGTTAGCGGAAAACTCCTGGAATTTTGGTTCCTTTGATGACAAAGGCCAACTGGCTAGTCAAGTGATGGCCACCCCTTTTTCTGTGGATTTGTTCGGAGATACCCATCTGATGGTAGGCGTTGGTTTTGTAGCCAGCTATCCGGAATACCGCAGTCAGGGACGAATTGACCAAATTATGACACAACTTTTGGCGACAGCTCGCGAGCGGGGAGCTAATTTATCCTATTTAGCCCCTTTTTCTTATCCTTTTTATCGCCGCTATGGTTATGAGTTGATTTTTGAACGGGCGGTCTATGATGTACCAGCAAACCAGTGGCCAGATTCGGCAAAAGTACCAGGGACGTTGCGGCGCCTTGATTGGCAAGAGGCCAAACCCATCATCTCAGAACTATTTCCAAAAGCTCAACGCCATCATCAAGGTGGGGTGCAACGGGACAGCTGGTGGCTAGACTTTAAGTTTCCACTGCGTAAGGATTATCAGTATGCAATCTATTACGATGCAAATGGAAATCCTCAAGGTTATTTGGTCTATCTTTTACAACCAGGCTTGATGACCATTGCTGAATGGACTTGGTTAAGTGGTGAGGCCTTTCGGGGATTAAATCGATTTGTAGCCTCCCATAGTGGCTCTGTCGCCCGAATTTTTTATGAGATGGGATATGATGGGGAAAATCTCCAATTTTTGACCCAGGTTCCCTTACAGGATTTTCGGGTGGTTCCAGAAATGATGGCCCGAGTAGTGGACGTAGCAAGTTTTCTAAAAGATACGAAAAAAGTGGCTAACTTACCAGAAAGTTTGGCACTGGAAATCGTTGAAGATCGCTATGCTCCATGGAATAACGGTCTTTTTGAACTTCAAAAGGGCGAGCAGGGCGTAACAATTGCTAAAGTTGCTACGACTCAGCTTCCTAAAGTGAGTTTGACTATCCAACGCTTCAGCCAATTATTTATGGGATACTTAACCCCAGAAACGCTGGCTTTTCACGATTTAATCGAGGTAGATAAAAAAACTTTAAAAAGTTTGAAGGCCATTCTGCCAGACCAAAAACCAATTTTGGAAGATTATTTTTAAAAATGAAAAACCGCTAGTCAGAAAATCCTGATTAGCGGTTTTTTCAACAAATCAAAAAACTTCCACCTGCAAAAAGCAAGGTGGAAGTGGGAAGTTTTAAAATTAACAGGTTACTGAGGAGTATTGATAGTTGTTCGAACAAATTTAAAGCGGATTGATTTTGTAGCAGGTGTTTTTGTTTCATCACAGTTGACTTCTCGTTCTTTTAAGGCAGATTTAACAACTGCTTCCCGTGATTGTTTGTATTGATTCATGCGTCGAGCAAGAATTTCTTCTTTACGCTGCTTCATAGCGATCCCTCCTAAATTGTTTGTTATTTCTATACTGGTATTCTAGCACCTATTCAATGGTGGGTCTAGTGCCTAGATTGTGTATTTTCTAACGATAAATAGCTGTTTTGTTACTGGAAAATTCAAAAAAACGAGCCTTACGTCTTTGTAGCGAGAGGCTGTGGCGTGTTTTTTTTCACAAGCGATCAAAAGAAAATTTTTTTCATTTAAAAAAAGTATAAGATAATGGAATAGACCGTTATTTACAGCCGTCAGCTTGGTTGTGACCAGATTGGTTCGTGGTAACTTCGTGGGATGATTTTAAGCAAAAGAGGATCAGGGGGTTTTATAAAGACTAACAAGCTAATCATCTTGTCGGGTTGCCGGGCTTGATTCTGAAATCGCATTAAAAACAGATGTTTACTACTTGGTAAAGGTCTAGTTGTCATTGTATAAATTACTGTCGGTAAACTAAAAATTGCAACCAAGTGGTCTAGCTAAAATAGCGATAGACCGCGTGATTGCAACAATTTTATCCAGGCTGTATAATCAAGAAAGAAAACGTTCCCTGCCGGAATCGAACCAGCAACTAATCCTTAGGAGGGATTTGTTATATCCATTTAACTAAGGGAACAAGGATAAGGTATGGTTTATTTTAACCTTGTTAATGGGGAGTTTCAAGTAGTAGCCGTGGTTTTCCTAGTTTTGCTAGGCAAAAAGCTAGACTAATGCTGGGTGGGAACTACTTTTAGAGAGTGTAGGAGGAAAGAAAATGGTAAAACGATTGATTAGTGCAACCCCTAGTGAAGTCGCACAGATGACTGGGGCCGAACTGAAACAGTCCATCAAAGCCAGTGAAGGCCGGACGATTTGTGTTGAAAATGTGGTAGGAACGATGCCACAAGTCGGTGATTTGACCAATGCGGAAGTGGCAAAAGCTTTTGGCGCGGATCTAATCTTATTGAATGGGTTTGATTGTTTCCATCCAGTGGTTATGGGAGTGCCTGGAGTATCTTTTGAGCGGGTAATGGACGAATCCGCTAAAATTGAAAACCCAATTCCAATATTGAAAAAACTTACCGGTCGACCAATTGGGATTAATTTGGAACCAATTCCAGACGACTTAGATTTGATGAGTGAACAAGTGGTCATCTCCAAAGGGCGGACGAGTTCGGTGGAAACCATCAAGCAGGCAGAAGCAATGGGAGTCGATTTCATCTGTTTTACTGGCAACCCAGGGACGGGCGTGACCAATGCAGCGATTGCTGACGCTGTGAAGATTGCAAAAGAACATTTTTCCGGCTTAATTATCGCTGGTAAGATGCACAGTGCAGGCTCCGACGAACCAGTGGTTACTAAAGAAGCGATTGCTGCTTATGCAGAGGCTGGGGTAGATATTTTGTTGATGCCAGCAGTGGGAACAATTCAAGGCTTTTTGGAACAAGATTTAATCGAAGCTGTCAAATTTGCTAAAGCGCGGGATTTGCTTACCATGACAGCCATTGGCACGAGCCAGGAAAGTGCTCGTCCAGAAACCTTGCGTCAAATCGCTTTGACTGGAAAAACTTGTGGTGTCGATATCCAACACATTGGCGATGCCGGCTATGGTGGATTAGCACCGGTGGAAAATATTTTTGAAACCTCGATTGCAATTCGAGGGATGCGTCATACCTTGTATCGTTGTGGACAATCAATCAATCGTTAATTTGCGGATTGAGGATATTAGTAAAAGGCTGTTTAGAGATGGTGCTATCTCTAAACAGCCTTTTTTCAATCCAAATCGCTCCATTTGTGTAAGGCATGGAAGGCGACGTGGCGGATTTCGTCGTAATGAATTTTTTCTTCGGCGATATAGATGCCTAGTTCGTCATAGCCACGGATTTTGCCGATAATATCTGGTGAATAGCCACCTTCTGGATCGACTTCTTCTTTTTGAAGGGCAATGACCCGATCTTTAATCTGGGCTTCTCTCAAAAGTGCGCCGATTTCTTCGGTAGTCATCATTGGTTTGGCCGGCCAAGTCAGGGCGCGTTCTTTTTTTTCAAGGGCCAACTGACTGGTGTGCTCGGAAAGGTAGAAACCGTTCCATTTGAGTTTTTTGCGATCTTGGTAAGGGTGTAATTCGTTTGTCATAAGCCATCTAATCCTCCTGCACCACCAGCATGTCCGCCGACTAAATGGGAGCGGGCAATGCTACGAGCGCCATCTAATTTACTTGTTGCGTGGACGATTGCGGTAAAGCCATATTTACTACGGATTTTGTCGATGATTTGATCCAAGCGCTGATCGGCTGCTGCTTTTTCGGGAGTTTCAAACAGACTCAGTTGGCGACTATTAGTGAAAAGTAGTTGCGAATAACTGATGCCCACATGGCGCACGACTTGTCCGCGATAATACTTGCGAAAAAGTTGAAGACAGTAGGCGGTTAGTTTTTTGGTGCTATCCGTAGCAGGGATCTTCATCTGATGAGAAAACCCACCTCTGGTCTCTCCTTGGGCGACACCGATGAACAAGCTGATACACTGGGTGAGGCAGCCATGGCGACGAATGCGAGTGGCAACTTGTTCAGCCATTTCTTTGACGACAATTTCGATTTCTTGTTGTTTGACGTAATTTTTGGGGAGAACTTGGCTATTGCCGTAAGATTTTTCCTGCACCACGGGACTTTTTTCTGACAAAATCGTTCGATCGATTCCATTGGCATGGTAATAGTATTGTTGACCCATGACGCCAAAACGCTGGCGTAGGAGTTCAGGATCAGTATGGGCCAGCTGGTAGATACTATCGATGCCCATCTGATAAAAATTTTGGGTCATGCGCCGGCCGATGCCCCAAAAGTCCTGCATGTTAGGGATTTTCCAGATGGTTTCAGGAATGGTTTGATAGGTCCACTGGGCTTGATAGTTGTCATTGTGTTTGGCGGCATTGTCCAAGGCGAGTTTGGCCAGAAGAGGATTATCGCCAATCCCGACTGTCAAGACTAACCCTAGTTTTTCCAAGACTTCTTCTTGAATCCGCCGGGCCAAGAGGTGACGTTTTTGACTACGACTCAAGGTGGGATCAGGGAAAAAGAGATTCAATGAGGCAGTCACGTCTAGAATGGATTCATCGATGGAATAAATCAGCAAATCTTCGTCAGCAACATAGTTACGAAAAATAGCGTTGAATTTGACATTTTCCTGGATGTATAGGTTCATGCGTGGAGAGACTTTGATTAAGTCAGGGTGGGCGGGTAGATTATCGGCTCGCGTGACATTTGTGATGCCGAGTGTTTTTTTTGCCATGGGGGAAGAGGCTAGAATGAGACCGTTTCCGGTGTTGTCGGCCGTACTCATGACGACAAGGAGAGTCGTCAGGGGATCCAATCCTCGCAGGGCACACTCCACGGTAGCATAAAAGGATTTAACATCGATAAATAAAATATCGCGGACAGGTTCGGTAGCATAATCAAATCCTCGCTGCATCAATCAGACACCTCCTTTCGATCTAAAATAGCCTCAGGAGCAACTCACTAGTTGATGGTGACTTCGTGAGTAACGCCTTTCTTTTATTATAAGAACATATGTTTGCGTTTGTAAAGCGAACAGTAGCTAAAAATTGTAAAGTTAATTTATGACACCCTAAAAATCGGTAAGGTGCTAGCTAAAGTAGACGACTAACTGAAAAAGAATTTGTCATTACTGCATTATTTTAACGGTCACTATCTAGACCTATTAGCCAACCGTCAAGGGTTCTTTAGGGAGTGGCACTTCTCCCGCCACCTGAGGGCTGCTCCAGAAGGTTTATCTGTTTTTTAGTCAGGCAGTTTTGCTAAATCGGTCAATTTTTAAGCAATCGTTTTACTTTATCGATAAATGTAAGCGTGTTAAACTTTAAATACGGTATAACTTATCGTATTTAAACTGGCAAGGAGCTTTGTCTAGTTATTTAGCTAGGACAAAGCATCAACAATAGGAGGGAATCGTTTATGACAAAAGCAGGCAAGAAAGTATTGGCAGAGTTGACTGGAGCAAATGCTGTAGGACCTTTTGTTTCTGTGATGCTCAACACCCATGTGGCCCACCAGGATGTGGAGAAGGACCAAATCAAGTTCAAGAATTTTGCCAAAGAAGCCAAAAAACGTTTTGAAAAGAAATATCCCGACAAGAATTGGAATACCTACCAGGAAAAAATTGATGCTATTTTGGCAGATCAGTCCTTTTGGCGTAGTGGTCAAACTAGCGTAGCGATCTTTTTATCTGAAGAACAAACAGTGGTGCATCGTATGAATATTCCCATCGATGACCAATACTATGTCGGGGATATGCCTTATTTGTTAGGTGTTATCAAAAATGGACAGTTTAACTATACTTACTATCTTTTGGCTTTGAACCGTGATTCCTTGAAACTTTATTTTGTCGACAATCAACAAGTAACGCCAGTCGAGCTTCCGGAAGGGGCGCCAGTGGATGTGCCGACAGCTTTAGGAGAAGAGCTGACTGGTGGTAGTTTGAATTATCGTACCCTAGGGAGTCTATCTGGTTCTAATAAAGAAGGGGTTGCCTATCATGGGGTGAGTGCCAAAGATGAAGAAGTGGCAATCGACTGGAAAAACTATTATCAAGCAGTGGATATCTTCTTACGTGAGGACTTTGACAATCCAGAAAACTACCCCTTGTACTTGTTTGCTTTACCAGAAAATCAGACAATGTTCAAAAAATATGCCAAAGTACCATTCTTCAGTAGTGAGGTTGCCATCAGTGCTTCTCCGGCCTCTTTGAGTACTCAAGACATCGCAGCTCAAATTGGTGAAGTAGCTAAGCAACGGGCAGAAAAAGAAATCACAGCCTATCAAAAGCTGATGGATAAGAAATTTATGGACCAATTGGTGGATATCGTACCTGCTGCCAAAGAGGGACGGATTTCCCATCTCTTTATCGCTACCAGTAATTTGGTGGACGGCTTTGGGGAAGACCCTGATACTGAGTATGATCGACGCCAAGTATTGAATACGATGGCAGACTATGTGGTGAAAAACGGCGGTGAAGTCTTTATTCTTGACCAAGCTGATGCGCCAGATGAAAAGAGTCTCGTAGCCATCTTGCGTTATTAAAACTTAAGATTTGAAATCCCTTCCCATCAGTCTTTTTTCTGATGAGGGGGGATTTTTCTTCACTTTTGTTAAAAAGATTAGGTAATGATTGCAAACTATGTTACAATACAAATTGTAGTTTTAGTGAAGGGCTTTTATGGTTTGTTTCCATAGTTAAACATCCCCATTGACACCCGATACATGAAATTGCGCAAAACAAATTGTGGGCAAACCCCACACAGGAGGATATTTAATATGCAAACAGGTACTGTAAAATGGTTCAACGCTGACAAAGGTTTCGGTTTCATCACTGCAGAAGACGGCAACGACGTATTCGTTCACTTCTCTGCAATCCAAGGTGACGGCTTCAAAACATTAGAAGAAGGTCAAACAGTGACTTTCGACGTTGAAGACGGCCAACGTGGCCCTCAAGCAACAAACGTTGTTAAAGGCTAATCCATTTTAAACCAACGAGTCTGACGGAAATCCCGTCAGGCTTTTTTTAATAGCTAAAGAACTTATAAAAATTAAACTCCAAAAAGCTTGATGTATCAGGAACTAAGTGGTGTAGTATACCGTCATTTTGATGTCTGAAAAAGGTGAAATTTAGCTCCGTAGGAATTGGGTTGACGGTAGCTAGACCGGCAAAAGCCAAACGAAAAATCTGTTTGTCTTTTGCCTTGCGCATTCAAACTTAGAGTAAGTGGTGCAAGCACCACAACTCTAAGTAATTCATTACGCATCTTTAGAGCTACTGTCAATCCAATTCTACTCTGCTAAATCTCACCTTTTTCATGGTACATCTGCTACCTTACAAGAAAACAATTTGCTGGATTTATGAAGCAAAAGGAATAAATTGATTATCGATAAAACAGGGCGGACTTGCTGGAGGAGAATGCTTCGGGTAGTAGTGTTAAGGATGTCCGAAGGCTAAAGGAGCATATCGCATACAGTTCACCTAAGCAGAAATCGCTAAGGTGAGCTAGTAACATGACAACTGTTTTTTGTTGGCATTTATTGGTCCCACTACAACTTGAGGGATTCTCCAGAAGCAAGACCGGATGACTTTCTCATAGCTAAAGGTAGGGTGTCAAAAGTACAAGACAAAATGATTGAAAAACTAAATCCCATATCTTATCTAAAAAAGCTCAATCAAGGAGGAGACCAGACCTAAAACGATAGGAAGGCTGCTTTTCTCCTATAGTTTACTTAAGGGTGCTTATATTTAGAAAAGTACTTTTGACACTCTAACCAATAAAGAGCGTATAAAAGTTAAACATCAAAATGACTTTGATCTCAGCAGGGAGGCACTGGACGTTTGGTTGCCCCAAGTGTTGCCGTTGTAGTATAATTTTTCTCGATGCAATAGAGAGGATGACAAAGATGGCTCATGAGGCAATTTACGCGGTGGTGGATATTGAAACTACCGGTACCGATCCGAAAACTGATCGAATTATCCAGATTGGCTGTGTCTTGATTCAAAATGGCCAAGTGATCAATCGTTTTGCCACTGATGTCAATCCGGGAAAACGAATTTCAAAACAAATCCAAAATTTGACCAAAATTAGCAATAGTCAAGTACAAAAGGCTCCCTATTTTGAAGATATTGCGCCAACTATTGCCAATTTGTTGGCGGATACGATTTTTGTTGCCCATAATATTTATTTTGACTATCAATTTTTAAATCACGAATTTCGGCGGTGTCAGGTACCGGAGATGACGATTCCGGGGATTGACACGGTGGAACTGGCACAAGTCTTTCTGCCCACCGCCACGAGTTTTCGTTTGGGTGATTTGGCTGAAAACCTCGGTTTACACCACGACAATCCACATCAAGCAGATAGTGATGCGGAAGTGACTGCCGCGCTATTGCTGTATATTCAGCAAATTATGCGGGAGTTGCCTTTAGTGACGATGGAAAGAATCGCTAGTCTTGCTGATATGATGGGGATGCAGACGGGGATGTTTATCCGCAAAAACCTCATGGAGATGCGCCGGAAAAATCCTCCCTTGGCAGACAATTTGCTGATAGTTGACGGGATTGCACTACGAAAAAAGCCCTTGCCCTTGTTTGAAAAAAATCTTTATGAGAGTATCTATCCTTTGAAAAAGAAGGCAAAGGAACAGCTTTTTAACGGACAATTACACTTTTATAAAGAACAGGCGCGGCTGATGAATTTGGTTTATCGTCATTTTTCTGACAGTCAATCGGAGGGGTTGCCGACTACGAAAGATTTGTTTATTGAAGCAGCGACAGGGATGGGAAAAACCATCGGCTACTTATTGCCGGCGGCTTATCTAGCCACACCGGAGGAACCGCTGATTGTCAGTACTGCCTCTTTATTATTGCAAGATCAGTTGGTCCAAAAAGATTTGCCACTTATCAATCGAGTGCTACCGCAACCGTTAGTGGCCACCGTGATCAAAGGGCAACGGCATTATTTGGATTTGGCACGTTTTGCTATTTCCTTGCAAATGCCGCCACAGCAAAAACAATACCGCTTGTATCAAATGGCGACGCTGGTTTGGCTAACAAAGACGGTCACCGGTGACTTTGACGAGTTAAATTTGCTTCGGTTGGACCATCCTTTTTTCCAAGATTGTGGGCACCGAGGGACGGTTTTATTAGATTCAGAAAATCCTTTCTATCCTCATGATTTTCTGCGCTTTTTGCATAAACGCATGAGTCAAAGCAACCTATTGATTGTCAACCATGCTTTTTTGGCGCGGGAATCTTTGCGAGAACGCCCGCAGCTGCCTAAAAGTCGCTTTTTATTGATTGATGAAGCCCATCATTTGCCTGATATTTGTGAACAGGCTGGTCGACAGCAAGTTTCCACGTTTCGTTTTCGTAAACAAGTCGGGGGGTTGACCTCAGAGACGGGGTTATTTACCCAGCTAATGCAGCTTTTTCAAGGAGAACCTCAATTTATAAGTCAGCTAGAATTGTATTTGCAAGAACTGACAGCTTTGGTGGAGATGCAAGAAATCTTAGTGACCCATTTGTTGAAGACAGAAGGGACGGACTGCCCACAAGAACAAATCGTGACTAAAGAAGAGCTGGACAGCTTTGATTTAGCCCCTCGGAAAGCACAAGCCAAGTTGCTCTTGTATTACGAAGAAGCAGAACAAATTGCGCAATCTTTGCGGCAACAAGTCCAGTCCTGGATTAATCGTTGGCTGCCGTCTGAAACAGTGCTTTTGGAAAGCCTGTTGGATTTATTAGCGGAAGTTTCGGCAGAAGGAGAAATTTTGACTCGATGGTTTACCCAGTGGCAAAAAGAATTGGTGCACTGGTTAGTTCCCCATAGCAATCAAATAACTGCGGTTTTCCAATTGACGGATTTCGCAGCACCGTTATTGCCAAAAACGAAGTGGTATTCTCGTTATGATAAGATTCTCTACCTTGGTGGTACCTTGAAAATCGGTGGAAATCGCCATTATTTCCCGAATCGCTTGGGAATTCCTGAAGCACCGGTAAAAATTATCCAGGCACCTTTTGATTACCCGAAACAGACCCGGGTGATTTTACCAGATAAAGGGATTGCCATTCATGAATTGCCTCCTCAAGAATATGCTGATCAACTGGCTCAGTACATTGAGGAAATTGTCACCCCGGTGGCTAAACCG
Organism: Enterococcus diestrammenae; assembly: GCF_049384045.1. NCBI lineage: Bacteria > Bacillati > Bacillota > Bacilli > Lactobacillales > Enterococcaceae > Enterococcus > Enterococcus diestrammenae. Next base: position 146,010 of record NZ_JBMRGR010000002.1, read on the forward strand.
ATTCTTGTGTTGTTTACTTCCCACGATACGTTGCAAAGAGTCTATGAACGGCTGCATATGAAGTTCTTGGCTGCCGGAAGGGAGATTTTAGCGCAAGGTGTTGGGGGCAGTCGCGAAAAATTGCTGCGCCGGTTTAGTCTTTCAAAAGACAGTATCTTATTTGGAGCGGATAGTTTTTGGGAAGGCGTCGACTTGCCTGGAGAACGATTAGAGGTTTTGATTGTTACACGCTTGCCTTTTACCAATCCCAAACGTCCATTGGTGGCCGCCCGTAACCAATATTTGAAAGAGCAAGGTTTGGATCCTTTTAGCGAAGAAGCAATCCCTCAAGCAGCTTTACGTCTGCGTCAGGCTTATGGACGTTTGGTCCGAAGTACGGAGGATCGGGGGCTGATGATCGTCTTGGATCGTCGGCTAGTGACGACGAAGTATGGTCGCAAATTAGCTCAGGCCTTCCCGAGAAAGGTACCGCTAATGCAACTTTCCCCCGTTGCATTAAAAGCGGAAATGACCCGCTTTTTAAGAAATCCTACAAATTATGAAAAAGATGATTAATTATTCAAAAAAATCTGCTATAATGAAAAAAACTTACGAGAAAACGGTTGAAGCTGAATTATTCTAACTAAATGTTCGGATTTCCCTGCTTGTAGGTAGTCAGGAGTGCAAGTATTATGGAGGAGACAAAACAAAGCCATCGCCTAGAGTGGATTTTGATGGGAGTTGCTGTTTTTTTGATCGCGGTCTTGATTGGTTTTTCAGTCTTGATGTACCGCAGCCAGCGACCGATGGCACAAGCCCAAGAAGAAGCAACGGAATTAGCCAAAAAATATACCGACTTAGCTACCGTTGATAATTTTTACTGGTTTACAAGAGAAGAAACTTATTTCAGTCTGACTGGGAAGGATAAAAAAGGCGATGAGATCGCGGTGATTCTCCCTAAAGAAGGCAACAAGATTAAAGTTTTGAAGCAAGCAGATGGCATCACTGAAACGCAAGCTTTGCGTAAAACTGCCGAAGCCTATCCAGATGACTATGTTACCAATGCCCGCTTAGGAATGTTCCAAGAAAAACCGGTGTGGGAAGTGGCGACCACCACTGAAAATGATGAAGTTGGTTATGTATTGTTATCCTTTGCTGATGGCAAAGAAATTAAAAGAATTCATGGGATTTAACGAAACTTGTAAAGCTAGTTTACTTTATTGAAAAGAATCCAAGCTAAGACCGCTGAGAGTTTCAACGGTAAGTGGGAGATTCAAGATTTTCAATGGTTGCTGATTGGTTACAAGTTTGGGGTTTGGATAAATAAAAGGGAAGCGGGGATGTTTTTATGAAATTATCACAACGGGCACAAAAGCTTGAACCATCCGTAACTTTGGCGGCAGCTGCCAAAGCCAAACAACTAAAGTCTGAAGGCTATGACGTACTGAGTTTGACAGTGGGAGAGCCTGATTTTCCGACACCAGTGAATATTCAGGAAGCGGCGGTTACTTCCATCCATAGCGGGGAAGCTAGTTTTTATACCCAAGCAGCCGGGATTCCTGAACTGCGCCGGGCAGTCGTGGATTATATGAAAAAGTACTATGGTGTGGATTATCAAGTGGAAGAAACCATCGTTACCGATGGGGCTAAATTTGCACTTTATGCGTTGTTTCAAGCAATTTTGGATGCCGGTGATGAAGTCATCATTCCTGTTCCTTATTGGGTAAGCTATGCGGAACAAATCAAACTAGCTGAAGGAGTACCGGTTTTTGTCGAAGGGCAAATGGCCAATGACTTCAAAGTCACTCCAGAGCAGTTGGAAGCAGCTCGTAGTGAGAAAACTGTTGCGATTTTGTTAAATTCACCTTCAAATCCAACAGGGATGATTTACACTAAAGAAGAACTCCGAGCCATTGGTGAATGGGCGGTAGAACACGGTATTTTGATTGTTGCCGATGATATTTACGGTCGTTTGGTTTATAACGGCAATCATTTCACACCAATGGCTTCCATCAGTAAAGCCATTCGTAAAAATACGTTAGTCATCAATGGCGTATCAAAAACGTATTCAATGACTGGCTGGCGGATCGGTTTTGCGATTGGTAACAAGGAAATCATTGCTGCGATGGCCAAAATCACTTCACAGTCCACCAGCAATCCGACTGCTGCCAGTCAATACGCTGCTTTAGAGGCCTTGACAGGAGAACAAGATTCCGTTGAAGAAATGCGCTTGGCCTTTGAAGACCGCTTAAATAAATTATATCCACTTGTAGCAGCGATTCCTGGAGTCAAGTTGACCAAACCACAAGGCGCATTTTATCTTTTCCCAAATGTCGCAGGGACGATGGCCTTGTGTGGGTATGATAATGTGACGACTTTTGTCAATGATTTACTGGAAGAAGCCCACGTTGCTACGGTAACCGGGGCTGGTTTTGGATCACCAGAAAACTTGCGCATCAGCTATGCCGCTGATTGGGATACGTTAGAAGAAGCTGTGAAGCGCATCACGGCCTTCGTTGAGAAAAAACGCATCAAATAAGCGAAAGTGGCGTTAGCCTTCCTGTTAAAAGACTCGAAAAGTTGGGTGATCTTGCAAGTTGCAGCAAACTTGTCAGGAACTTCTGCTTTTACGAGTCTTTTGGCGTGAAAAGGGTCGCTGTTTTTTTTCACGGAGTAGGGAAAAGCGCCAAATTTGGTGAGATTTTTTTCAGAAGTCACTAAATAAAACGGTTGGTTGTTGAAAATTCAGCGGTAAACGATTAAAATCAGTTTTGATAACAAAAAGACGGGAGAGACAACTGTGGAACAAATTCAAATTATTGATGCGAAAAACCACGTGGGCCAAACAGTTCAAATTGGTGCTTGGGTGGCTAACAAACGCTCCAGTGGTAAAATCGCATTTTTACAGCTACGAGACGGAACCGCTTATTTTCAAGGGGTCGTCGTTAAAAGCGAAGTACCAGAAGAGGTCTTCCAATTGGCGAAAAACCTTAACCAAGAAACCGCCGTTATGATTACCGGTGAGATTCGCGAAGATAGTCGCTCAAAATTTGGCTATGAAATCGGCATTTCTGGTATCGAAGTGGTAGGAGAAAGTCATGATTATCCCATCACACCAAAAGAACACGGCACAGACTTTTTGATGGATCACCGTCATTTGTGGCTGCGTTCTTCCAAACAACACGCAATCATGCAAATCCGCAACGAGTTGATTCGGGCGACTTACGAATTTTTCAACAATAATGGCTTTGTGAAGATTGATCCACCAATTCTAACTGGTTCTGCGCCAGAGGGGACGACGGATTTGTTCGAGACCAACTACTTTGATCAAAAAGCCTATTTGTCTCAATCCGGCCAATTGTACATGGAAGCCGCTGCGATGGCCTTTGGAAAAGTCTTCTCCTTTGGGCCTACTTTCCGAGCAGAAAAATCCAAAACCCGCCGTCACTTGATCGAATTTTGGATGATTGAACCGGAAATGGCCTTTACGCATCAAGAAGAAAGCTTGGAAGTCCAAGAACAATACGTTGCCTTTTTGGTGCAAAGCGTCTTAGACAATTGTGATTACGCCTTGCATGTCTTAGGTCGAGACCGGGAAGTCTTGGAAAAATATACCAAATTGCCTTATCCACGAATTTCTTATGATGATGCGGTGGCCTTGTTACAAAAAAATGGGTTTGATGATATTCAATGGGGGGATGACTTTGGCTCACCTCATGAAACGTTTATCGCCAATTCCTTTGACCAACCCGTCTTCATTTTGAACTATCCAAAAGCGATCAAACCATTTTACATGAAACCTCACCCAACTCGGGATGATGTTGTCATCTGCGCCGATATGATTGCACCAGAAGGCTATGGTGAAATCATCGGGGGCAGCGAACGGGCGACGGATTACGAATACTTATTGGAAGAAATTCGTAACCATGGTTTGGATGAAAATGAATATTCTTGGTACCTTGACTTGCGAAAATATGGTTCTGTGCCTCACGCTGGTTTTGGTTTAGGCTTAGAACGAACAGTCACTTGGTTAGCGGGAATTGAACACGTTAGAGAAGCAATTCCGTTTCCACGTTTGCTAAACCGGATTTATCCATAAACAAAACGCTTTGACAGTGGGTTTCCTCTTTAAGAGGGCGCCCACTGTTTTTTTGACGAAAAAGGTGAAATTTAGCGACCTGGAAACTGAGTTGTCAGTCCCACTACAGCCCGAGAGATTCTCCGGAGTAAGACCAACCGACTCTCTGAGATTTTCAGTAAATTGTTTATGAAATTTTAAAGAGTAGTCATTCTTTTAAAGAGTACCAAACCTAGTTTCTTACTTGTTGTTGCCATTAATGCGGCAAAGCACCAGAGAAAAAGCAAGGATTTCGTAAAGAAGACGGACAGATAGCGACTTTTATTGTATACTAGGTTGTATTGAAAAGTTGAGAGTAGCAGGAGTGAAGCAGGGTTATGGAAAAAGTGATCCACCGAGTAAGTACGTTATTGATTTTGTTTACGATTGGAGTTTCCAATAGTATTTGGTTATTGGGCATCAGTCATCCGTTGATTGATCCGTTTTTTAGTGATTTTGCTTATTGGTTAGGTGGCCTGATGATAGTGGTTATCTTGCTAAATATCAAAAAGCTGACTCGTGGTGACTGGGTGTTCTTAGGGTTAGCCCTTGCTGATTCCATCATGAATATTTTCACCGCTGACTATCGCAATGCGGCAACCCTTGATATGTCCATTATTCCGGCAGTGATTTTTCTGTTTGTGTTGGCTTGTCGCTTAGTCCCTTTTGACAAAGTGGATAAAAGCTTAATGCTAGCAATAAATGTTATTATCTTACTGTTGATGCTTTTCCGCCTATTTAAACACTTGATTAATGCCGGCTTGATTGGTAACTTCTTTACATTAGACAATTCCTTGATTCAGATTTGGATCAATGTCAATGTCATTGGTGCAGTAATCATGTTTTCAAGTATTCTCTCGGTGCTGATGATTCGCTCTTTGGAATTAAAAGGCGGTAAAATTTGGCAAAGCTTGTTGTATTTGCTAGGATTGATTGGAACCTGGGGCTGTCAATCGCGGACTTCCTTTTTAGTCTTAGCGGCGTTTATCTTCTTAGATTTGGTCTTGCCAAAACAATTTTTAGAAAAACACCGCTTTTGGTTGTGGGGCTTTCCATTATTGTTTTTGCTAGCACCTTTTGTAACCTGGTTTATTGCCGAATCACCTTCCATGAACCTTTTTACTGATCGTGAAAATATTTGGCATGCTTTTTTCCAACAATGGTTACCAAGTAAACGAGCAATTTTTACTGGACAGAAGCCATTTCTTTACGGACCGCACCTGTTTAGTACTCATAATAGTTATTTGTACTTATTGTGTAACTTCGGAGTTATTGGCTATGTTTTCTTGAGTTCCGGTTTGAGTTATACTATTTTAAAATTAAGAAACAAAATGGCGACTCTTTCTCATGAACAGATCAGCTGTCTAATTGCCTTTTTCCTAGCTTTAGCATATGGCTTTATGGAAGATAGTTTGATGGTGATTCAATGGGTGCCAATCATGTTTTGCTTTTTGGGCTTGGCGGTTGCTCCAGCTACAAAAAAAGTGCAGTGATGGTGAAGAGTAGCGCTAAATCAGATGTTTAGGACTGTTAAGATGGATAAAATTCTTATTAGTATTGTGACTTATAATAGCAAAGATATCTTCCAAACCTTAGACCGTCTGGCTGCCGAAGTAATCCCTAGTGGTGACTTTCAAGTGGTGGTTTATGACAATGGTTCCGAGGCGGAGTATCGTCAAAAAATCGCATCCTATCCCTTTGTGACCTTGCTAGCTGCTGAGCAAAATCAGGGCTTTGGCTATGGGCACAATCAAGTATTATTACCTGCGAAAAATCGCTATGCTATCATCTGCAATCCCGACATTTTGGTGACAAAAGCCGATGTGGATGTGATGATTGCAAAGATGAAGCAACAAGAAGCGGCGGCGGTTTGTCCCAAAGTTTTGAACTTGGATGGGAGCACCCAACATTTAGTACGCCATCGGTTAGCGGTCTTTGACTACTTTTTACGCTTTGTTTCCATTCGTTTTCTAAACCGTTTGTTTGATAAACGGTTGGCGGATTTTGAGTGCCGTGATTTACCTACAGACCGGGACAGCTTTATTAAGATGGGCTCTGGTTGCTTTATGTTGGTAGATGTGGCGAAGTTTAAAGCCATCGATGGTTTTGATGAGCGCTTCTTTATGTATTTTGAGGACAATGATTTGTGCTTGCGCTTTGGTAAAGCCGGTGAGCAGATTTTATATACGCCAGAAGCTCAAGTGACTCATTTGTATGGGAAAGGGGCCCATAAAAGTTTCCGGTTGTTTCGGATTTTCATTCAATCCATGGGCAAGTTTTTCAGCAAATGGGGATGGAGGTTTTTCTAATGGCTCGTCTTATGATAGTGGTGGTCTTGTACCGGCAACGGTGGCAGGAGTCACCACTTTTACCTATTTTAGAGGACTTTTTAGCGACTCAGGAGGCCAGGGTGCTACTCTATGACAATAGTCCTCAGCCACAACAGCATCCGTTTTTTGATTTGCCGCATGTATTGTATCACCATGATGCTACCAATCCGGGCTTGGCTTCAGCCTACAATTTTGCATTTGCGCAAATGCGTAAAACAGGTTGCGATCGTCTGCTGTTACTAGATCAAGATACCCAGTTGACGAAAAGCTATATGGAGGAAGTAGCGACATTTTCCTTCACCGATGAGATTCCGGTAGTAGTGCCACGTTTGTTTAGTGGTCAGCGGCAGTTATCACCTCTGGCCGCTGGAGAATATATCGATCGGTATTCAAAACCGATTGGCTCTGGGGTCCAGTATCAGCGTGTGATGGCTGTAAACTCTGGTTGTGGAATCGCCTTGGCCTATTTGGAGGAAATTGGCGGTTTCAATGAAGCTTTCCCGCTGGATTTTCTTGATCATTGGTTTTTCTGGCGGTTGTTTCAAGCTGGCAAGGCTGTGGCCGTGTCTCAGGAAAAAATGACTCATGACCTTTCCGTGTTGTATTATCAACAAGTTAGCACTTCCCGGTACCAATCAATCCTAGCAGGAGAAACTTTATTTTATCAACAATATGATCGGGAGCTACTGCCACGACACCGTCAGCAACTCTTACGTCGTTGGATGAAGCAGTTTTTGACGGTGAAAAATCGTCAAATTTGGCGCCTTACCTGGCAAGCGTATCGACAGTTAAAGGAGGAACAGCCGTGATTTCCGTGTGCATGGCGACGTTTAATGGCGAGAAATATCTAGAGGCTCAGATTGATTCCATCCTGAAGCAATTGCAACCCACCGATGAACTCATCGTATCAGATGACGGCTCAACTGATACCACCTTGCAGCTTTTACAAAACTATCAAGCAGCTGATTTGCGCGTTCGGCTGGTGGCAGGACCGAAAAAAGGCTTAATTCGCAACTTTGAAAATGCCATTAAGCAGGCGCGAGGAGAAATTATTTTTTTAGCAGACCAAGATGATGTTTGGTTGCCTGAGAAAGTCGCTGCGATGGTGGCGGTGTTTAGGGAGCAGCCGCAAGTTCAAGTAGTGATTGGTGATTTGACGGTAACGGATGTTGAGTTGCATCCCCTTGAGCCTTCTTTTTTTCAGATGAAGCAAGTTAAAACGGGTTTTTGGCGCAATATCTGGAAAAATGGCTATATTGGTGCCGGTATGGCCTTTCGAAGTCAGCTGAAAGAAACGATTCTACCGTTTCCTGAAAAGCTGCCAATGCATGATATGTGGATTGGCTTGCTGGCTGAGCCGGACATTGTCTTACTTCGGCGACCGTTAACCTTATACCGGCGACATGGTGACAATGCCAGTGAGTTACAAACCACTACCAGTTTGCGACAAAAAATCTCTTGGCGGTTTCATTTGATTCTGGCTTTAGCTAGACGGAAAAAGCGCTGGTAGCAGGCAAACTAATTTTGAGATTGCAAAAAGATTGGCTACCGAGAAAAGGGAAGCCACGGGTTTCATCTTTCTTAATAGCTATTTTTATGAGATAATGTTGGATGTGTGAAGGCAAAAATCAGGTGATAACAGTGACGAGTAGTGTATGTCACTTCACTATTGAAAGACGGTCTTTGTAAATAACCCAATAAGGAGTTTTTTTATGAAAGGCATTATTTTAGCAGGCGGCTCAGGGACGCGCCTGTATCCATTGACCAAAGCAACATCAAAGCAGTTGATGCCGATTTATGACAAGCCAATGATCTATTACCCGTTGTCCGTGCTGATGTTGGCGGGGATTCGGGAAATCTTGATCATCTCAACTCCACAGGATACGCCGCGTTTTGAAGAGCTATTCGGCGATGGAAGTGACTTAGGCTTGACTATTCAGTATGCGGTCCAGCCGAGTCCCGACGGCTTAGCCCAGGCTTTTTTGATTGGTGAAGACTTTATCGGTGAGGATAGTGTCTGCCTTATTCTAGGAGACAATGTCTATTATGGTGGTGGCTTATCGAAAATGTTGCAACGAGCAGCGGCCAAAGAGCATGGGGCGACGATTTTTGGCTACCATGTCAATGATCCAGAACGCTTTGGCGTGGTGGAGTTTGATGATGAGATGCATGCCGTTTCCATTGAAGAAAAACCAACGATTCCAAAATCCAATTATGCTGTGACTGGTTTGTATTTTTATGACAATCAAGTAGTGGAGATTGCCAAACAAATCCAACCTTCATCACGGGGTGAGTTGGAGATTACCGATGTCAACCAAGCCTATTTGGAGCGCGGAGAATTAGCGGTAGAGGTGATGGGCCGGGGGTTTGCCTGGTTAGATACGGGTACCCATGAATCATTACTGGAAGCGTCTAGTTTTATCGCTACCATCGAAGGACGCCAAAATTTGAAAGTTGCTTGTTTGGAAGAAATCGCCTACCGGATGGGTTACATCGATCGAGAGAAGCTGATTGCTTTGGCGCAACCTTTGAAAAAAAATCAATACGGGCAGTATTTGCTTCGTTTAGTAGGAGAGTTATAAATCATGGGACAAATTACAAAAATTGCTACGACCTTAACGGATGCGTATATCGTGGAACCGGCTGTCTATGGCGACCACCGAGGCTTCTTTATGGAAAGTTATTCCGAAGCTGATTTTCAAAAAGCTGGTTTGGATTATCATTTTGTACAAGACAATCATTCCCTTTCGACGCAACCGGGCGTGCTACGGGGATTGCATTTTCAACGGGGACAAGCCGCTCAAACCAAGCTAGTTCGAGCAGTAACGGGAGCCTTATTAGATGTGATTGTAGATTTGCGCAAAGGTAGCCCCACCTATGGCCAATGGGAAAGCTTTATCCTATCCGCTAGCAACCAGCGGCAATTATTGGTACCCAAAGGTTTTGCCCATGGCTTTCTGACTTTGACCCCAGACGTGCATTTTTTGTATAAATGTGATAACTATTACGATGCTGACGCGGACGGCGGAATTGCTTTTGATGATCCGACTTTGGCGGTGAACTGGCAACTGAATGGAACGAAAGCCATTCTTTCGGAAAAAGATCGCCACCACCCAAGCTTTAAAGAATTTGAAAGTCATAATCCATTTGTCTATGGCGAAATCTAAGGATGCCGAACTTTGAAAAAATAGAAAATGCTTTGAAGGAGTTTTAACATGAAAAACATTATCGTAACAGGTGGTGCCGGTTTTATTGGTTCCAACTTTGTTCATTATGTGGTGAAACATCAGCCCGAGGTTCACGTGACGGTCTTGGATAAACTAACCTATGCCGGCAATCGCGCCAATTTAGCTGGGCTGCCAGAAGATCGGGTAGAATTGGTCGTGGGGGATATTGCTGACAGCCAATTGGTCAATCAATTAGTAGCCAAAGCAGATGCTGTCGTCCACTATGCGGCTGAATCCCATAACGATAATTCCCTGAAAGATCCCTCACCGTTTATCCAAACAAATTTGGTAGGGACTTATACACTACTGGAAGCTTGTCGTTTACATGGGGTACGGTTCCATCATGTATCAACAGATGAAGTTTATGGTGACTTACCGTTGCGAGAAGATTTGCCTGGTCATGGAGAAGGCGTGGGGGAAAAATTCACAGACCAAAGCCCTTATAACCCTTCAAGTCCTTATTCCGCTTCTAAAGCTGGTTCAGACTTACTGGTTCGAGCATGGGTACGTTCTTTTGGCTTGCAGGCGACGATTTCAAACTGCTCCAATAACTACGGCCCTTACCAACACATTGAAAAATTTATTCCACGGCAAATTACTAATATTCTAAGTGGGAATCGTCCAAAATTGTATGGTGATGGTAAAAATGTCCGTGACTGGATTCATACCGAGGACCATTCAGCCGCAGTTTGGCTGATTTTGACAAAAGGCCACATTGGGGAAACTTACTTGATTGGTGCAAATGGTGAGAAAAATAATAAAGAAGTCTTGGAAGATATTTTGACCTTGATGGGACAAGACCCTCATGATTATGATCATGTGAAGGATCGACCAGGGCATGATTTACGCTATGCCATCGATGCGACGAAATTGGAAACCGAGTTGGGTTGGCGGCCACAGTTTACTAATTTTGAAGAAGGCTTGGCCCACACGATTCAATGGTACACAGACAATCAAGCCTGGTGGCAAGCAGAAAAAGCAGCTGTTGAAGCGAAATACGCAGAAAATGGCCAATGATTCTTGGAAAAGGCAGGAGCTTCCTGCCTTTTTCTGAGGGTGAAAGTTTCAGGGAAAAGGCTACATACTAATGCTGGAGGGAAATAACGATGATCTTAATTACTGGTGGCAATGGCCAACTAGGCACTGAATTGCGAAAACTCTTGGATGAACAAGGAGTGGACTATCTTTCCACGGATGCCAAGGAATTGGATATTACCGATGGGGAACAAACGATGGCTTATATTACCAAAGTGAAGCCTTCAGTAATTTACCACTGTGCGGCGTATACTGCGGTGGATAAGGCAGAGGATGAAGCAAAAGATTTAGATGAAGAAATCAATGGGACTGGAACGCAAAATGTAGCGAATGCTTGTCAAGCGGTGGGGGCGACATTGGTCTATATTAGTACTGACTATGTCTTTGATGGCCGTCTAAAAGAAGGCGCCTACCCTGAAGATGCGAAACCCAATCCGCTAAATGAATATGGGCGTACAAAACTATTAGGCGAGGAAATCGTGGCAAAAACGCTAACTAAGTATTATATTATCCGGACTTCTTGGGTTTTCGGTAATTACGGACACAATTTTGTCTTTACGATGCAAAAATTAGCCGAGAGTCATCCTCGATTGACGGTTGTTGATGACCAAATCGGCCGACCAACTTGGACGAGAACGTTGGCGGAGTTTATGACTTTTGTCATCCGCGAAAAAGCGCCTTATGGCATCTATCATTTGGCCAATGAAGGACAATGTAGTTGGTATCAGTTTGCCAAAGAGATTTTGAAAGGGCGCTCGGTGGAGATTGCACCAGTGACTTCTGCTGAATACCCCCAAAAAGCCCAACGTCCACAGTATTCGGTGCTTGATTTATCAAAAGCCCATGGGTTAGGTTTTACGATTCCCACTTGGCAAGAAGCGCTAGCTCAGATGTTAGCCCAAGGTCAACAGCTTAAGGATTAATCAAGAGCAGTTGAGTCTGACGCTTTTGTCCGGTATAATCGTTTCTATAACAATTGTAAAAATACGTCTTGCAGCTGACTACTGTTGTTAGGCGAGGGTGTATTTTTCAATTATGAGCAGGAGAACAGCATGTTTGAAAGAAAAAATCTAATCTTATTAAGAGAATTGGTTCGAACCGATTTTAAACTTCGCTACCAAGGAAGCGTGATTGGCTATATCTGGTCGGTCCTAAAGCCGTTAATGTTATTTGCTGTCATGTATGTCGTCTTTATTAAGTTCTTGCGTTTTGGTGCAGATGTGCCTCATTTTGCAATCGCCTTGTTGTTGGGGATGGTTTTATGGAATTTTTTTGTGGAAACCACCAATCTGGGGATGATGTCCATTGTTAGTCGGGGAGACTTGATTCGCAAGCTGAGTTTTCCGACTGAAATCATCGTCGTGTCAATCTCTTTGAACGCTTTGATTAATCTTTTAATCAGTCTCGTGATTGTCTTATTCTTTGGCTTGATTAACGGAGTAGAAATCTCTGGATGGGCTATTTTATCTCCATTGTTATTGCTTGAGTTGTATGCTTTTTCTCTCGGAGTCGCCTTTATCTTAGCAACAATTTATGTGCGTTTCCGTGATTTGGGGCCGATTTGGGAAGTTATCATCCAAGTGGGCATGTACGGCACACCATTGATTTATCCGGTTAGCATGGTCTTAGCCCAAAGCGAAGTAATTGCTAAGTTGTTATTGTTCAATCCGATGGCGCAAATCATTCAAGATTTACGTTACCTCTTAACCAGCCCTGCCAATTTGACTATCTGGCAATTAGTGGACCAAAAATGGCTAGTAGTTATTCCTTACTTGTTGCCATGGCTCTTTTTAGTGGTGGGCTATCGTTACTTTAAAAAACATGCCAAAAAATTTGCGGAGATTATCTGATGAAAGAAACAGCAGTCAGTATCAAAAATATAACTAAATCATTTAAACTTCCCACTGAGAACACCAACAGCTTGAAGCGTTTGATCATCAATTTTTTCAAAGGAATCAAAGGCTATCGGGAACAAGAAGTGCTACGAGGGATATCCTTTGATGTTTATAAAGGGGATTTCTTTGGCATTGTCGGCCGTAATGGTAGTGGTAAATCCACGTTGCTCAAGATTATTAGCCAAATTTATTGGCCGGAAGCGGGAACGGTGACCATCGATGGCCGCCTGGTCTCGTTTATCGAACTCGGTGTCGGCTTCAATCCTGAGTTAACCGGTCGGGAAAATGTTTATTTAAACGGTGCCATGTTGGGTTTCTCGGAAAAAGAAATCGACGTGATGTACGATGATATCGTGGAATTTGCCGAACTTTCGGCGTTTATGAATCAAAAACTGAAGAACTATTCTAGTGGGATGCAAGTGCGTTTAGCCTTTTCTGTCGCTATCCAAGCCAAGAGTGATATTTTGGTTTTAGATGAAGTGTTGGCGGTGGGGGATGAAGCCTTCCAGCGCAAGTGTAATGATTATTTTATGCAGGCGCGGGCAGACAATAAAACGATTATTTTGGTAACCCATTCCATGGATGCTGTCCGGAAATACTGCAATCGTGCCGTGATGATTGATAACGGCCTCGTGAAAGTCTTGGGCACACCTGATGAAGTGGCTAACCAGTATTCCTTGGACAATGTCATGAACTCCGGTGCTCAGGTATTAGCGGAGACTGAAAAAGAAACCGACCGGAAAACCCAAGCCATTGAAAATGTCCAAATCACGATGGGTACCCCGGAAATCTTAGGGGCAACTGATCGGACTGTCGAATTTGAAATCAGTTATGATGTAAATGAAGATCTAGGTACTTATATTGCCTTTTCCCTGACTGATATTGATCGTAACATGTGGATGTATAACGACAACTCCCTTGATCAAGCTACAAAAGGAGTGGGTCATAAGGTCATGCGGTATCGGTGCCGTCTGGATCATATCAACCAGTGTAAATTGGCCTTGATCGTCTCGGTGCGAGACTTGGAGCATCGGCCGTTAGCCTTCAATCGTCCGGACAATTCACCGGTGATCATCTTATCACCGGAGGAAGACTTAAATGAGAGTCGACGGGATGCCGCAACCGGCGTCTTGACTGCCAATGGTACCTGGAAAGTACAACAATAGCAATCGGTCTTTTTGACGCTTAACCAGGAGTGTCCCAAAAAATTATTAACAGCTAAAGAGGGAGTCTATGGAACCAACTGTTTCTGTCATTGTGACTTGTTACAATCATGAGCGTTATATCAAACAATGCTTGCTGAGCATCTTTCAACAAAGCTACTCGAACATTGCCTTGACGGTAATTGACGATGGCTCACAGGATACCTCTGCGGCGATCATCCAAGAAGTTCTTGGCGGATCGCCTTTTTCTGATACAGCGTTTTTGCGTCAAGAAAATGCTGGTGTCTGCGTCACACGTAATCGTGGGTTGGAGGCAGCTAGCGGAGATTTTGTGTTATTTGTCGATAGTGACAACTATCTACCAACTGATTATATCGAAAAAATGGTCAACCATGCCCAAGAGCACCAAGCCGACATCGTCTATGGGGATCTTTGGGATTTTACTGAAAATCAACCTTATGTCAAGAGTCGTCCCTTTCAATTGACCGCTTTGTTGGAAAATAATTATATCGACAATTGCTCGTTGTTACGGCGAAGCAAAATTGGTGAGGCCCGGTATGATTTGGCCTTAAATCGTAAGTTTTTAGAGGATTGGGATTTCTTGTTAAATCTGATCTTAAACCAGCAGATGGTAGCCAGTTATGCAGAAGACGTCCGGTTAAATTATCGCATCTTGGCGGATTCGACCTCGCGGCGGGATAATCATACCCAGCGGGCGGCTTTTTATGACGTTTACTTCTATATTTTAGCAAAACATGTATCTCGTTATTCAGACGAAGTATTTCAGGCGATAGCAACCAACACGATGATTTTGGAAGATCGCTTAGGGGATTTGACTGACCATTTGGCCAAACTAACGAATTATATTCAAGTGTTAGAAAATGGTCCGGAAGACTACCAAGCGCGAATGCGTCGTCTGACTAGTGAAGTGGCAATTTTACAACGAGAAAAAGAAGAATTGCTTCATTCCCGTTCCTATCGATTGGGTAACGGCCTAATCCGACCGCTTAAAGGTGGGGTCAGGTTAGTACGCAATCCCCGGTTAGCTAAGCCGTTGGTGAAACGGATTCTGGCTAAAGGAAAACGGACGCTTAAAAAACTGCCAGCACCGACGCGTTATCTCTACCGTCCGTATCGCTGGCTCCAACGAAAAGAAAATAACTATCTCAATCCGAAACGGCAATTGATCTATGTGATTTACGAGGACCAACCTGCCTTACAAACTTATAAAAAGCTTTTTCTCGCTAGCTTGGCTCCTTTGTGCCAGGAAGTTTTAATCGTCGTCAACGGTCGGTTGGATTCGGCTGATATTCAGGAACTTGAAAACTATGGTGAAGTTTTTTGTCGGGAAAATAGCGGCTACGACACAGCAGCATTTCGAGCGGGTCTTTTGAAACTGGGACGGGAGCGCTTGGAAGCTTGGGACCAATTGCTCTTGGTGAATGATACCAATATCGGTCCTTTTGCAGACTTTGAAAAGACTTTAAAAAAAATGGCAGCAAAACGGTTGGATTTCTGGGGGATCTCCTATGGTGAAGAGCAACCTGATATTACTGGGGTCAATCCTTATGGCTACATTCCCTTACATTTACAGTCCTACTTTTTGGTGATCGAAAAAAGCTTGCTCCAAAGTGATAGCTTTTGGCAGTATTGGCAACAATTGACCGACACTGATTCACGAGAAAAAGCGATTGGTTATCATGAGACGGTCTTCACCCGCCATTTTACCGATTTAGGATTTAAATCAGCTGCTTTGTTAGATCACAATAGGGATAGTGCCATGTATATTCATCCTTTGACCATGGTGAAAAAAGGCATTCCTTTGGTGAAATTCAGTGCCTTTACTAATGATTCTGATGATAAGTTTTTGTGGCAAGGTCTTAAACGCAAATCAGAAATTCCAGCATTGCTACGTTATATCAAAGAAGAAACAACATTTCCGATGACAGTAATTGAAGAAGTGCAAGCAGTTATCAAAAAGAAGGACCAACGACGGGAAGTGCTGATCATCGATGGAGTCGAAAACCGGATTCCTCAGTGCACGCGCTATCGGGTGTTAAATAAAGCCCAACAGCTGCGTTCCTTGGGCTATCCGGTGAAAGTTGTGGATCAGTCCCAATTTCGTTTGTCAGATGCCCAGCAGGCTCAGGTGATTATTATCTATCGCTGTAGCATCACTCCGCTGTTAACAGAATTGGTTTCAGTGGCCCATCACTTTGGTCGCAGGGTCTTGTATGATATTGATGATTTGGTGATCGATCCAAAATACACTGACCAATTGGCCTATACGAAAGGGCTGTCTCCAAGCGCGAAGGCGGATTATGATGAAAATGTTAGAAGTTACGGTGAGATGCTTGCTCTATGTGACGGGGCTATCACCACGACAGCGCGTTTGCAGACAGAGTTGAGCCATTACCGCACCCCAGTCTTGATGAATCGCAACTTGGCCTCAGCTGAGTTGGTGACCCTCAGTGAAGGCGTGCAACATCAGTATCCTGCTCAGGATGAAAAAGTACGGATTGGTTATTTTTCTGGCTCCATCACCCACAATGAAAACTTTGAATTGGTGAAACCAGCCTTGGTGAAATTGATGGGGGAAATTCCAACAGTCGAACTTCATATTGTTGGTTATCTAGAATTGCCACCAGAATTGCAACCTTTCCATGACCGGATTGTGACCCACGATTATGTTCAGTGGGAGCAGTTGCCCGCCTTGATTAGCCAAGTGGATATTAACTTGGCACCTTTAACCAACACGGTCTTTAATCAAGCCAAATCGGAAATTAAGTGGTTAGAAGCGGCCTTGGTTAAGGTGCCTACCTGTGCTAGTCGCTTAGGAGCTTTTGAGGAAATGGTTTTTGATGGGGTAACGGGGATTTTAGTCAGTGACGATCAGTGGGAAGCCAGCTTGCGAGAGCTTATCACTAATCCAGAAAAGCGGCAACAAATTGCTGAAGCGGCTTATAAAAAGGTCACGGCAGACTGTGTGACAACTGGTCATACCGATGAGTTGACAGCTTTTGTCAAAGCGGCCTTTGCCACAGAAAGGGAGGAAAAATAGTGAAAAAAATTGCTTTTCTTTCTCCAACAGGGACCTTTGACAACGGAGCGGAAATTTCTATTTTTTACTTGATGAAAGTCCTTAAGGCAGAAGGCTATCAAGTGATCAATGTCGCACCTGCTTCGTTTCCTCATCTGGAAAAGAGCTATCGGGAACAATTTGCGACAATTGATGTGCCCGTCTTTTTTCTGCCGCGAAACAAGTGGTGGTGGGAAGAAGCGCCGGGTTTGACTTATGGCACAGCAGGGGAACGAGCTGCTAGCTATCGCGACAACATCGCTCAGATCAGGCAGTTGTTGGTATCCGAAAAAGTTGATTTACTTATCACCAATACCGTCAATATGTTTCAAGGAGCGGTGGCGGCAGCTTGCGAAGGCTTGCCCCATTTTTGGCTGATTCATGAGTTTCCCGAAAATGAGTTTGCTTATTATTTGGACAAATTAGATTTTGTCGCGGAAAATAGTGAAGCTGTCTTTGCTGTGAAAGGACAGTTAACGACTGATTTACAACAACAGCTGCCAAGTAAAGTGGTTCGCTCTTTCATTCCTTATACCGAAGTTAGTGCCACGACACCGCAAAAAGGTCAGCAACGTCGAATCGTCTCAGTCGGGCGGTTAACCCCCCGCAAAAATCAGTTGGAACTTTTAGAAGCTTATCACCGGTTGTCTGAACCCCGGCCACCACTAGTTTTCATTGGTGCTTGGGATGATGAGTATAAAAAAAAGGTGGATGCGTTTATTCGCAGTCACCATTTAAAGGATGTCTCGTTTACTGGAGGCAAGGCTGATCCCTGGGTTGAAGTCAAAGATCAAGACCTTTGTGTACTACCTTCCGCTATGGAAACATTTGGCTTGGTGTATGCTGAAGCCTTGCTAAAAGGCATTCCTGTAATCTTCTCAGATAACCCAGGACATTTGTCAGCCTATGATCACTTTGGTGGGGGCCATCTTTATCCTAGTGGTGATATTGCTGCTTTGCAGAAGCAGTTAACAGCGGTGCTAGCAGACTTTCCTCAAGCAGTCACGTTAGCGAAAAAACAAGCGAAAAGCGCCAGAGAAAAATATCAACCGGCAATCGCCTATGGAGCAATTCTTGAGGTTTTGCAAACAGACTTACCTTATCAACCAAAACCGTTGCGTCACTTGGCAACGGTACTATCACTAAATGAAGAAAAAAGTCGCCTGACCCGTACGGAAAAGCGGGTGCGGCAATTTTCAAATCGTGGCGAAGCGTGGTTAAAACGCCGTTTTGGCAACAGCGACTCTTAAACTTAAAAAAGGCGAAGTAGCGTGTCATTTGCTACTTCGCTTTTTCTTATTGATGAAGGGGTTAATTAACAATGCTGACCGGTGTGTTGTACGGCATATTGTTATAAAACCAGATGGCATCGGCTACTGCCAGACGGATACAGCCGTGGGATGCCCGATAGCCAAGTTTCATGGCTTCTGGATGGTAGTAAGAACCAATCCGACCTGGTCCAGTCGTACAAACGGTGTGGAAGAGATAGACACCATGACCATGGAAGGAGCGATAGTAGGCTGCACCACCACTAGGACCCCAGAACCAAGCCCCTTTTTCTGCTTGGATGCGGAAGTTGCCAGTTGGCGTCGGGGATCCAGGTAAGCCAGTGGAACACAGCATTGTATAAATATTTTTAGAACCTGAGCGAATATAGACCCGCTGTTTGCTAATCGATACTTTGATGTTCAAATTGCTGACATTTAGGGAAGGGAAGTTCCCACCGGTGGCATACAAGTAATAGCTATCTTGAACACTGTATGTTTGATTAGCTTTAATCCAGCCTAATCCAGTACCAGATCCAGGTAAAGTAGCATAGTAGTAAGTCCCATCTGAGGTTTTAGCAATTTTCGTTACTCGCACCATTTTTTTGTAGATGTAAGACTTTGGTCCTTTTTTAGTGCTTCCGGGATCAGCCTTGCTGTAGAAATACCCACTGTTGGAGTTGACGATTTGGTAAAGATTGGTATTGACGGTGGAGTAGATGGTATAAGGCGAGCTAGTAGCGGTCGCATTCACATAACCGATCCAAGTATTGCCAGAATAAAGGGAGTAATAAAGCCTACCGTTGAAATGCCGGTACTGGCCGGTTACTCGATATTGTTTTTGGTAAAGTTTTGTTGTAGTGGTTTTGACTTGTTTAAAAGAAAGATCACGCCAAATGCTGTAGTTCTTCTTACTAATCTTCCGTGTGAGGTTGGCTTTTTGCCAAATCCCGCCAGCATTTTTTGCCACCGTCGCACCCTGTGCATTCATATACCCCAACCATTTGCCTGCGGAATTGTACAAACTGTAGTAAGTACTTCCGTTTATGTGGTAGTAGGCGCCCTTGGCGAGATACGTGTACTGGGCTTTTGGTGAGCTAGTCGACTTTTTATTGAAGGTAAAGCTGGTCCAAGTTGGATAGTTTTGCTTGTTGATGGTGACATATTTATTGAATTTTTGGTAAGTTCCTTGGCGGTTTTTTGTGGTGGCAACACCCTTTTCATTGATGTAGCCAAGCCATTTGCCACCGGAATAGAGGGAATAGTACACCGAGCCATTAAAGTGGCGGTATTTACCTTTGATTTGCACCGTTTTAGTTTTGAAACTGTTGCTGGTCCCTTTTTTACTCGTAAAGGTGAGATTGCCCCACAGGGTGTAGCTGCCGCCTTTTTTATTGGCATAGAGGGCTTCTTTGTACCAAATGCCTCCCTGATTCTTAGCAACGGTGACTGCGCTTGCGTTAAGGTAGCCAACCCAAGATCCAGAATTTGTGCGAAGGGAATAGTAAGTCCCACCATTAAAATGTTCATATTTGCCATCAGTGACTAGCGTTTGGTGGTAATAATTTTTTGTTGGGACTTTGTTGCGCCAAGCAAAGTCTTTCCAGATACTGTAGTTATTTTTGGTGATGGAAACGTATTTTTTATAGTTTTGTTTGATTCCTTGGGGGTTTTTGGTAAATGTTCCAGCGGTACTCACCAGTAAGCCAAGGTCTTTTTTAGCGGCGTTTTGTAACTGATAATAGGTTTTGCCATTGAGATGTTTGTATTTACTAATGATTTTCAGAGTTTCACCAGCGTAGGCATCACTTTTGCCTTTGGTGGTGGTCAAATCGGTGGTGGCAAAGAAATTTTGTCCTTTTTTAAGGTTGGCTAGGTAGCCATTGGCAGCTTGCTTTAAGCCAATCGGTTTTGTCGAGGTATTACTAGTATTTTTCAGGACATAACCCAATTGTCGGTTGTTATTGTCAACTAAGTGATAGTAGACTTTACCAGCGGTTGTTTTAAGTTCACCAGTAATTTTATAAGTATTTCCAAGCATTTTGCTAGCTGAAAGGGTGTTTGTTAGCGCTTCGTTTTTAAAATAGGTGCTTTTATTATTTGTTATCGTGTAATATAATGTTTTGTTGGCTTTGGTAAAAGTGGCGCTAATCGTTAGTCCGCTACTTTTTACATAGCTCGTGATGGTGCCTTGTTTTATTTGATAAAAGAGCCCCGCTGATGTTTCAAGCTTTTGTGTTACCTCTACAAAGCCACTGATGGTCGTAGCTGTTGTTGTCAGTGTTGTTTGATCTGTCAACTGATAGCATATTTGTTGGCCGTCAAGATTTCCGTACTGCTGTAAGGTTGTGGTATGGTCAACAGTAATCCTATTAGCTAAAGGAGCCACTTGTTTTTTTGCTGGTGGGGCAGGAGCGTGCGTGGACAGTGATGGCGTACTTGAAGAGGTGGTATCTTCAGTACTTTCAGTGACGGATTCACTGGTCTCATCAGTGGAACTTTCACTAGTGGTTGTTTCTGAGACTTCAGTAGTCGTGGAAGTTTGTTCCGGGGGGCTACTGGTTTCACTGGAAGTTTCCGAAGCGCTACTTATCTCTGATTCGGTTACTGAGACTTCAGTCGTTTCACTGCTAGTTTTGTCAGAACTAGGCTGGGAATCGGTTTGAGTTCCTGATGATTCCTCAGTATCAAGAAGAGTGGTGCTAGTCATATCAGTCGCTTTTGAAACACTCCCCACAGTTTCAGCAGCTTGTGCCATCGGTGCGGTAACCAAAGCAACGACGGCGGCGATTAAGCTAAGATTCTTTTTCCAAGACAACTTTTTCATAGGCTTCTCCTTCTTTTCTGTATTTTCAATTAGAATTATAACATTAGTTCTAGACGTTTGACGATTAAAAGGAATTTTTATTCAAGGGATTTTTATCACTGAAGTAAGAGGCTAAAAAGTTGATGTAACCAGCAAATGTAGATTTTTTAGAAGGAGATGACAATTGTATTTTTCGAAAAAAGGGGCTTTTTCTTCAAAAAAGCAAAAAAGTTTTTTGAATCAATATTTTGAATATGATAATAAATCATGTATAATAAGATGAGAAAAAATAAAAGTGGGGATTAACGAATGAAACAACTGAAAAAAATGGGGTTGTTGCTGTGCGCATCACTGGTGGTGAGCGCTATGCCAGTCAATGCCTTGGCACAAGAAGACACTGCTGAGACATCTGATGCATCGGCAAGCCTGATTCAATCGACTTTGACAACAGAAAACTCCGTGACTCAAAGTAGTGTCAATCAATCTGAGACATCAGAAAGCAGTAGCAGTCAGGAAAAAACGGTAGCTAGCACGACTGAAACTATCGCAAGTAGTGAGACGAGTACTACTGATACAATAGCTTCATCGAGTAGTATTGAAACCAACGCTACGGAGACGTCAAGTACCATTTTCTCTGAAAGTACTGAGGCGGTAAGCTCTGAATCTACTGCTACAGAAACAACTACAACCAGTGAACCGCAAGCTGAAACTCAGTCATCAGCATCCCAGGTTGCTGCCTTGACGGCAAGTTTGACTCAAGAAGTCATGGCTGCCAGCGATGTCTTTCCTTACTTGCGTCAGCGTTCAGACTTGGAAAGTAATCCAATCACTGGAAAAACAACCGAAACAAAGGCTCGAGCCGCGGCACCTGGAGTAAAAGCCGATGATGTTGTAGCGATTCAAGCACAAGCTGCGACTAGCCGGATGACCAATATTTATCCAGATTCTAATAGTAATACGCCGACCATGGACTTTGTGGATATTTCTTCCCACAATGGCAATATCAGTGTAGCTCAGTATAAGACCTTGAAAAAATATGGGGTAAAAGCGGTCGTTGTGAAACTAACAGAATTTACGACGTATCGAAACCCTTATGCAAAAAGTCAAATCAACAATGCCAAGGCGGCTGGTTTAGTGGTACATGCTTATCACTATAGTTGGTTTACTTCCACTGCCAAAGCTAAAGCGGAAGCCCAATACTTTGCGAAATATGCGGATGAGTTAAACCTAGGTTCCGATGCAATCATGTTCAACGACATTGAAGATCAATATTTATATGATACCAATACCAACCACAACGCAAACTCTTTGGCTTTTGTCAACGAGCTAAAACGCCTCGGTTACAAAAATGGCCAACATTATATCGGTCGTTGGTGGGTCAACGCAGGTAAACTAAGCCCTTCACAATTGGGTTATCAAAATTGTTGGATTGCCGAATACCCCGTACCAACTGTCAAAGAACAACGCAATACCAGTTACGGTGCTTGGCAATGGACCTCACAAGTTTATTTCCCAGGTATCAGCTTTCCTTTTGATATGTCCTCTGATTATGCCAAAAAAGTAACGCAACCATACGGCCCCCAAGGAAAGTACATCAGCCTGAAGAAGTACTTTACCATTACAAAGAAGAACCAAAAAATATATAGTAGTTTTAATTGGAAAGTTAAAAGTAATAGTAATGATCACTTGAATAAAGTTTACTATGCTAAAGGCAAATACAAACACATTAATGGAATAACCTACCTAAGTCTTTACGATAATAAAAATCAATGGGTTGGTTATATTCCTTCTTCGGCAGGTACGTTAACTGACAGTGCCGGAGGAAAATGGAGTAGTTATAAAAAATATGTGAAACTTACTGGAACCAAAGATTTATATAATACTAGTTTTACTGATGCTATCCGAAATAAAGCAAGTAAATTTAAAAATCAGAAATTATTAGTAACGGGACAATACCATCATTTTAATGGTAAAACATACTACTCGGTGTATGATATTGATGGTAAAGTTTGGTTGGGCTACATTGAAAAAGTTGGCGTGAAATTAGTTGGTGATCAAGGACCGTATCGTAAGTACGGCCATTATGTGACCATTACCGGCAAAAATAACACAATTTGGTCAAGTTTTAGTTGGAAGAAAAAAATTGCTACTTCTAGCGTTTTAGGTAAAACGTATAAGGCAAAAGGCTTGTATAGACACCTGAATGGAAGTACCTATTATTCTCTATATGATCACAATGGTACATGGATTGGCTATATAAATGCCAATGGTGGGTATCAGACAACTAGTCCTGGTGGGAAGTGGTCAAGCTTCAAGCAAAATATTAAAGTAACTGGTACCAAGAATATTTATGGTAAGGATTTTACTAAAACCATTAAACATAAAGCTAGCCAATATAAAGGCAAGACTGTGAAAGTCACAGGTAAATACCAGCATTACAATGGCAAAACTTACTATTCTCTATATGATCCAATTACTAATAAATGGCTCGGATATATTGAAAAAGCTGGTACTAAAAAAGCTAAAGATCAAGGTGCCTATATCAAATTTGGTCGTAACTTCAAAATTACTAGTAAAAACTACAATATATGGAGTAGTTTTAACTGGGTGAAGCGATATTCTTCGAGAGGGCTTTATAAGAAAACTTACTATGCTAAAGGCCAATACAAACATATCAATGGAAGTACCTACTATTCCTTGTACGATAACCATGGCAAATGGGTGGGGTATATCAATGCGCGAGCAGGAAAGCTTGTGTAATTGCTAACGTCCCACAACAATAAACGGCGAAAGTGTCAAAAAAACACCTTCTTAGGTTTTCAGAAAACTTACGAAATCGAAATCTGACTTTTACTCCTTCTGACTTTCGTGTATAATGGTACAAGCCAGTATACAGAAGTTAGGAGGAGTTGTTTTGTCAAAACAACATCCAGAAGAGGAGTCTTTCAAAGAGAAGATTATGAAATCTTTGAATAATCCTGAGAATAGACCGACCTCTTCGGAAAGCAAACCTGCGACAGCTACCCCAAGGCGTGAAGGAGCTTCTAAGCAATCCCAAACCACGGTGGGGACCCGCAGACAAGCTCAATCGAGTACCGCGAAGCAAGTAAAATCGCAAGCGACAAGCCCACAGAAAAAGACGGCTGCAGCCAAAACAAAAAGCTCGCCGAAAAGTGCTGCAAAAGCACAAACGGCAAAGGCTACAACACCGGTGCAACGAACAAGTAATGGGCCTAAAAATGAAAAAAAGCAGGAAGAATATATGAGAAAAAAATCTCGTGAGAAAGAAAATCGGGTAGTCAATAAAATCGTGACGATTGTGGTGATCACCCTATTGTTTGTCGGGGGGATTTTAGGCTTCTCAGTTTACCGCTATATTTCTTCAGGGTTGAAACCCTTGGATACCGGAAAAAGCGCGAAAATAGCAGTGGAAATTCCTAGTGGTTCCTCCAATAAAACCATTGGGGAAATTCTAGAAAAAGAGAATATCATCAAAAGCGGCATGATTTTTAACTACTATACGAAGTTTAACAATTTGACAGGATTTCAAGCAGGAAACTATAATTTCTCCCCAAGCATGACGCTAGATGAAATCAGTAAAGTCCTACAGGGAGGGACTGGGACAGGAACAGCCGATGTCAAGTTGACGATTCCTGAAGGTTACACTATCGATCAGATTGGCGATGCCATCGAGAAAAATCTGAAAATCAAGAAAGAAGAGTTCCTTGATTTGATGAAAGATGAGGACTTCTTTAACGATTTGCTGAAGGAATATCCGAATCTATTGGAGTCTGCTTCAAAAGCAGAAGGGGTTCGCTATCGTTTGGAAGGGTATCTCTTCCCAGCCACTTATGATTTCTATAAAGGGACGGATCTAAAAGCGTTTGTCACTCAGATGGTCGCAAAATCAGATGCTGTGATGACGCCCTACTACCAAGAAATTAAAGACAAATCCTTAAGTGTCCAAGAAGTCTTGACATTGGCTTCCTTAGTTGAAAAAGAAGGAAATAACGAAAATGATCGTCGTAAGATTGCTCAAGTCTTCTTTAATCGCTTGGCTGCCCCGATGCCATTGCAATCGGATATTTCGATTCTTTACGCGTTGGATACCCACAAAGAACTGGTTACATTAGAAGATACCCAAGTGGATTCTCCTTATAACCTTTACGTCAATCAAGGCTATGGGCCAGGACCATTTGATAACCCAAGTGAACAAGCTATCAAGGCCGTACTGAACCCGCAAGCCAACAACTACTATTACTTTGTTGCTGATCTGAAGACAGGACAGGTCTACTATGCGGAAACCTTTGAAGAACACCAAGCATTGGTGGATCAATATGTTAATGGTACAGGTGACGAGAACAGCGAGTCTGAGGGAGAATAAAAGTTCCAAAAGTAATTTACATTTATGATAAAGCATGGTAATCTTTTGAGTGTTATTTCCGACATGAGAACGCAATCACTAAGAAGCGGTTAGAGATGTCTTGGTGGTGTCGGAAACTAGCGCAAAAGATTACCTTTTGCGCATCTAATCAATGAACAATGATTAAGTACGCTTTGCTATTGGCTATTTCCTAGACAAAATCAATTGTTTGATACAACCTTTTTCGAAAGGGTGCCGAAAATAGCAGGAAGCGGATCAATATTGAAGGAGATTTTGAACAATGGTAGAAAAAGTATATCCAATGACTGCAGCCGGAAAAGAAAAACTGGAGCAGGAACTAGAAGAATTAAAAACTGTCAAACGTGGTGAAATCATCGAGCGGATTAAGATTGCTCGTGGCTTCGGCGATCTTTCTGAAAACTCCGAGTACGAATCAGCAAAAGACGAACAAGCCTTTGTTGAAGGGCGGATCACCACTTTAGAAAATATGATTCGTTTTGCTCAAATCATTGATAATGATGGGGTCGATGCTGATGAAGTTTCCATCGGTAAAACAGTGACTTTCAAAGAATTGCCTGATGAGGAAGAAGAAGAGTACACCATCGTTGGTAGTGCAGAATCAGATCCTTTTTCAGGAAAAATTTCCAATGATTCTCCAATCGCCCAAGCTTTAATTGGCAAACGGGTGGGAGATGAAGTAACGATTGCTACTCCTGGTGGCGACATGCAAGTGAAAATTGTCAAAGTTGAACAAAACTAGTCATTTCTAGAGCTAGCTATTTAGGATTCAAACTAATAAGTCCTTGGTTATTTAGGGACTTATAGGGTGAATCCTATTTTTAAGCTTTAAAAGCAAACAAATCAGGACTTATGAAAGAAAAGTTGCCTTGATGCTTTACTTTTTAGGTAATTTCATTCTTAAGTCTGATAGTAATTTGGCTTTTTTCAGTTATGATAGAAATAGAAATCTGTGTCTTAGATTCAAACGAAGAGATGACTTTCTGCTTCGTATCAAGTTTTGGAGGTGGCCTTTATGAAAAGTCCTTGGCGCTTCTTTTTCATCGTGGAGGCTTTATTATTACTCTATGCAGTCTGGCAAATTATCACGAGCCCTCAGCTTTTGATCTTGCTACTGTTTGGGGCTTTGTGTATTTACTTAGGCTTAAAGAAAAACAAGGGGAAAAGCAGTTTTTGGTTTGTAGTGGGAGGCTTATGTATCTTCATAAGTCTCGTTTCCAGTCCCGCGCTGTGGATTATGTTAGTCTTTGGCATCATCTTTGTTGGGTTAAAGGGAGTGGAAGTCTCCGGGATTGACCCTTCAAAAAATGCTTTTTGGAACAAGAAAAAAATGGTGATGGTGGATGCCCAGGAACCGGATGCCCATAGTGGGACCAAAGTGAAACAACCCCTGTTTGGGAATGAACGTATTGGCAACCAGGTGTATGAATGGGATGATATCAATATTAATATGGTTTCTGGTGATACCATCATCGACTTGGGCAATACTATTTTGCCCAAACGGGATAATGTCGTGGTTTTACGAAAAGGCTTTGGGCGTACGCGGGTATTGGTGCCTTCCGGTGTCGGTATTATGATTGAACATGCCACGTTTGCCGGTGATTTGGTCTTCGAGGGCCAACAGGCGACATTGCGGAATGAATCTGTCAAAATGTTTAGTGAAGACTATGATGAGAATCAACGTCGAATCAAATTAATCACGAATACCTTGTTAGGGGATGTCGAGGTGATTCGCGTATGATCGCTCGAGTTTCCAAAGGGATGCTGGCTTTTTATGTGGGCATCACGACTTTTCTGACTTTGATTTTAGTCTTGTTTTCCTTTCTCCATGCTTATCACATTGCCCATTGGTGGAAAGTGTTAGTGGAGACGCGGGTCTTTTTTATCCCGTTGCTTTTCTATATTTTGGTCATAGCGACTGGTTTCGGATTTTTAGCTTATTTGCTTATTTTATTGTTTCGTAAGAGGATTTACGGTGATATTGAAGAAAAGCTGCGTCTTTTAGCAGCTGGCAATTATGAAAGCCCCTTGATTCAAGAGGAGATACCTCATTCCAAAGAAAACCATTATGTAGAAACCATCGATAAAGATATTCGGGAATGCGCCCGTAAAATGCAGGAAATGTCTGGCGAATTGCAGTTGCTTAATAGTCGCCCGCAATTGGTAGATGGTCAAACGAAAGAAGAAATTTTGGAAGTCGAACGTCATCGTTTGGCTCGTGAACTCCATGACTCTGTATCCCAACAGTTATTTGCTGCGATGATGATGTTATCGGCCATCAATGAAAAGGCTAAAAAAGACCATCTTCCTGAAACCCAACAAAAACAGTTGGCTATGGTAACGGATATTATCAATGCGTCACAATCCGAAATGCGGGCGTTGTTGTTGCATTTACGACCAATTAGTTTGGAAGGCAAGAGTTTACGCCAAGGGATCGAGCAGTTACTAAAAGAACTACAGTCAAAAATTAAAATCGATTTGAAATGGGACGCAGAAGATGTTTCCCTACCCACGGGGATTGAAGACCAATTGTTTCGGGTGGTTCAAGAGTTATTGTCCAATACGTTACGTCATGCCAAAGCTAAAGAGTTGGAGGTTTACCTCCATAAAATCGATCAAAATGTGTTATTGCGAGTGATTGATGATGGGGTAGGATTTGATACTAGCCAACAAAAGGCCGGTAGCTACGGCTTGATGAATATTCGCGAACGAATTGCTGGCATTGGTGGTACGTTGAAGATTATTAGTTTTAAAGGGCAAGGTACCAGTATTGAAATCAAAGTACCAGTGGTTAACCAGCCTAATGCCTTTGATGATGGAAACTAAGGCGATTTTACTTGTTAAGATTTGGTATATGAAACTGATAGATGGAGGGAAACACAAATGATTCGGGTATTGCTTGTTGACGACCATGAGATGGTACGCTTGGGGGTTTCGTCATATTTATCCATTCAAGATGACATTGAAGTGATTGGTGAGGCGGAGAATGGCAAAATTGGCTATCAAAAGGCCTTGGCTTTACGGCCAGATGTTATTTTGATGGATTTGGTGATGGAAGAGATGGATGGCATCGAGTCCACTAAGTTGATTTTAAAAGATTGGCCTGAAGCGAAAATTTTGATCGTCACTAGCTTTATCGATGATGAAAAAGTCTATCCGGCGATTGAAGCCGGGGCTGCGGGGTACTTATTAAAAACCTCCACCGCTCATGAAATCGCCGATGCCATCCGTGCCACCCAACGCGGAGAACGAGTATTGGAACCAGAAGTGACTACTAAGATGATGGATAAGCTGACAGGACGCCATCAGATTTTGCATGATGATTTGACCAACCGGGAGTTGGAAATATTGATGTTGATTGCGCAAGGGATGAGTAATCAAGAAATTGCTGATGAACTCTATATCACCTTAAAAACGGTGAAAACCCATGTTTCCAATATCTTATCAAAATTAGAAGTAGAAGACCGGACCCAAGCGGCGATTTATGCCTTTAAGCATGGGTTGATGAAGTAAGAAAATAGACCTCGTCATTAGTCTTTTGGCGGGGTCTTTGCTATACTGAAAACATCATGATGCGTTGTGACCGTTTAGCATTCCCAAGAAGTGAAGGTCCAACAAAAGGAGTCAATTATGAAGCAGAATTATGCAATTATTGGGTTAGGGCGTTTTGGTGGTAGCATTTGTCGCACCTTAATCGAATCTGGACAGGAAGTACTCGCTATTGATAGCAATGAAGATCGGGTCAATGAGTATATGAACATTGCTACTCATGCAGTGGTAGGAAATGCGCAAGATGAAATGACCTTGAAATCTTTAGGGATCCGTAACTTTGACCATGTGATTGTGGCTATTGGAGAGGACATCCAAGCTTCAATCTTAGTTACTTTGATGGTTAAAGAGATGGGCGTACCCAACGTCTTAGCGAAGGCCCAAAATGAATACCATGCTCGGGTGCTAGAAAAGATTGGTGCTGATCGGGTAGTTCATCCCGAACGCGATATGGGTATCCGAATTGCCCACAATTTAGTTTCCAAAAATATTTTAGATTATGTCGAATTGTCCGCCGACTATTCTTTGGCTGAAATCCGTGTCTCCAATCCCAAATTTTTTGATAAGACCTTGTTGGAACTCAATTTTCGCCAACGATTTGGCTTGACGGTAGCGGCTATCCGTCGCGTAGATGGTAGCGTTGTGGTTTCACCTACTGCCGATGAGATTGTCCAAAGAAACGACAATTTGTTGGTGATTGGGGCAACCGAAGATGTCGACATGTTAGACAATAAAATGAATGACTAGGAGGTCTTGCAAAATGAAGATAACTATTACACCAAAAGCCTTGGCTTGGTTTAAAGAAGAGTTAGAAGTTCCAGCAGGCCATGGGGTACGATTTTTCGGAAAAGTTTATGGTAAAACCCAAGTTCATGATGGTTTTTCGGTAGGAATGAGTGTTGAAGTTCCCGAAAAACCGATCGCAAGCACAACAGTAGAAGGCCTGCTCTTTTTTGCAGATGAAGCCGATGAATGGTTTTTTAAAGGCTATGATTTGCTAGTCGATTACGATGATAAATTAGGGGAACCAAAATACGGTTTTACTGAGGAATAGCCATGTTACCGGGAGTTGTAGACTTCCGGTTTTTTGTAGTCTTGCTCTACTCGTAGCCAGGAATCTTTGAGCAAATCTCAAGACCAAGATATGGTATAATTTGGTTATTGGAGGCTGAAGTGTCATGCTATCGATTATTGTTCCTTGTTACAACGAAGAAGAAACCCTGCCATTGTTTGTTAAGGCGGTCAATCAAGTGAACCAGCAGATGGGGGAAACCTTAGAATATATATTCGTCAATGATGGTTCCAAAGATGGGACTTTATCCGTGATCAAAGACTTGTATCACCAACAGCCAGAAGCGGTGCGTTTTATTTCTTTTTCTCGTAATTTTGGTAAAGAAGCCGCACTCTATGCCGGATTACAAGCTGCTAAAGGGGAGTTTGTGACGGTGATGGATGCTGATTTACAGGATCCACCTGAGTTGCTCCCAGAAATGCTAAGGTTGATTAGAGAAGAAGCCTATGACTGCATCGGCACACGACGGATAGACCGGGAAGGAGAGCCGGTTATTCGGAGTTTTTTTGCAAAGTCTTTTTACCGTCTGGTGAATCGGATTGGGCAGACTGAAATGGTGGATGGTGCTCGAGATTTTCGTTTGATGACGCGGCAGATGGTGGATGCAGTCTTAGAATTGACTGAGTACAATCGCTTTTCAAAAGGGATTTTTAGCTGGGTGGGTTTTGACACCAAGTATTTAGCTTATGAAAATCGGGAACGAGTGGCAGGAGAAACATCCTGGTCTTTTTGGAGTCTTTTTAAATACTCGATCGATGGTATTGTGAATTTCTCAGAAGCTCCTCTAAACATCGCCTCGGTGATTGGGGGCATCTCTTGTCTAGGTTCATTAGTGGCTTTGGTGTTTATCGTCATCCGCGCGTTAGTTTTTGGTGATCCGACTTCGGGGTGGCCTTCGCTAGTCTCGATTTTACTGTTTGTCAGCGGCTTACAACTTCTTTGTGTAGGTATTATCGGGAAATATATCGGTAAAATTTTCTTAGAGACGAAACGACGCCCGGTCTATTTAGTAAAAGAAACGGAAGCGGATCTAGTTGCTAAAGAAACGGACGCTTCGTTCTAATTATCATAAAAGGCGCAATCCCTCACACGGGGATTGCGCCTTTTGAAATTGTTGTAAAGATAGTTAGTAGCCGTCCCTCAACGAGACTTGGTTGAGGGCGAGTTGGCCGTCGGTGACAAATTGTTGGAGGTTGTCTAAAAAAATCTCCATAAAGACTTTTTGGAAATGGGGTACAACCCCAGATACATGGGGAGTGATCACACAGTTAGCCAAAGACCAGAGGGGATGGTGGGCAGGAAGCGGCTCTTCTTCAAAAACATCTAATATTGCTTGGCGAATCACACCAGTTTGCAACGCGGTGACTAATGCGGAAGTGACCACGCTTGGTCCCCGGCCAACATTGATAAAGGCCCCGCTCTTTTTCATTTGCTGGAAAAAAGCTTCGTCGTACAAATGATAGGTTTGCTTCGTCAGCGGTAGAATGTTGATGATGTAATCTGCAGTGGGCACCACTTGTTGCAATTGTTGGAGGGAATATGTTTGGCTAAAGCCAGCCACCGGGTGACCATCCGTGTTGATACCGATGGGATCAACTCCAAAATATTGCAAAAGACGGGCCAATTGTTGACCAATATGTCCGGTACCAACAATGACAATCTCTTGTTCTCCGAGGTAACGAAAATCAATCGTCTCAGCGTCCCATCTGTGTTGGCGTTGGTTTACTACTGCCTGGGTGAAGCCTCGAGTGTCCATCAACAACGCAGCTAGTACGTGTTCTGAGATTGCTTGGGCATGGATCCCACTAGCATTAGAAAGCTGGATGTTTTGATTCGCAAACGTATTTAATGGCAGCGTATCGACTCCTGCTGATAAGGCTTGGACCCAGCAGAGGTGATGGTTTTCTGCTAATAGTGGCTTTTCCCATTCAGAGGACCAGCCAATCGTCAGGATAACTTGTGACCAGTCCAGATTTTGGGTATCCGTGACAAATTGGTAATCAGGGGCGATGGCATGGATTTTTTCGCGAAATTCTTGACGAAAATCGTGTTCTGATAAGATGATAGCAGACATAAGGAGGGCTCCTTTCCTATTATTGGCAAGTTGCGATTGATTAGCAAGCTACATTAAGTGTAACAGAGGATACCAAAAAAGACATTTTCCCAGTTTTAGGAAAATGCCTTTGTCAAACAATCGGAAGAGATTGTTTCAGTCACTTGCTTGGTTATACCTGCGATTCTCGTTTTGGTAGACCTTTGGCAGCTTGGTTGTAGATAAATAAGCTGGCTAAGATGATAAAAAATGAAGTATCAAAACTTAAGCTGAAAAAGCTGACAAGTGCTGCGAGAATTACCGGTAAGGTGGCAGAGAAGATGAGTATTTTGAGATTCTCTAAAAAGCCAACCTGCAGTCTGCGTATCCCTGACAGAATGGAAGCACCAATACACGCTATCAAGATGGTTGTTACTAAGTTGATAAAAGCCGGATACAAGGAAACCAAAACAATCAGCAGTATTAGCCACCAAGGAATGGTCTTTTCTGATAGATATTCCCGGAGATGGTTGCCGTTTAACTGAGTTAGGCCTTGCGCATAGGGAAATTCCAAATGATTACTGCCCAAAAGTGAAGTGGTAATCCCAGAAGTAGGTAAAGCAATGACGATTTCATCTGGTAACAAACCAACACTGATAAAATTACCAAGCAAATCGCCGGTGATGTCATCAGGGGAACGCTTGCCGGCAGGATCAAAAGTGAAGATGATTGAATCCGTCTGGTAAATGAACCCCTCTGAATCGCCAGTGGGAGCCAGTTTGCCCTCCTCAATTGTAAAGTCAGGAATTTTTTCGGCAATTTCTTGTCCGTCAGCTTTGAGATCGTTAAACAGGGACAACACATGGCCCGTGATCGGAATGGCTAGAATGAAACTAAGAAAGATGAGGTAAACCAAGGCTTTCCCAAAACCTATGAAACGAGCATTTTTTAGTTCTTTGAAACGATACAGGGAAGCGGTAAATAACTCACGCATCTTCATGGAAAAACTCCTTTTCGGTGGAAAAATTGATTGTTAGCAATTTCATTACTGTTTATTCTAGTCGAGGCTATCGGGAATTACAACCGCTTTAGCAAAGAATCCCCGAAGAAATCGGACCTTTTCTGTAATTATTAGTAGAAAATATTAATGATAAAATCAAGGAGAATAAAAGTCTACTAAAATGTCTTTGTGGCTGGTAAAATCAATGCTAGGCATATCTTTTGAACTCCTGGACCTTCTCTGATAGTGTTTACATTGTAAGATAAAATAATACAATTTTTTGGAGGGGTTTACCATGACGTACACTTTACCAGATTTGCCTTATGCCTACGACGCATTGGAGCCTTACATTGATGTGGAAACGATGCATTTGCACCACGATAAACATCATAACACTTATGTGACAAACTTAAATGCAGCAATTGAAAAACATCCTGAGTTAGGAGAAAAATCTGTAGAAGACCTGATTGCAGATATGGATCAAATTCCCGAAGATATCCGTACCGCTGTCCGTAACAATGGTGGTGGACACGCAAACCACAGCTTCTTCTGGGAAATCATGGCACCAAATGCTGGGGGAGAACCTACTGGCGGGATCAAGACAGCCATTGATGAAGCATTTGGTTCATTTGCTGATATGAAAGCTGAATTCAAGATCGCAGCCACCGGTCGTTTTGGTTCTGGTTGGGCTTGGCTGGTAGTTGATGGGGGTAAATTAGCCATTACTTCTACTGGAAATCAAGATTCACCATTAATGGAAGGCAAGACGCCGATTATCGGTTTGGATGTTTGGGAACATGCTTACTATTTGAAATACAAAAATGTGCGCCCAGATTATATTGATGCTTTCTGGAACTTAGTCAATTGGGACAAAGTCAATGAACTCTTTGAAAATAGCAAATAGTTAAAGTAAAATAAGATGGAGAAGAACAGTCGTTTTTCTTCATCTTTTTTTGTGGAGTTGATGGATATGTTAATACGGACAGCAGTGCAGACTCACGATGAAATCAGTGACTTATTTCCCGTTGTCGAAGAAATCTGGCGGGAAGTCTTTACCCCCATGATTGGCCCTGAGCAAGTGGATTATATGCTGATCCACTATCAATCGATACCTGTGATTGAAAAAGAAATTGCCGCAGGGGCTCATTACTTTGGGTTAAGGTGGCAGGGGGAGTTGGTCGGGTATACGGCGTATGAATTAAAAGATGACCGCATTTTATACATTAGCAAACTGTATATCAAACAAGCTTATCGGGGAAAAGGTTTGATGGCGGAAATTTTTAATTGGTATGATGATTTGGCGCAGACTTGGCAACGAAAGCAGCAATTAAGAGTCAATCAAGCCAACCAAAATGCTCTTGCGGTCTATCAGCACCGAGGGTTTACGATTGTAAAAGAACAGCGAGTGGCTATCGGGGAGGGTTTTGTGATGACGGATTATATTTTGGAAAAATAGTTTGTCATCGCTTCCATTATTCGTTATAATTAATTTACCGATTCGCAATCGGTCATTAATTTTTTGGAGGCTACACAAGACATGGAACAAGGAAAAGTGAAATGGTTTAACAACGAAAAAGGGTTTGGCTTTATCACAACTGAAGGCGGGGATGATGTATTCGTACATTTCTCAGCAATCCAAGGTGACGGTTTCAAATCCCTTGAAGAAGGTCAAGACGTAGAATTCACAATCGTTGAAGGTGAACGTGGACCACAAGCTGCAGAAGTGACAAAATTATAATCACTGATTGATGAGCAGTTCCTACAAGCCTTGCTAAAACAAGGCTTGTAGGTTTTTTATGTTTCCAAAAAAGTTGCAAGGGTCATTTATATCAACGAAAATAGCCTGATGGTGTAAGCTGACGAGAGTAAGAGGTGCTCAGCTCTAGTTAATCCCCTGGTATCCGGCTATTTATCCTTGAGAAAGTGAGTCATTTCAGGCGCTTGAAGTGTAACAGATATGTTTCATTCATGTTAAAGTTGTGTAATAAAAGGATTTCGCCGTTGCTGAATGTTGCTGGTTGTGGCAAAATTTATTCGTTATTCAGAAATTTTTTCACAAAATAAATAGATGAGGTGTCCAATGCGTACATGGCAAAAAATCATCATTGGGATCATGGGTGTCATAACTTTCGTGGTTACCGCAGTTACAGCTTATGGTATTAAAGCTTATTACGATACGAGTCGAACCTTTAATACGATCGTTGAAAAAGTTGACCGGAAAACAACGAAAAGACAGACGGTGGTCAATATTGACGCTCAAGAACCATTTTCAATTATGTTGTTAGGGATTGATACTGGAGCGATGGGCCGGACAGAGCAAGGTCGCTCAGATACGATGATGGTAGTGACTGTGAATCCTCAAAAGAAGCAGTCGACTATTGTTAGTTTAGACCGGGACATTTACACGAAAATTGTTGGTCATGATACCATGGATAAACTAAATCATGCATATGCTTTTGGTGGCGTGGAAATGGCGATGGATTCGGTGGAAAATTTACTAGACATCCCTATCGATCATTACGTGACGATTAATATGCAAGGTTTAAGTGATTTGATCGATGCGGTAGGCGGAATTGATGTTCATAACAAATATCATTTCGAGTTAGATGGTGTAGAGTTACAAGCTGACACAGATTACCATTTGGATGGAACAAAGGGTTTGTCCTATGCACGTTACCGGAAGTATGATGAAACTACCGGTATGGGGGATCCTGACGGGGATATTGGTCGCCAAAAACGGCAACGGGAAGTCATTGAAAAAATCGTAAAAAAAGTACTATCCTTAGACAGTGTGACCAATTATCAAAAAATCTTGAAGGCTGTGGAAAAGAACACCAAGACAGATTTAGTTTGGGCAGATATGCTAGATATCGCTAACCACTATCGTAATGCGCTTAGTAAGATTAAGCAGCTACAGTTACAAGGAGAAGGCGACATGTACAACGGCATCTACTATCAATTTTTGGGTATGGATAGCCTGTTGGACGTGCAGAATACTTTGAAGGAACAATTGGGTATTCAACCAAGTGAAACCTTGCCACAACAAGATCAATACACTGATGGTTATGCCGATTATCGCTTCTATAATGATTCTGATAGCGAAACCGATCCTAGCGTGACCGAGGGAGAGACCCTGCAAGCTAATGGTGGTGATACTAGCGGGTATACTGAAACCGACGATTATGAAGAGGGAACCGCTAGCCAGGATGCCGGTTATACGGAGGATGCTGGTTACGAGGATGATGCCGGCTATACGGAAGAAGCTGGGTATACAGGTGATGCGGGATACGCCGAAGATCCTGGGTATACCGATGATAATGGTTCTGACAATACTGTCGAAACCAATCCAGCAGCGGGTTATTACGACGATACCAATGCTGGCTATGAAGAGGATTATACTGAAACATATTAACTTAAAGCTCTGAAAACAATCCTTAATTGTTTTCAGAGCTTTTTTATAGATAAAGAACTTATAAAAAATTAAGCTCCAAAAAGCTTGATATATCAGTAATTAAGTGGCCTATCATACCGATATTTTGATATCTGAAAAAGGTGAAATTTAGCTCCGTAGGAATTGGGTTGACGGTAGCTAGACCGGCAAAAGCTAAACGAAAAATCTGTTTGTCTTTGCTAGTTCATCTTAACGGTGTCTGTTTAGATGAACTGTATGCGCAGACGCACCTTTAGCTTTGCCTTGCGCATTCAAACTTAGAGTAAGTGGTGCAAGCACCACAACTCTAAGTAATTCATTACGCATCTTTAGAGCTACTGTCAATCCAATTCTACTCTGCTAAATCTCACCTTTTTCACGGTATATCTGCTACCTTACAAGAAAACAATTTGCTGGATTTATGAAGCAAAAGGAATAAATTGATTATCGATAAAACAGGGCGCACTTGCTGGAGGAGAATGCTTCGGGTAGTAGTGTTAAGGATGTCCGAAGGCTAAAGGAGCATATCACATACAGTTCACCTAAGCAAAAATCGCTAAGGTGAGCTAGCAAAATGACAACGGTTCTTTAGTTGGCATTTACCAGTCCCACTACCATCCGAAGCATCCTCCGGAAGCAAGTCCCGCCGACTTTCTTATATGAAACATGGGAGGGGATTGCTAGAGGAGAATCTCTTGGTAAACGACGGTATCTTGATCCTTAGGCTAAGACAAAAGCATAGTTCTCCACAGCAGGTTTTCCACAATTGCCTCTTATTTTTTAGTTGTTTCACAGATGATTAGAAAATAAAAGAATGAAAACTTGATTTTATCGATAAATGCGTAATAAAAATGAGGAGTCTCATGAAACCTGTGAAACATTATTTGCTAAAAGATTAAAGGATTTCTTTAGTTCGGTTTTTTTACTGCCATCAATGAGGTTTTTTGGTAGAATAAGACGGATAGAACAATTGTCTGGAAGGATTTGGAACATGAAAAAAAGCAAAAGTAACTTTTGGCAAAAACTAGGAAATACAAGTGAACCGAAACCATCAGGTGGTGGGCGTCGTTCGCATATTCCTTTTCGGTTGAACTTTTTATTTTTCATTATTTTTGGCTTGTTTATTGCCTTAATCATTCAGTTGGGCTATTTGCAAATTGTTAATGGCAAAAATATTACGAAGCAGCTTGAGGAATATTCGGTAGTAAAAGTCGCGGGTTCGAGTCCTCGTGGGGTGATTTATGATGCCACGGGTAAACCGTTAGTCGAAAATGAAGCGAATTCAGCAATTACATTTACACGAGGCAGTCGGATGACTGCTGATGATTTGCGTACGTTAGCCGAAAAACTTAATCAATTGATTGAGGTATCGATTCCTGATAAATTGAAAGACGCAGAGTTAGGCAAGCGGGATAAAATTGACTATTGGCTGGCGGATAAAGACAATTTCCAAAAAGCCTATAAACGTTTGACAGACAAAGAGCAAGCAATCATCAAAGCCGACAGCTCCAAAGAATATGAGTTAGTGGTTGCAAAAGTTAAAGAGGATGAAATTGCTTTTTCAGATGAAGAATTGCAAGCAACTGCGATTTTTACTACCATGAATAGCGCGACGGCCTTAAACACCGTCTTTATCAAAAATCGTGACGTAAGCGATGAAGAGTTAGCCATCGTAGCCGAACGCGCCTCTGAATTGCCGGGGATCTCCACGGGGACAGATTGGTCTCGTAAGTATGCAGAAGAAAATGGTTCCATTCGTAGTATCTTGGGGACGGTTTCCGCCACCGGGCTCCAAAAAGAAGACGCTGAAGAGTATCTAGCAAAAGGCTATGCTCGTAACGATCGGGTAGGAACGAGTTATTTAGAAAAGCAATACGAAGAGGTCTTGCAAGGTACCAAGTCCCAATCGGAAATTACCCTTGACCGCAACGGCAATATTTCCTCGCAAAAACAAGTTTTTGAAGGGGAAAAAGGGGATAATCTGAAGATGACCATCAACAGTGAGTTCCAGAAAAAAGTGGAAGAAATCGTCAAACGCAATTACCAAGTGTTGATTGATAATGGGAAAGCCGCCGTTTCACCTGGGGTTTACGCAGTTGCTATGAACCCGAATACTGGTGGTGTATTAGCCATGGTGGGGTATTCCCACGAAAAAGATTCGAAAAAATTACAAGAACATGCCTTGGGGACCATTACTTCTTCTTTTGTACCTGGGTCTGTCGTCAAAGCAGGTACGCTGGCAGCTGGCTGGCAAAATGGCGCTTTGAAGGGCAATGAAACCTTGTATGATCAGCCTCTTTACATCAAAGGGACACCAGTGAAAGCTTCTATTTACAATAAAAAAGGAGAAGCCAATCGGGATTTAGATGCCCGGAAAGCTCTGGAAATTTCTTCCAACTCCTATATGGTACAAGTTGTTTTGAAGATGATGGGCTTAAATTATTCCCAAGATATGGAAATCATGGGTGTGGCAAAACAGGGACCTTTGTACAATGAGCTGCGAAATGCGATGGCGGAATTTGGCTTAGGCGTTAAAACCGGTATCGATTTACCAAATGAAGCAAGTGGGATTCAAACGCCAGTCCGCAATCTTGATCCAGTAGAAGACGGGGGGAAAATTCTCGATATTTCTTTTGGGCAGTTTGATACCTATACGCCGATGCAGCTGGCACAATATGTCTCCACCATCGCCAATGGCGGCAAGAAAATCCAACCTCACGTGGTTAGTGGGATTTACGGTAATGATGCAGAAGGTAATATCGGCTCATTGGTGAAAAAAATTGAACCGACTGTCTTAGATACCGTGGATTTATCGACGGAACAAATGGCAATTATTCGTGGCGGATTTTACGATGCTGTCCATGGCACAGATATTTTTGCTACAGCGACCAAGTTAAAAACAGCCAAAATGGATTTAGCGGCTAAGACCGGTACTGCCGAAACAAGTGCCTATGGGGAAACCACTATCAATAGTAATATTGTGGCATACGGACCAGTTGAAAACCCTGAAATTGCGATTAGCGTAGTCTTACCATTCCTATCAGGCGAGGACCAACACATCAACTCCGATATTGCCAAAGAAATCATGGATGCTTATTATGATTTGTTTATGGCTGATCGTTAAGTAATCCCAAATAGACGACTGAACTCAGAGGTGGGTTCAGTCGTTTTTATCTTTGTGACACTTTGTAAAAAATTCAAAAAGACAAGTAAAATTTTCGCTTAGTTAGCGAGTCAGTTTAGCTTGTCTTTTTTAGTGTGAACTTGACGTCCGTCGAGACTACGATGCTTTATCGAACGCTATCTAAGCTGTTTGAGTTGTGATACAATGATGCAAGCAAGGTTTAAAGCCTAATAAAAAAACAGGAGTAGGATCAGATGAAAGAACTAAAAGTCACCGCTTTGACCAAAACTTACGGTGAAAAAACCCTTTTTAAGCAGATTTCTTTTTTGATCCACGAAAAAGATCGTATCGGTTTAATAGGTGTAAATGGAACGGGGAAATCCAGTTTGTTAGCCATTTTGGCGGGACAAGATAAAGGCGATGGGGATATCGATGCCCTTTTGAAGCCCAGTGATTACCAAATCGGTTATTTACCTCAAGCAACGAATTTTGATGAAACTTTGACGGTGCTACAAACCATCTTTAATGGCAATGCTCCGATTATTCAAACGGTCCGCCGCTACGAACAAGCTTTAGTCGATTTGGCGAAGGAAGGCGGCAATCCAGCCGTTCAAAAACGCTATACTCAAGCGGAAGAAGCCATGAATGAACAAGACGCGTGGTTAGTGGACACCAATGCTAAAACGATATTGCAAAAATTGGGCATTAGTCAGTTGGATCAAAAAATTGGTGAACTCTCTGGTGGTCAAAAGAAACGGGTCGGGATGGCGCAAGTTTTGATTCAAGAACCGGATTTGCTATTATTAGATGAACCCACCAACCATTTAGATTATCAAGCAATTGAATGGCTAGAAGGCTATTTGCGACAATATCAAGGGGCCCTTTTGATGGTGACGCACGATCGTTATTTTCTTGATCGGGTAACTAACCGGATTTTCGAGCTCTCACATGGCGAATTATTGGAATACACCGGTAATTATGAAGCTTATGTGGTGGCCAAAGCTGAGCGGGAACGCCAGTTAAGTCAACAAGAAGAAAAACGCCAACAGCTTTATAAGCAAGAACTAGCCTGGATGCGGGCGGGGGCGAAAGCGCGAACCACGAAACAACAAGCTCGGATACATCGTTTTGAAGACCTAAAAGAAAATCTGAATCAGGTCAAGACAGATGGCCAAGTAGAAATTGAATTGACGACTAAACGTCTAGGCAAACAAGTCTTAGAACTAAAAAATGCCAGCTATGCGTACAGTAAACAAGTGATTTTACAGGATTTAAATTTGCTGGTACAATCTCGAGAACGTTTAGGGATTACGGGAGAAAATGGTGCCGGTAAATCGACACTTCTCAATATTTTAGCCCAGCGTCTCCCCTTAGATGCGGGTGAGTTAATCGTGGGGGAAACGGTACGGCTGGCTTACTACACCCAAACTAATGAAGAGATGGCCGACGACAAACGCATGATTTCCTATTTGCAGGAAGTGGCGGAAGAAGCCCAGCAAAAAGACGGTTCAAGTATATCTGTGGCGGAGTTATTGGAACGATTTCTTTTCCCTCGGAGTAGCCATGGGACGCTCATCGGCAAACTATCTGGTGGAGAAAAACGGCGCCTGTTTTTGCTGAAGTTGTTGATTGGCCAACCCAATGTTTTGCTATTGGATGAGCCCACCAACGATTTGGATATTGCCACGTTGACTGTTTTGGAAGATTATCTGCAAACTTTCCCTGGAGCGGTGATTACCGTCTCTCATGATCGTTATTTTCTTGATAAGGTTGCTGAAAAACTATTGGTGTTCAAAGGCCAAGGAATTATCGACAGCTACTATGGCTCGATTATGGATTATCTGGCAAAACAAGCAGCACCTACCACAAGTGATAAGCCTATCGAAACAAAAAAATCAGAAGTAAAAGCAGTTTCACCTCAGCCAAAGGAAAAGAAGAAACTTAGTTATTTGGAGCAAAAGGAATGGGAAACAATCGAAGACGAAATTGCTGGATTGGAAGAGAAGCAAGCCGAGTTGACTGAAGCCATGAATCATCAAGGCTCAGATTTTACGAAGTTATCCGAATTGCAAAAACAACTAGCTGACGTGGAAGCGCAGCTAGAGGAGAAGATGGATCGCTGGGAATATTTGAGCGAATTTGCTGATTAAGCTGGAATTATTAATAGTAAAACACAAGGAGTGGCAAAAAATGGAACAAGCATATTTGGATTTGGGAGCAAAACTGTTAGCGGAAGGCCATCAAAAAGGTGACCGGACTGGTACCGGGACGAGAAGTCTGTTTGGATACCAAATGCGTTTTGATTTAAGTGAAGGCTTCCCCTTGTTGACGACTAAGCGCGTACCTTTTGGTTTGATTAAAAGTGAATTGTTGTGGTTTTTAAAAGGTGACACCAATATTCGCTATTTGTTGCAACACAACAATCATATTTGGGACGAGTGGGCCTTTGAACGCTACATTAAGAGCCCGGCCTACCAAGGACCGGACATGACAGACTTTGGGCATCGCTCTTTGGTGGATCCAGTCTTCAATGAAGCGTATCAAGAGGAAAGTCGTAAGTTTTGCGAAAAAATCTTGAATGATTCCGCATTTGCCGAAACTTTTGGTGACTTGGGGCATATCTATGGTGCGCAATGGCGACATTGGGAAACCAAGGAGGGTGGCTTTATTGACCAATTGAAAAATGTGATTGAGATGATCAAAAACACACCTGATTCCCGACGCTTGCTAGTCTCAGCTTGGAATCCCGAAGATGTACCTTCGATGGCCTTGCCACCTTGTCATACGATGTTCCAGTTTTATGTCAATGACAATAAACTGTCTTGCCAGTTGTATCAACGCAGTGGGGATGTCTTCTTGGGAGTTCCTTTTAACATTGCTAGTTATGCGCTGTTAACCCATTTAATTGCCCATGAATGTGGGCTGGATGTCGGGGATTTTGTTCATACTCTAGGAGATGCCCACCTTTACAATAATCATATCCAACAAATGCAAGAGCAACTGCAACGTAGCCCCCGACCATTTCCAAAATTGGTGTTGAATCAAGAGAAAGCATCAGTTTTTGATTTTGAGATGGCTGACATCACGGTCGAAGGCTATGATCCTTATCCAGCCATCAAAGCGCCGATTGCGGTATAAGTCTGGCTGATTTGGATAAATAAAATTGGAGGTGGCGCAAATGTTGATCGCCATATGGGCTCAAGCAGAAAATGGTCTAATTGGAAACCAAGGGAAGTTGCCTTGGCGTTTGCCGGCGGATTTGCAATATTTTAAAGAACAAACGATCGGTCATACCCTAGTGATGGGACGCAAAACCTTTGAAGGGATGGGGGGGCGTCCGTTACCGGGGCGCAAAACGGTGATCCTGACGCGAGATCATGATTATCAAGTGAAACATGAGAATGTTCAGGTATTGCATTCGAAAGCCGAGGTGCTGCAATTGGCCAAAGATAGCGAACAACCGGTCTATATCGCTGGGGGCGCAGAAGTATATCAATTATTTGAGCCTTATTACGATCGGTTACTGAAGACGGTCATCACCGGTGACTTTGCCGGGGATGCTTATTTTCCTAAAATAGATTGTTCACCTTATGAACTGGTATCTGATATTGCCGGGGTTCAAGATGAAAAAAACCAGTATCCTTTCCATTTTGAGACCTGGCAGCGGAAACCTTAGTGAGAAAAAACAGCGGGACCCTCTAATCAAGAGGATTCCCGCTGTTTTGCTTTTAGATATAGGACTGTCACCTTTTTACTGGATGCCTTGAGCCCCTCTGAGTTACGTATAGAGTAAAATCGAAAAGTACATCAGGCCGGCGCCTAACATGACAAAGAGATGCCAAATCACGTGATTGAAAGGAAGTTGCTTGAAACTGTAAACCACAGCTCCTACCGTGTAAGAGATGCCCCCAGCTACCAAAAGCCAAAAACCGACGCTTCCTAAAGAGTGATACAGACTCGGTCCGGCGATTAGACATAGCCAGCCCATAATAATATAAATGATTGTGGAGACTTTGGAGACGGTCTCCTTTTTGTGCAAAGTGATGGATTTGTAGACGATCCCACCGATGGCCATGGCCCATATTGCACCGAACAAGGCCCAACCTAGCCAACCTTTAATACTCAGAAGGCAATAGGGGGTATAACTACCAGCGATTAATAAGAAGATGGAATCATGGTCAAA
Source organism: Enterococcus diestrammenae (assembly GCF_049384045.1). Classification (NCBI taxonomy): domain Bacteria; kingdom Bacillati; phylum Bacillota; class Bacilli; order Lactobacillales; family Enterococcaceae; genus Enterococcus; species Enterococcus diestrammenae. Next base: position 189,698 of record NZ_JBMRGR010000002.1, read on the forward strand.
CACTTGGAAGACTTTTTTTGCCTTAGTAAAGATCAGACTATGAAACAAGGTGGAAAATAGAAATAGTAAAATCATCATGGATCCGTACAACGCATAGGAGACGATGTGCATTGGAGAACCCAACTTGGCACCCTTGACTAAGAGTACCACTAGACCTGCAACACTGAGACCACAACCGATCCCGTGAGTGACAGCATTTAAGACTTCATTGACGATTAGGTACTTACGTGAAGGCTGACTGGTTTGCATAAAGGGGACCTCCTTTGTATTAAAAATGATGAAAAAAGACTTTTACTCTGTTATACTTATGTCATTCCATAAGCGTTAATCGTATTCTAACACGAAAACGCCATGTTTTAAAAGAAAGAGTGAATTTAATGACAACTATCAAAATCGTGACGGACTCCTCCTGCACCATGGAACCAGCCGTCCGGGACCGTTTAAATATCCATGTGATGTCATTATCAGTGATGATCGATGGCGTTTTATATCGGGATGATGATTCATTGCCAGGAACCGAGTTTATGGCCATGATGGCTCAAGCCAAAGAACTGCCGAAAACGAGTCAACCACCGATTGGCGAGTTTGTCGAGCTGTATGATGCACTAGGGCAGGATGGGAGTCGCGTGATTTCAATCCATATGACCCAAGGCTTAAGTGGGACGGTTGAAGCGGCCCGCCAAGCTAGCCATCTGACTAAGACGGATGTCACTGTTATTGACAGCGATACCACCGATCAAGGATTGTCGTTTCAAGTCATCCGTGCTGCCGAAATGGCTCAAGCCGGTGAAAGCTATGAAACCATTATGAGTAAGATAGCAGAAATTCGGGACAATACCACGTTGTTTATCGGCGTATCCACGTTGGACAATCTGGTGAAAGGTGGTCGAATTAGTCGGGCTACTGGGATTCTTTCAAATATCTTGAATATGAAAGTCGTCATGAACTTTCAGCATGGGCAACTTTTGCCAGTAGTCAAGGGACGGGGCAATAAAACGTTTATGAAGTGGTTTGCCGAGTTTAAAGATGAGTTGCAGAAGCTACCTAATGTCAAACAAATCGGCATTTCCCATGCAGAAGGGTTGGAACTGACGGAACAGTTTAAAAAAGAATTGGATGCGCTGTTTCCACAGATGACGATTCCACTTTTGCACACGACCCCCATCATCGCAACCCATACTGGTAAGGGAGCCTTCGCGGTGACCTATTACACCGAAAACTAGCTTGATGAAATAGTTGCCATTATCCGAATCCTATCTTTTGTTAGTCGCTTATTGCCCGCTTTTTTGGGGGGAATCATCACTGACAAAGGATAGGATTCGGTTATTTGGGGTGTGGCTGTTTGTTTTTTAGAGTATCTTCAGAAAGTCTGCTGTTTTTTCTTGAAAATCAATAAAATTTCAAAAACGCTTCCCAAAGATAGTCGATCCTTTGGTAAAATAAAGAACAAGTGATGGCCTGATTGAAACAGTCGGAGCTTACCAATGAAATCAGTAAGGAGAGGATTTTGATGCTGAAAATAAGCCGAGGCGGCAACCTGTTACGCTGGGGGATCCAGTTCCTTATTTTGATTGTGGCAACCTTGGTTGTTTATATTGTGATGGATCAGGGGTTTCCGCCAGCCAAACCACTTTTGCAACCAGTAGCTAGCAAGCAAGCTGATAAAGATCGAAAACAGCAACTGCATTATGTAGCCGTGGGCGATTCCTTAACAGAAGGGATTGGCGATCAAACTAAGCGGGGGGGCTTCGTACCCATTGCAGCTGAAGATATCCAGTCTCGTTATCAGCTTCAAACGATTGAGGTGGATAATTTTGGCATTTCCGGCGAACGCAGTGATCAGATTTTGAAACGGGTGAAGCAAGACCAAGAGTTGCGAAACAATTTGCAGGATGCTGATTTTGTCACCATCACGGTGGGGGGCAATGATTTGATGAAAGTCATTCGCAATAGTTTTTTTGAATTAACGATGAAGAAGTTTAATAAGCCACGGGCAAGATACCAAGAGCGGGTGACGGAAATTATTACAGAGATTCGTAGCTTAAACAGCACTGTCCCGATTTACACTCTTGGCATCTACAATCCGTTTTATTTGAATTTTCCCGAAATCACTGATATGCAACAAGTGGTGGATGACTGGAATGAGGCCACTGAAGTCGCTACTCGTCAGTTTCCCAAGTCGTATTTTATTCCAATCAACGACTTGTTGTATCAAGGGTTAGATCAAGAAGTGGGCGTTGCTTCGAATTTGACTAGTTCCGAAGAAGCAAAAACGGTGGGAGAAGATGAGACTGACATCGGCCGCGTGGATAATGATGTCTTATATGATGAAGATAAATTTCATCCCAATAATATCGGCTACCAACTGATGGCCAATGCGGTGCGCGATCAGCTGATAGCAACCCAAAATGAGTGGTTGAAACAAGGAAATGAGGACAGTAACGAATGAATGATGACAAGATGGAACCAACAAAAAAGAATCGTTTTCCCTTTTTCAAAGTAAACCCTTGGAAATGGGCTTTTCTTGCCTTAGTAGTGCTGATTTTGGGAAGTGGGCTTTTTGTTACTACGCGAATTTTTTCGATTAGAGAGCCTCATTATACCCAAAAGACGACCGCCGTTCGGGCGGGGGATCCGGTTTTGACTATCTCCAGTAACAAGGCTCAAGTCAATCAGTTGATTAGTTTCTTTTTAGAAGAGTATTTAAAAGATTCTGAGGTGAAATATGCCTTCGTGTTAGAAAATGAGGCCATGTTGACCGGAGAATTTAAAGTTTTGGGCTTTCCCGTGACTATTTACCTGTATTTTGATCCATATGTGATGGAAGACGGCAATGTCCAATTGCGGGTGAAGAGTTTGTCTGTGGGTACTTTGGATTTACCTTTAAAAGAAGTACTGAAATTGGTCAAGCGTAGTTTCAAGTTCCCTGAATGGATTGAAATGGATACTGAGGCGGAGACGATGCTATTGCGATTGGATCAATTTCAATTGGAAAATGGCATGTTTATTAAAGCCAACCGCATCAATTTATTGGACGATGAGATCCAATTTAGTTTATATTTGCCAAAGGAGGACAAGAAAAGTCAATCCACTACAACCTCTAGCACCGACTAACAATTGGGCAAGACGTTGAGATACTTAATAAAGAATCGAGGAACTCAAATGGAACGAATGATTTTTGCCGGCGGTTGTTTTTGGTGTATGGTCCAACCGTTTGATCAACAGCCTGGAGTTTATTCCGTGCTTTCTGGCTATACCGGGGGCCACACGGAAAATCCAACCTACGAGGAAGTTTGCAGTCATACCACTGGTCATACAGAAGCCGTGGAGATTATTTTCGACCCAGCGGTTTTATCCTATGAAGAATTACTTAACATTTATTGGCAGCAAACCGATCCCACCGATGCCTTTGGTCAGTTTCAAGACCGTGGGGACAATTATCGGCCGGTTATTTATTACGAAAATGAAGCCCAACGACAAGCTGCGGAGGCGAGTAAGGCGCAATTGGCAGCGAGTGGCCGTTTTAGCCAACCCATCGTGACAACGATTGAGCCGGCGCAAACTTTTTATCCGGCGGAAGAGTATCATCAAGACTATTATCGCAAACATCCGGAAAACTATGCTCGCAACCATGCACGGCGAGAGCAGTTTATGAACGAGCATTGGGGGGAGCACTAATGCGTCGTAGTTTTTACCACTATTTGATGGCAGTCAAAGGTCCGAGTCATACGGATGAAGAACAAATTTTTGCTACTCATGCCAGCCATGATATTCAGTTTCCCAAGCACAGTGAAGACTACCACGAAATTTCCTCTTATTTAGAGATGGAAACCGATTATTTGCCTTCGATGGATATCTTTGATCGAATTTGGGATAAATATTTGGAAAACAACCGCTAACTAAAAGCGTGCAACCGCTGCTCTGATTGATGGAGGCAGTCCTTCCCAGTCAGTCCCAGAAGGAATTGCTACTTTTACTTTTTAGTGGAACATGGTACTATTTTCAGAGGCAAGGAGGGCTTAGATTGAAGAAAAAAATTACTCTGCCACTTTATCTGCTTTCCGTCGTGGGAGCAGCCATTATTTTTGGTGCAGGGGGCTTTTTCTTAGCAAAAGACGGCCCCAAAACCTTTATGGATTTTGCTGATAAAAATTCAGCAATTACCACTAATGACACTGAGTTAGATCAAGTATATCAACTCTACAATACGATTAACCAAAACTATTATAAAAAAGTCGATCGGGACAAATTGATCCAAGGGGCTATGAAAGGCATGACTGAGGCGTTAGGGGATCCTTATTCAACATTTTTGGATAAGGCGGGAGCCAGTGCTTTAAGCGAGTCTTTGTCGGATTCTTTTGAAGGTATCGGTGCCACTTTGAGCTTAGTTGATAAAGAGCCAGTCATTGCTCAGACACCTATTAAAGGGACCCCTGCGCAAAAAGCGGGCTTAAAAGCGGAGGACGTCATCACCAAAGTTGCCGGAAAAGCCACTAAAGGCCAAGAGTTGAGTGAAGTGGTGTCGCAGATTCGTGGTGAAAAAGGAACCAAGGTGGATTTAACGATCAAGCGGGGCAATGACACTTTTGAGGTAGCTGTCACCCGGGATCGTATTCCAATCGAAACGGTTCATGGAGAACTAGATGCTAAAGAAAAAACAGTGGGGTACGTCCAAATCACTACTTTTGGCGAAGGGACTACAAAAGAGCTGCAACGAACCATCGAAAACTTACGAGAAGAAGGAGCTCAGTCATTTGTCTTTGACGTCCGCCAAAATCCTGGTGGTTTATTGGAACGGGTGGAAGAGATCGCCAGTATGTTTCTAAAAAATGGTGACACGATTGTTAAATTTGAAGACAATCAAGGAAATAAAAGTGAAACAGTGGCTAATAAGGAGTTAGACGGCGGCTTCAAAATTAGTGAACCGGCTGTCGTACTAGTGGATGGCAATTCAGCTTCAGCAGCGGAAATTTTTGCAGCAGCATTAAATGAAGCAGCGGACATCCCCATCGTTGGAACGCAAACTTTTGGTAAAGGCACCATGCAACAAGTTGCCGAGCTAAATACTGAGAGCGAATTGAAGTTGACCGTGGCCAAATGGCTAACCCCTAGCGGAAAATGGATCAATGAAAAAGGCTTGACCCCTACCATCAAGGCGGATTATCCCAGCTATGCTTATTTGCCACCCCTTTCTCGTAGTGAAGAATACCGTCTAGGAGATAGTGGTACTGAAGTTGATTATTTGAATCAGTTTTTAAAAGCACTTGGCTATGAAACCAGGGACGATCAATTTAATGAGACCACTGAGAAAGCTGTGAAAGATTTTCAGAAAAAGCATAAACTCAAAGAAACTGGGAAAGTCACTGGCGAGACAGCTGATGCGATCGAAAGCGAGTTAGCTAAAGCTTTGCAAGGACAAGACTTTGCCTATCAAGCCGCACTCAAAGAAATAACGGCTAATAAACAGAAGTAATTCCTTAGCCAAAAAATGATTCATCAAAAAAGGAGGAGCCCCATGACAAAAAAAGAAGCCTTGGATTTGTTTTGGCTGTCGATTAAGTATTTGATTATCGCTGCCGCCATCGCCATGCTTGTCAGGGGCTTTCTATTGATTCCCGTCCCAGTAGTGGGCAATTCGATGGAAGGCACGCTGTCGCAAAATGACATGGTAGTGATGGAGCGGATTTCCCAGGTGGAACGTTTTGATGTTGTGGTTTTTCGTTTGGCTAGTGGTACAACGTATATTAAGCGGGTAGTGGGGATGCCAGGTGACAGCCTTCGCTATCAAGATGACCAGCTTTATATCAATGATCAGCCAGTGGCCGAACCTTTTTTGGCAGATGAAAAAAAGACCCAGTCAGAAAATAGTTTTACCAATGATTTTACCCTGGAAGACTTAACTGGCGAGATGCAATTAGCATCAGATAGCTATTTTGTGATGGGGGACAATCGTCGCAATTCCAAGGATAGTCGCTCATTTGGCGCAATTTCGGCTGCGGATATTATAGGCAAAGCTCGTTTTGTCTATTACCCGCTGAAACACTGGCACATCATTTGAAACAATGAAACTTGATTGATGTTCATGACAGAGGGCTTCCACCAGAAGCCCTCTTGTTTTGAGGTGAACTAGTCCAACAACAGCCGCCGTATGACAGTGGGTGGCGGAGGTTAGAAAAAGGAGTGATAATATGACAATTCAATGGTTTCCCGGACATATGGCCAAGGCCAAACGGGAAGTAAGTGAAAAACTAAAATTTGTGGATATTGTGTTTGAACTGGTGGATGCCCGTCTGCCCCTGTCTTCTCGAAATCCATTATTGGACCAAATTTTGCAACAGAAGCCCCGCTTAGTGATTTTGAATAAGGCTGATTTAGCTGATCCTCAGCAAACTCGCTTGTGGCAGGGCTATTTTGAAAGTTTAGGATTTGCGGCGGTGACGGTCAATGCTCATGATAGTAGCGCCACGAAGCGAGTCATTCAAGCAGCCAAACTGGCTTTAAAAGAAAAAATTGCTCGGGATAAAGCCCGCGGGTTAAAACCTCGCAGTATTCGAGCGATGGTGGTAGGGATTCCAAATGTTGGCAAGTCCACCTTGATGAATCGTTTGGTGGGGAAAAAAATTGCCCAAACTGGGAATAAACCGGGTGTGACTAAAGGCCAACAGTGGTTGCGTTCAGGTACGGACTTGGAATTGTTGGATACGCCAGGGATTTTATGGCCCAAATTTGAAGATCCCGATGTGGGGAAAAAACTCGCTTTAACCGGGGCAATCAAAGATCAATTGTTGCATCTGGACGATATTGCAATCTTTGGCTTAGATTTTTTTGCTCGTTATTATCCGGGACGAATCAGCCAACGCTATCGTTTGACAGAGGCGGAAGAAGCCTTGCCAGCTGCAGAAATGCTGATGTTGATTACAGAAAAACGCGGCTATAAAGATGATTATGAGCGAGGGAGCGAGCTGGTTGTGGTGGAAGTCCGACAAAATAAACTAGGGAGCTTCACTTTGGACCGCTATGAGGAAATGGGAGTTGGATCTGGTGAAACAAGAGTCGATAAGTGAAGTCAAAGAAAAATTAGCTACCCTTCAAGATGTGACGGATCCTTATGTGGCGGTCTTACGCCTGGATGAACGGGCAGGTATCCAAAAGTTACTGGCAAGTTTTGATAAGCGTTGTGCCAAAATAGAAGCTTTAAAAGAGAAATACCAAGCCATGCTACGTTTTGAAACGCCACTGTTGGCGCAGGGGCATCGATTTATCGCCGGTATTGATGAAGTGGGACGAGGACCGTTGGCAGGACCGGTAGTAGCTTGTGCGGTGATTTTATCCCCAGAAAATCCCGTCTATGGCCTGGATGATTCCAAAAAATTATCCGCCAAAAAACGGGGAGAATTATTTCTGGAGATTCGAGACAAAGCAGTCGCTATTGGGATTGGTGTGGTAAACCACGATGAAATCGATCGTCTGAACATTTATCAAGCCAGTCGGCAAGCGATGCTGATGGCGGTAAATGATTTGGCTGTGCCACCGAGCTATCTGCTTTTGGATGCCATGCTGATTGATTCCCCCTTGCCGCAAGAAAAAATCATCAAAGGGGATGCGCAGTCGGTCTCCATTGCTGCTGCAAGTATTGTAGCTAAAGAAATGCGAGATGATTTAATGCGGGAATGTCATCAATTGTATCCTCACTATGGCTTTGATAAAAATGCTGGATATGGCACGAAGGAGCATTTAGCAGGCTTAGAAAAATATGGTCCTTGTGAAATTCATCGACGCAGCTTTCGGCCGGTTAGTGAATATTTTAAATAAAACATCGAAAACACCTGCTTTTTGCGCATCTTCTGATAGAAGACTAGAAAGCAGGTGTTTTTATGTCACGGGAAGTGCTCTTGGTAAAATTAGCTTTGTGTCAAGGAATGGGAATTGAAAAAAAGTGGCGCCTTTTGCAGTATGCCCAACACTATCAGCGGTCTGATTTATCCTTTCAGGAAATCTTGCGGGTGCTGGGTTATAATCGTTTTTCGGAAACCCTCCGACAAAATTGGCAAAGCCTTACCCCAGATGAAATCAATCAACGGATGCTAGGGCAAAAATACCTTTCCTATGATTCCCCGTTGTATCCTACCAATTTAAAGGAGATTGCTTATCCCCCCTTGGTGCTTTTTTATGAAGGGCGGAAAGAATTGTTGCAAAAGCGTTTGGTCGCCTTTGTGGGTGCCAGAGATGCCACTGCTTATGGGAAACGCGTGATTGATTTTCTGGTCCCCGAAGTGGTGCGGGCAAATTATGTAGTAGTGTCTGGACTAGCAAAGGGCATTGATAGTTGCGCACATGAAGCGACGATAGCTTGTGGTGGCTATACCATCGGAGTATTGGGGACTGGCGTCGATCTTTGCTATCCCAGTCAAAGTCGCCCTATCTATCAAAAGATGAAAAAGGATCATTTGCTAATCAGTGAGTATCCGCGAGGGACAACGCCACAAAAACATCATTTTCCGATGCGTAATCGAATTATCGCCGGCTTGTCGCAAGGCCTGTGCGTCATCGAAGCCAAATCCCGTAGTGGTTCTTTGATCACTGCCCAACAAGCACTAGAAGATGGCCGAGAAGTTTTTGCCGTACCAGGAGACGTACTAACGGGTCATTCTGCCGGGTGTCATGATCTGATACAAGATGGTGCCAAATGTGTCCACAGCCCGGAGGATATCTTAAGTGAGTTGCCACAGTTTTAAGAATTTTAGGACCCTTCCTTGACAAACCTTTTGGGAATCGCTATAGTTGACTACGATTTGTAAGACCTTGATTCGTGACAATAATATAGTAGAAATAGGAAGGAGCCATTTTATTTTATGGCATATAAATACCTCGTCATTGTGGAATCTCCTGCAAAAGCGAAAACCATCGAAAAATATTTGGGACGAAATTACAAAGTAGTGGCCAGTGTGGGTCATATCCGCGATTTGCCAAAAAGTAAGATGGGGATTGATGTTGAAAATAACTATGAACCCCATTATATCTCGATTCGTGGCAAAGGAGACGTCATCAAAGGTCTTCGAAGTGCAGCGAAAAAAGCCGAAAAAGTTTACCTCGCAAGTGACCCGGACCGAGAAGGGGAAGCCATTGCTTGGCATTTGGCTTACCTACTAAATTTAGATTTAAAAGATAAAAATCGTGTCGTTTTCAATGAAATTACAAAAGATGCAGTGAAGGCTGCGTTTAAAGAACCTCGGGCCATCGATGTGGACCTAGTAGATGCCCAACAAGCACGGCGGGCCTTGGATCGTTTGGTGGGGTATTCCATCAGTCCGATTTTGTGGCGCAAAGTCAAAAAAGGCTTAAGTGCGGGTCGGGTACAATCCATCGCAGTTAAGATGATTGTCGATCGAGAAAAAGAAATTCGTTCCTTTGTGCCAGAAGAGTATTGGAGTATCGATGGCAATTTCAAAAAGCAGACGAAGAAGTTCAAGGCCAATTTTTGGGGCTTGGATGGCAAGAAGAAAAAACTGCCTAATGCGGAAAGCATCAAAGAGATTACTGATCGTTTGACTAGTAAAGACTATCAAGTGACGAAAGTCGAGAAAAAAGAGCGGAAACGTAATCCAGCAGCACCTTTTACCACTTCTAGTTTGCAACAAGAAGCCGCGCGCAAACTCAATTTTCGAACGCGTAAAACCATGATGGTCGCCCAACAGCTATACGAAGGGATTCCTCTTGGCAAACAGGGGACGGTCGGTTTGATTACTTATATGCGGACGGACTCCAAGCGGATTGCCGATTCCGCTAAAGCCGAAGCCGCTGATTTTATCAATGAAACCTATGGGAAAGAATACACTGCCCATAGCAAAGCCAAAGTCAAAAATGCCCAAGGAGCCCAAGACGCCCATGAAGCGGTTCGACCATCTAGCGTGTTGCGGACACCAGATGCCATCTCCCAGTATTTGGACAAAGACCAACTAAAACTCTATACCTTGATTTGGTCACGCTTTGTCGCAAGTCAGATGACCCCAGCAATTTTGGATACCATGAAAGTGACTTTGGAGCAAAACGGCGTCACTTTTATCGCCAATGGTTCAAAGATTAAATTCAAAGGCTTTATGTCCGTCTATATTGAAGGTACCGATGACGGTAAGGAAGAAAAAGAAAACATCTTGCCTGAGTTAGTGGTCGGAGATGTGGTGCAATCCGTTAGCATTGAACCAAAACAACATTTTACCCAACCACCGGCACGTTATAGTGAAGCGACGTTGATTCGGACTTTGGAAGAAAAAGGCGTGGGGCGACCATCGACTTACGCACCAACCTTGGAAACCATTCAACGGCGGTACTACGTAAAATTGCAACAAAAACGTTTTGAACCGACAGAATTGGGAGAAATCGTCAATACGTTGATTGAAGAGTATTTTACCCAAATCGTGGATGTCAACTTCACTGCCCAGATGGAAAATGATTTGGATAAAGTAGAAGAGGGCAAAGAAGAATGGGTAAAAGTGGTGGACCGTTTTTATCGACCATTTGAAAAAGAACTTAAAGAAGCAGAAGAAAAAATCGAAAAAGTCCAAATTAAAGATGAACCAGCCGGTTTTGACTGTGAACTCTGCGGCCATCCAATGGTGATTAAATTAGGCCGTTTTGGTAAGTTTTACGCTTGTAGCAATTTTCCCGACTGTCGCAATACCAAACCGATTGTGAAAGAAATCGGCGTGGAGTGTCCGGTTTGTCATAAAGGCCAAGTGATCGAACGGAAATCCAAGAAGAACCGACTCTTTTACGGTTGCTCCCGCTATCCCGACTGTGATTTTACTTCTTGGGATAAACCAGTGGGGCGGTCTTGTCCGAAATGCGGCCAATATTTGGTAGAAAAGAAAGTCAAAGGCAGCAAGCAAGTGGTCTGTGTCAATGGGGACTACGAAGAACCTGTTCAAAAATAATATGATACTAGAGTCAAGAATAACTTTACCCAACTTTTGAAACAGAAAATTTGATGACTCATACACTTTTATTTATGATAACGAGTGTATGAGTTTTTCCATGAAAAAAATGCAAATGTTTGAGAAAAAGAAAAGAGGACAGCTATGACACAAACAGTCAATGTTATCGGTGCTGGTTTGGCGGGCTCAGAAGCCGCTTGGCAAATCGCTCAAGCGGGAGTGCCGGTTCGTTTATATGAAATGCGCCCTGTGAAATCGACGGAAGCTCACCATACGGAAAACTTTGCCGAATTGGTTTGCTCAAATTCCCTTCGAGGCAATAGTCTTGCCAATGCTGTAGGGGTCTTAAAAGAAGAAATGCGGCGGTTGGATTCGGTGGTAATCACTTCTGCTGATGAAACTGCTGTACCTGCGGGAGGTGCTTTAGCAGTCGATCGGGATCGTTTTTCGGCTTTAATCACGGAAAAGGTCAAGAATCATCCTTTGGTAACAGTGATTCATGAAGAAGTCACCCAACTACCAGAGGGGATTACCGTGGTGGCATCGGGTCCATTAACCAGTGAACCGCTAGCCCAAGCAATCCAGGCGTTTAATGGGTCAGAAGGCTTTTACTTTTACGATGCCGCTGCACCAATCATCGAAAAAAGTTCCATCGACATGGACAAGGTCTATTTAAAATCGCGTTATGACAAAGGTGAAGCGGCTTATCTCAATTGTCCTATGACTAAAGAAGAGTTTACGGCTTTTCGTGAAGCCTTGGTGACGGCGGAAGTCGCCCCCCTCAAAGAATTTGAAAAAGAAAAATACTTTGAAGGATGTATGCCGATTGAAGTGATGGCTGGTCGTGGTGAAAAAACGATGCTCTTTGGTCCGATGAAACCAGTGGGCTTGGAAGATCCCAAGACGGGAAAACGTCCTTATGCCGTTATCCAATTGCGCCAAGACAATGCTGCTGCTTCTTTGTATAACATCGTTGGCTTTCAAACTCATCTTAAGTGGGGGGAGCAAAAACGGGTTTTCCAAATGATTCCAGGCCTAGAGCAGGCTGAATTTGTCCGGTATGGCGTGATGCACCGCAATAGCTTTATGAATTCTCCTGAACTGTTGACCCAAACTTATGGGACGAAAAAACGCCCAGACCTATTTTTCGCTGGTCAGATGACCGGGGTCGAAGGTTATGTGGAAAGTGCTGCTAGTGGCTTAGTGGCTGGTCTAAACGCGGCAAAACTAGCATTAGGAGCAGCGCCAGTCGTCTTTCCTACTGAGACGGTTATCGGCAGTATGGCCTATTACATTACCCATGCAGAAGGCAAGCATTTCCAACCGATGAATGCCAACTTCGGCTTGTTACCCGATTTACCGGAACGCATTAAAGACAAAAAACTCCGCTACCAAACCTTAGCGGAACGGGCGTTGAATGCTCTGGAAACGACAATCCGTTAATTAAAAAAGAGCTGCGGTAGCAAACCTATCGCAGTTTTTCTACGCAAAAAAATGTCATCAATTGTAGTAATTGTGAACGAACTTTGAAATATTACCAAAAGTCTGACAATTAAATTGTATTTTTGATTTTGTTATGCTACAGTTATTGCGGGCTAAAAATGAGAGGGGCGTCCAAGATGGGTTGGCCTAGTGAATTTTATCGGTATCTGGAGGTTGAAAGGGGTTACTCAGAAAAGACAGTAGCTGCTTATCGAGGAGATTTCAGCGTTTTCCAAACGTTCTTGAATGATTCAGGAAACGGTAATTACTTAGAATTGGATCACCGGGATGTTCGGGTGTATTTGGCGTATTTAAACGAACAAGGCTATAGTCGTAATACCATTAGTCGTAAAATCGCCAGTCTCCGTGCCTTTTACCAGTTTTTGTTGCGGGAAGAGGTTATTGCAGAAAATCCTTTTACTTATGTTCATTTAAAAAAGAAAAACCAAAAATTGCCCCGTTTCTTTTATGAAAAAGAAGTGGCGGCCTTGTTTGAGGCGGTTGCTGGTGAGGAACCTCTCCAGCAACGCAATCGCGGACTATTGGAAATCTTGTATGGTTCGGGTTTGCGGGTCAGCGAGTGTGCCAACCTCAAACTAGGGGATATTGACTGGTCTGGCGGTGTTTTGCTGGTTTTAGGGAAAGGAAACAAAGAGCGTTATGTGCCTTTTAGTGAGCATGCCCGTGGCGCCTTACAGGAGTATCTTGCTGAAGGCCGACAGACGTTAATGGCCAAAAAAAAGCAGACCCACAGTTTTATCTTTGTTAATAATCAAGGGAATCCCTTGACCTCACGAGGAATCCGGTATATTTTAGACCAGGTGATTAAAAAGAGTAGTCTGGATAGCCAGATTCACCCCCACATGTTGCGGCATACCTTTGCCACACATTTACTCAATAATGGGGCGGATATGCGGACGGTCCAGGAACTTTTGGGGCATGTAAATTTGTCCTCGACCCAAATTTATGCCCATGTAACCAAAGAGAGTCTCCAAAAGAACTACCGTCATTTCCATCCCCGGGCTTGAACATCCCTTTGCGCTGTTTTTTGAGTGAGTGCTTAGAGGAGAGAATGTTCAGAATCTTAATTTTATTTTTAACTATCTGGAGGTTTATTTATGAAATCACAATTTCATTCTACGACCATTTGTGCTGTAGAAAAAGATGGCAAATTTGCCATGGCTGGTGACGGTCAGGTCACGATGGGTGAACAAGTCGTGATGAAAGGAACCGCCCGTAAAGTTCGTCGGATTTACAATGGCGAAGTGGTGGTAGGCTTTGCCGGTAGTGTGGCAGATGCCTTCACTTTAGAAGAAAAATTCGAAGGTAAACTAAACGAATACAATGGCAATTTGCAACGAGCTGCTGTGGAGTTGGCACAAGAATGGCGTACCCAACAATCCATGCAAAAACTGGAAGCGATGCTGATTGTGATGAACGATAAAGAAATGTTGCTTGTTTCTGGTACCGGTGAAGTGATTATCCCTGATGATGGTATTTTGGCAATCGGGTCTGGTGGGAACTATGCATTAGCAGCAGCTCGCTCGATGAAACAATACGGTGGCGAGTTAACGGCACGCCAAATTGCTGAAAATGCCTTGAATATTGCAGCAGATATTTGTATTTTTACCAATCACAACATCATCGTTGAAGAAATGTAAGAGGGATTATTATGGCTGAAATCAATAAAACACCAAGAGAAATCGTATCCGAGTTGGACCAATATATCGTTGGGCAACAAGATGCTAAAAAAGCGGTGGCTGTCGCTTTACGAAATCGATACCGCCGTCTGCAATTAGAAGAAGAAATGCAACAAGAAGTTACCCCTAAAAATATGCTGATGATTGGGCCTACTGGTGTCGGTAAAACGGAGATTGCTCGGCGGTTAGCAAAGATTGTCCAAGCCCCTTTTGTCAAGGTAGAGGCCACTAAGTTTACGGAAGTCGGTTATGTCGGTCGCGATGTGGAAAGTATGGTTCGCGATCTGGTGGAAAATGGGATTCAAATCGTGCGCAAAGAACAATACAGTCGCGTCTATTCTCGGGCAGTTAAAAAAGCCAATCGTCGGCTGGCTAAGGTATTAGTCCCAGGCATCAAAAAAGAAGCCAAAAAAGCGGCTAATCCTTATGAGCAAATGATGAACATGTTCCAAATGGGTCAAGAACCAGCTGAACCAAAAGAAGAGCTGACAGAAGATATTAAAGTCAATCGCCAAGCTATCTTTGAACAGTTGGAAAAAGGACTTTTGGACAGCCGGGAGGTCACCATTGAAATCGAAGAACCAAAAGTGCAAGGCCCGTCTATGAACAATGGTCTTGAGCAAATGGGGATTGATTTAAATGAAACCTTGGATGCTTTGAAGCCTAAGAAAAAGCAAGAGCGTACCGTCACAGTGAAGGAAGCGCGGGAACTCTTGGTTCAAGAAGAATCTTCTAAATTGGTAAATGATGCGGATATTCACAGTGAGGCGATTCGTTTAGCTGAGTCTAGCGGGATTATTTTCATCGATGAGATTGATAAAATCACCTCAAAATCCCAACAGTCTGGTGAAGTTTCCCGTGAAGGCGTGCAACGGGATATCTTACCAATCGTGGAAGGATCGCAAGTCAACACCAAATATGGTGTGATCAACACGGATCATATTCTCTTCGTAGCTTCAGGAGCCTTTCATTTGTCTAAACCAAGTGATTTGATTCCAGAATTGCAAGGACGTTTCCCAATCCGGGTGGAATTGGAAGACTTGACGGCTAAAGACTTTGTCAAGATTTTAACAGAGCCTAATAACGCCTTGGTCAAACAATACATTGCTTTACTGGCTACTGAAAATATCAAGGTGACCTTTACCATTGAAGCGATTGAAAAAATTGCTCAAATCGCCTTCGATGTGAACCGGGACACAGACAATATTGGCGCTCGTCGTTTGCATACGATTCTTGAAAAACTATTGGAAGATTTGCTTTTTGAGGCCCCTGATATGCAGATGGGTGAAATAACCATCACGGAAAATTATGTCAATGAAAAACTGGCAGCTATCGTTTCTGATCAAGATCTCAGTCGCTATATTTTGTAGAGTAGCTGTTTATTAAGGCAATTTTTATATTAAAAAGTCTAACTAGAGTTGGCTATCCGAACCTTTCGCGCAAAATTCATGACTACTGAGAGATGACAATAAACGTCAGCGGTTGGTGGAGCTCTAATGATTGCAAGCTGTGAAAGTCTGTTAGCCATTCTGATAAGAGGAGAAGTGGAAAAAATGACATCATTATTAGAAAAAACCCGCCAAATCAATGAGTTGTTGCAACAAAAGAACACCTTTGATATGAAATCTGAGCTGCCTTATGACAAGATGGCAATGATTTTAGGGGATGTATTGAATGCCAATACCTACATCATCAGCAGTGAAGGGGTCTTATTGGGTTATAACGAAAAACATGACGTTAACAATGATCGAGTTAGAAATATGTTTGTAGAAAAACAATTTCCTAAATCATACACTGACATGGTGGATCATTTAGGTAAAACCGAAGCTAATATTACGATTGAAAGCGACATGACCGCTTTTCCAGTGGAAAGTCGCGAACAATACCCAAATGGCTTGACGACTGTAGTCCCTATTTTTGGTGCCGGGGAACGCTTAGGAACCATCATTTTGTCTCGTGTGATGGACAATTTTGATGAAGACGATTTGGTTTTAGCAGAATATGGAGCGACTGTTGTTGGGATGCAATTTTTGTATCAAAAATCCCGCCACATTGAAGAAGATGTCCGTAGTGCTACAGCGGTCCAAATGGCTATCAACACCTTATCGTACAGCGAACTAAAAGCTGTTCAAGCCATTTTTGAAGCATTAGATGGGGATGAAGGTCGTCTGACAGCTTCCAATATTGCTGATAAAATTGGTATTACCCGGTCTGTGATTGTCAATGCGCTGCGGAAATTGGAATCAGCTGGGATTATTGAATCCCGTTCATTGGGGATGAAAGGAACCTATTTACGCGTCTTAAATCCTCGTTTCAAGGAAGAATTAAGCAAACACAATTATTAAGCCCTAGATAGTTGGTAAGGCAGTCTGATACTGCTGAAATGGTGGCTAACAGCTAGGAAGCTGTGTTAGAATTAACACTTAGTAGGGGATGCATAACAGCAGGGGAAAACAGGAAAGCTAGCCCACAGAAGGCTAACAACAACTGGTTTTTCCCTGGGTTTTTTATAAGTTTTTGGCATCGCTTCATTTGAAAAACGCTCTTTCTTAGAATCCGGCAAAAGATTATTTTAGGAGGTCTGGCAAATGACAGTTAGCATCGAAAATGGCCAATTGATCGTTACGGTTAATGAACAAGGGGCTGAAATGACCAGTATCAAGCATAAGGAAACGGGCTTGGAGTACTTATGGACAGCAGATCCACAATATTGGGGGCGTCATGCGCCGATATTGTTTCCCATCGTAGGGGCTCTAAAAAATAGTACGTACCGTTATGAGGGAAAAGAATACACCTTGCCTCAGCATGGCTTTGCCCGAGATCGTCAATTTGAAGTGGTAGCCAAAGAAGCCGATCGCGTGAGCCTTTGTTTGAAAGCGGATGAGGCAACCAAAGCAGTTTATCCTTTTGATTTTGAACTGTATGTTCATTACGAGCTGGGAGGAGAAGGCCTGCAAGTGCGTTATGAAGTCAAAAATCCTGCAGCAAAAGAGTTGCTCTTTTCAGTGGGGGGACATCCGGGATTTAACGTGCCATTGACGGATGATTTGACTTTTGAGGATTATTATTTGGCCTTTTCACCGATGAAATCTCGCATTACCTTACCCTTAAAAGGGGCGTTTATCGATGCGGCTCAAAAAACCTTAAGTGCTACCAATACCAATTTAAGACTAAGTCACGAAATGTTTGCCAATGATGCTTTAGTCTTTGAATCAAAAGGCCTTACTAAAATCACCATTGCCAGCGACCGCTCCCCTCATAGTGTGAGTGTTGCTTTTAACAATATGCCTTATTTTGGTATCTGGTCGCCCTATCCCAAAGAAGCACCGTTTCTATGTATTGAACCGTGGGCAGGGATTGCGGATACTTTGGAAGCAACCGGCGAGTTATCTGAAAAATTAGGTATCCAAACTTTGGCACCCGGTGAAACATTTATGACTAAGTACGCGATTATGGTTAAGTAGTGCCATTGCTTTGAATCAGGTATCAAAAGAGGCTATCTCCCAGCGACAGGTCAGCTGTTGGGAGATAGCCATCTTCTATTTTTCTTTACTTTTTTGATTTAAGCCAAAAGGCACGCGACTTTCGGTGCCGGCTTTAATGCGTCGGATATTGTCTTGATGACGATAAAAAATGAAGAGGGTAATGAGAAGAGCGATTACCGTCAATAGCCAGTTGTGATTAGGTAATACTTGAGGCCAGACCATCGGTAGAATCACCGTCGATAGGGTAATCAAGACCGCCGCAATCATACTGGACAAGGAAACCATGCTGGTGAAAAATAAGCAGAGGGCAAAGATGCCACAGGAATACAAAAAGAAGATGGGACTAAAACCTAACAACATTCCGGCACTCGTGGCAACCGCTTTGCCACCTTTGAAGCCAGCAAAGATAGGAAACATATGACCAATTACGGCACATACCCCAAACCACAGTGGATTAATACTTGAGGTAAAATGAAAAAGCTGTGGGAGACAAGTGGCTAGGGTACCTTTTAAGATATCCATCGCCAAAACCACGATCCCGGCTTTCTTACCTAGTACACGAAAGGTGTTGGTAGTGCCAGAATTGCCACTGCCAAATTGACGGATGTCTTTGCCATAGAAGAGTTTACCAATCCAAACCCCAGATGGAATGGAGCCAATCAGGTAGGCGACGATCATAAGCAATAGGATTTTCATAAGAAACCTCTTTTCCAAATAAATGGGAAAAGTTTCGATAGGAGGCCTTTTATTTCTTGGTCGTTTGAATGAAAACGGTGTTGTTCCAGAAAGAAAAGCGTCATACCGCCATTTATTGAGTTTGATTGTAAATGATAAGAACTTGGTCATTTTATCATGAAATAAATGACGGGACAACCTGCCCATAGGTTTTCTCTTTTTTTTGGGACTGTTTTGAAGTATTATAAAATGTGGCGCGATTTGCGCAATCGGATTGAAGGAGAGTTTGCTTTGGCGAAAAAAAGCACAAATAGAAATGAATACAATGATGCTTCCATCCAAGTATTAGAAGGATTGGAAGCCGTTCGCAAACGCCCAGGAATGTATATCGGATCCACCGATAGTCGGGGCTTGCACCATTTGGTTTACGAAATAGTCGACAATGCGGTGGATGAAGCCTTATCTGGTTTTGGCGATCATATCGAAGTTACCTTAAATAAAGACAATAGTGTGACGGTGGCAGATAGCGGTCGTGGAATGCCCACGGGGATGCATGCTTCTGGGATTCCTACCGTTGAAGTGATTTTTACCGTGCTTCATGCAGGGGGTAAATTTGGCCAAGGGGGTTACAAAACTTCTGGCGGCCTTCATGGTGTAGGGGCCAGTGTCGTCAATGCCTTATCGAAATGGTTGACCGTCACGATCGTCCGAGAGGGTGTTGAGTACCAAGAACGCTTTGAGAATGGTGGAAAACCAGTCGGGACGTTGAAAAAAATCGGTAAAACCCGCAAACCCAACGGTACCACAGTAACTTTTTTGGCAGACGATGCGATTTTTAGTGGGGTTCGCTATTCCTACGATATTTTAGCAGAACGTCTGCGAGAATCTGCCTTTCTTTTACGCGGGGTGAAAATCACTCTGACGGATTTACGCGGAGAGGAAACCAAGCAAGAGGTTTTTCATTTTGAAGAAGGAATCAAAGAATTTGTTGATTATTTAAATGAAGAAAAAGATACCTTGACGCCGGTGATTTATTTTAGCGGTGAAAAAGAAAACATCGAAGTAGAGATTGCGCTGCAGTACAACGATGGTTATTCTGAAAATATCTTATCCTTTGTCAATAATGTCCGGACCAAAGATGGTGGGACCCATGAGGCAGGCTTGAAAGCTTCCATGACGAAAGCTTTCAACGAACACGCCCGCAAAGTGGGTCTTTTAAAAGAAAAAGACCGCAACTTGGAAGGATCTGATTTCCGGGAAGGTTTGGCGGCAGTCCTATCCATTCGGGTACCGGAAAATTTGTTGCAATTTGAAGGACAAACGAAAGAAAAACTGGGAACCCCGATTGCCCGCAATGTGGTGGACAATGTATTAGGGGAACAATTAGGCTTTTTCCTACAAGAAAACAATGAAATGAGTCAAATGCTGATTCGAAAAGCGATTAAAGCACGAGAAGCCCGGGAAGCCGCTCGTAAAGCGCGAGAAGAAAGCCGGAGTGGTAAAAAGCGCAAAAAAGGGGAATCATTACTCTCGGGTAAACTGACTCCGGCTCAATCCCGTAACCCTAAGCGCAATGAACTTTTCTTAGTGGAAGGAGATTCCGCCGGTGGTTCAGCAAAACAGGGACGGGATCGCAAATTCCAGGCTATCTTGCCGTTGCGTGGGAAAGTCATCAATACCGAAAAAGCCAAAATGCAAGACATTTTGAAAAATGAAGAAATCAATACCATGATTTATACGATTGGGGCTGGGGTGGGGCCAGAATTTGATATCGCTGATGCCAACTATGATAAAGTGATTATCATGACCGATGCCGATACCGATGGCGCCCATATCCAAGTTTTATTGCTGACCTTCTTTTATCGTTATATGAAACCGTTGATTGAAGCTGGTAAAGTGTACATCGCTTTGCCACCGTTGTATAAAGTGTCTCGGGGAGTTGGCCGCAAGCAAGTCGTTGAATATGCATGGACAGATGAAGAGTTGCAAGCGGTGATAAAAAAAGTCGGAAAAGGCTATATGTTACAACGCTACAAAGGGCTAGGGGAAATGAATGCGGAACAACTGTGGGAAACCACCATGGACCCAGAAACCCGCACCTTGATTCGTGTAGGGATTGAAGATACAGCTCAGGCTGAACGCCGAGTGACGACTTTGATGGGGGATAAAGTGGAACCTCGTCGAAAATGGATTGAAAGCCATGTCCAATTTACCCTCGAAGAAGATGGCAGCATTTTGGAGAAAAAAGATGAGGAAAGCCCTGCAAAAGTCAAGGATATCTATGATGATGAACGGGCCCAAGAAGTCGCACAAATCACCGCAGATAACGATGGAACTGATGAAATGGGAGCTTCAGGAGAAATATCTTTGTTCTAATCCTACGAAGACTACAGCTAAGAGATAAGGCTTCTTTTAGCTGTAGGGACTAAGGTTAGATAAACAGGTCCGTGATAGGATCTTCAGGAGGTTTAGCTTTGGAACATAAACAATCGATTCAAGAACTAACGCTAGAAGAGGTCATGGGGGATCGCTTTGGGCGTTATTCGAAATACATCATTCAGGAACGGGCGCTACCGGATATTCGCGATGGGTTGAAGCCGGTTCAACGCCGGATTTTATTTGCCATGAATAAAGATGGCAATACTTTTGAAAAGGCGTTTCGGAAGTCCGCCAAGTCGGTGGGGAATATCATGGGGAATTACCATCCCCATGGCGATAGCAGTATCTACGAAGCCATGGTCCGCATGAGCCAAGATTGGAAGTTGCGGGAAGTTTTGATTGAAATGCACGGTAATAACGGGAGTATGGATGGGGATCCACCAGCTGCCATGCGGTATACTGAAGCCCGCTTGGCAAAACTCAGTGGTGAGCTTTTGTCAGACATCGAAAAAGAAACGGTGGATTTGGTTTGGAATTTCGATGATACTGAAAAAGAACCCACTGTCTTGCCTGCAAAATATCCCAATCTCTTAGTCAATGGTTCGACAGGGATTTCAGCTGGTTACGCTACGGAAATTCCTACCCATAATTTGGCAGAAGTCATCGATGGGACGATTCATTTGATCGATCATCCGCAGGCGAGTTTGGAAAAAATCATGGAATATATTCCTGGACCGGATTTTCCGACAGGGGGGATCCTACAGGGAAAAGAAGAAATTCGTAAAGCCTATGAGACAGGTCGGGGCAAGGTGATCTTGCGTTCCGTTACCGCTATTGAAGACATCAAAGGTGGCAAGCAGCAGCTGGTGATTACGGAAATTCCTTATGAAGTCAATAAAGCCAATCTTGTGAAGAAGATGGATGAAATTCGTTTGAATAAAAAAATCGATGGCATTGCTGAAGTCCGGGATGAATCTGACCGTACCGGACTACGAATTGTCGTTGAATTAAAGAAAGAAGCCAATGCTGAAGGTATTTTGAATTACTTTTTCAAAAACACTGAGTTGCAAATTAACTATAACTTCAATATGGTGGCGATTGCGGATTTGCGTCCGGAACAAGTTGGCCTTTTGCGGATTTTAAAAAGTTACATCCAACATCGCGAAGAGGTCGTTTTACGGCGGAGTCGCTTTGAGTTGGCTAAAGCCCAAAAACGGCAACACATCGTCGAAGGTTTGATGAAGGCTCTGTCGATTTTAGACGAAGTGATTGCTACCATTCGCGGGAGTAAAGATAAAAAAGACGCAAAAAATAATTTAGTGGTTCAACTAGGTTTCACTGAGGAACAAGCGGAAGCGATCGTCAATTTACAATTGTACCGTTTGACTAATACCGATATCACAGCGTTGCAAGCAGAAGCAGAAGAACTAGCGGCTACGGTCACTGAGTTGAACAAAATTCTTTCTGACAGTAGTGAATTGAAAAAGGTCATCAAACAAGAACTGCGAGAAATCAAAAAGCAATATGGCAATCCCCGGTTGACCAAGATTGAAGATGAAATTACTGAAATCAAGATTGAAACAGAGGTATTAGTAGCTCAAGAAGACGTGGTGGTTTCGGTGACCCGTGACGGTTACTTGAAACGGAGTAGTCTCCGTAGTTACCAAGCCTCAAAACCTGAAGAATTGGGGATGAAAGACGGAGATTTGGTGTTATTTACCCAACAAGTCAATACTTTAGATCATCTCTTATTGGTGACCAATAAAGGAAATGTCATCTATCGTCCCGTGCATGAATTGCCTGACTTGAAATGGAAGGATATGGGGGAACATATCTCCCAAACGATGATGAACTTTGGCATCGAGGAATCCATCCTGCAAGTCTTTAGTTACAAGGAATTGGATCCTACAAAGAATTTTGTATTACTAACGAAAAATGGTTTGATTAAGCAAACAAAAATGACAGAATTCGAACCTTGGCGGACCTACAAGAGTCGTCCGATGACTGGTATCAAGTTAAAAGATGAGACTGACGAAGTATTAGCGGTGGAGTTGGTCCCAGAAACCAATGATCTGGATATTTTCCTAGTCAGCCATCGCGGTTTTGGTCTCCGTTATCCATTAGCGGAAGTTCCAGTGGTGGGACCAAAAGCAGCAGGGGTGAAATCCATCAACTTGAAAGATGGCGATTTTGTTATTAATGGCTTGTTAGTCCTAGCACAAGGGGATACACCAATTGTGATCGTTACCCAACGTGGCGCAGTCAAAAGAATGTTAGCCCAAGAATTAAACCAACTTGGACGGGCTAAACGCGGACTGATGGTCTTGCGGGAGTTGAAGAAAAATCCTCATCGCGTCTTGTATATGGGCTTAGGTGACAATCGAACCCTCATCTTACAAAATCAAAAAGGACAACAAGTGGAAATCAACACAGACAACTATCCAATCGGTGAACGGACTTCTAATGGTTCTTTTGCGATTGATGAAAAAGCTGGTGGCACCTTGATTGCTGTCAGGGAAGTAGTAGACCCTAGTTTACCGGAAAATGAAACTGTATCATAATCTGTAGGAGAAACGTTATTCTGTAGCAATACAGAATAACGTTTTTTGTTGCAAAAAATGTTGCTATTTCTTAAAGAAGTCCAAAGAAACATTATTACTGAACAAGGGATAAACCGCGGTTGTAAAGCGTTTTTATGATTATAAAGTCAGGGGTTCGTGTTTTTTTGAGCAAGTTTCATGAAAAACCTTGCATTGGTAAAGATATGTGTTATACTAATCCCGTAAAGCTGTTACATAGTCGTGACAGCGGTTAATCTAAGGAGGGTTCATTGATGGGAACTGCAACAAACGTTGAAGAAATGAACAAAACAGCCTGGGACGGTTTTAATGGTCGTCTTTGGAAAGAAGGAATCGATACCCGCGATTTCATTCAAACTAACTACACACCTTATGAAGGTAGTGCTGATTTCTTAGCAGAACCAACAGCAGCAACAAACGAACTGTGGGGCAAACTGCAAGAATTGCAAAAACAAGAACGGGAAAACGGCGGCGTTTTAGATATGGAAGCTGATGTTGTGACTTCAGCCAATGCATACGGTGCTGCTTACATTGACGAAAACCTAAAAGACGAAGAAAAAATCGTTGGTTTGCAAACAGACAAACCTTTGAAACGTGCTTTCATGCCTTATGGTGGGATTCGGATGGCAGAAGAAGCTTTGGAAAGCTATGGCTACACTCCAAATCCTAAATACACTGAAATTTTTGGTCAATACCATAAAACACATAACCAAGGTGTTTTTGATGTTTACACACCAGAAATTCGTGCCGCTCGTCGTGCAAAAATCATTACTGGTCTTCCTGATACTTATGGCCGTGGCCGGATCGTCGGTGACTACCGTCGTGTTGCTTTGTACGGGATTGACTACTTGATGGAGAAAAAATTGGAAGACCATACGAACTGTGGTCATGGCCAATTTACTGAAGAAGATATTCGTCTTCGTGAAGAAATTACCGATCAATACAATGCTTTGAAACGGATGAAAGAAATGGCAGCCGCTTATGGTTTTGATATTTCTCGTCCAGCTGAAAATGCTACAGAAGCTGTACAATGGACTTACTTCGGTTACCTTGCAGCCATTAAAGAACAAAACGGGGCAGCAATGTCTATCGGTCGGATCTCTACTTTCTTGGATATCTACATTCAACGTGACCTGAAAAATGGTACTTTGACTGAAGACCAAGCACAAGAATTGATTGACCACTTAGTAATGAAATTACGTATGGTTAAATTCGCACGGATCCCTAGCTACAACGAATTGTTCTCAGGTGACCCAGTTTGGGCTACTTTGTCAATCGCTGGTATGGGTATGGACGGTCGGACTTTGGTTACCAAAAATGACTTCCGTTTCTTGCGTACTTTGCAAAACATGGGTCCTTCACCAGAACCAAACTTGACAGTCTTGTATTCTTCTCGTTTGCCACAAGCATTCAAAGACTACGCTGCTAAAATCTCAATTGAAACATCTTCTATCCAATACGAAAACGACGATGTAATGCGTCCAGTATGGAAAGATGACTACGCAATCTGCTGCTGTGTATCCGCAACAGAAACTGGTAAAGAAATGCAATTCTTCGGTGCTCGTGCCAACTTGGCGAAAGCTTTGTTGTATGCGATCAACGGTGGGGTTGATGAAAAATCTAAAGTTCAAGTTGGACCTAAATATCGCGGGATTACTTCTGACGATGCTTTGAACTTTGATGAAGTCATGGAAAAATATGACGACATGATGGAATGGTTGGCAGGTATGTATGTCAATACCTTGAACTGCATCCACTACATGCATGACAAATATTACTATGAAGCTGCTGAATTGGCTTTGATGGATACCAACTTGAAACGTACCTTTGCAACTGGTATTGCTGGTTTCTCTCACGTTGTTGACTCCTTGTCTGCCATTAAATATGCGAAAGTTTATCCAGTTCGCGACGAATCTGGTTTGGCTGTTGATTACAAGATCGAAGGGGATTTCCCTAAATATGGTAACGACGACGACCGTGCCGATGACTTGGCTGTTTGGTTGTTGAAGACCTTTATGGAAAAATTGGAACATTACCATACTTACCGTAATTCTGAACCAACAACTTCTATCTTGACCATCACTTCAAACGTTGTTTACGGTAAAGCAACTGGGGCCCTTCCTGATGGCCGTGCTGCTGGCGAACCATTGGCACCAGGTGCAAACCCTTCATACGGAGCAGAAACTCACGGGTTGTTGGCTTCCTTGAACTCATTGACTAAATTGCCTTACGAATTGGCTTTGGATGGTATTTCTAATACACAAAGTATCAATCCTGATGCATTAGGTCATGATGAAGAAGAACAAGTTGAAAACTTGACTCATGTCTTGGATGGTTACTTCGATCAAGGCGCTCACCATTTGAACGTAAACGTCTTTGGTAAAGAAAAACTGATCGATGCGATGGAACACCCAGAAAAAGAAGAATATGCAAACTTCACTATCCGGGTATCTGGTTACGCAGTTAAGTTCATCGACCTTACTCGTGAACAACAATTAGACGTTATCAGCCGTACTTTCCACGATCATATGTAAGATCAGTTAAAGAACAGGCCCATAAAAGGCGGATGGACATTGTTCATCCGCCTTTTATCTTACTTGTTGTAGATTTCTTCACAAAAAAACTTTAGAACTTCGCAACTTTTGAGCGGACTATGTGACCAAATTGGCAAATGTCGGTAAAATAGGAGCGTTGGTTAGGGTGCACATCTGAAACCTTAGCCTGTTTTAAGCAAATCAATGTTATCGTTTAATGGCTTTGGCGTTGCTGTTAAACACGAAATATAGGAGGATCAGCGAAATGTCTGAGAACACTACCCAAGAACAACCGGTCTATGGGATTGTCCATTCAACTGAAAGTTTTGGTTCTGTTGATGGACCGGGAGTTCGTTTTATCGTATTTTTACAAGGTTGCAAAATGCGTTGTCAATTTTGCCATAATCCCGATACTTGGATGTTGCAAAATCCTAAAGCTCGTAAACGAACCGCTGACGATGTTTTGGAAGAAGCGAGTCATTACAAAAGTTATTGGGGGAAAAAAGGGGGCATCACCGTTAGTGGTGGGGAACCTTTATTGCAAATCGATTTTTTGATTGACCTTTTCAAAAAAGCCAAAGCACAAGGGATTCATACAACAGTGGATACTTGTGGTCAACCATTTACCAGAGAAGAACCTTTCTTTTCTAAATTTAACGAACTTATGGAATACACCGATTTGCTGTTGTTTGACATTAAGCAAATTGATGAAAAAGCCCATAAATTGTTGACTCGACAATCAAATAAAAGCATCTTGGATATGGCTCAATACTTGTCAGAAATTGGCAAACCTGTCTGGATTCGCCATGTCTTAGTTCCTGAGCGTAGCGACTATGATGAATATTTGATCCGGTTGAATGATTTTATTAAGAGCTTGAATAATGTGGATAAGGTGGAAATTTTACCATATCACACCATGGGTAAATATAAATGGGAAGAATTAAACTTGGATTATCCCTTGGATGGTATATTACCACCAACGGAAGAACGAGTGAATAATGCCAAGCAGTTGTTGCATACGGCTGACTATGTTGGTTATTTGACTCGCTAAGTTGCAAAAGTAGGAAATTGACGAACCGTTTTCTTGATTGCTGCTTCGCTTCAGAAGAGCTTTCAGGAAGGCGGTTTTTTTCAAGAGTTTTACTTGTAACAACTATCTGGTTTTTGTTATGATAAGTAGGAAAGTCATTTAAAGGAGCGATCTTGAATTATGTCAAAAGTTTTGATTTTCGGACATTTAAATCCGGATACCGATGCGATCGGAGCAGCGATTGCCTTTGCTGAATTACAAAAAGCCCTGGATGTGGATGCGGAAGCAGTTGCCTTGGGGACACCTTCTGAGGAAACGCAATATGCCTTGGATTACTTCGGCTTAAACGCACCCCGGGTCGTGACTAGCATCAAGGAAGAAACCAACGATGTGATGTTGGTGGATCATAACGAATTTCAACAAAGTGTTTCTGACATTCGCGAATTAAACATCTTATCCGTGGTCGATCATCACCGGATTGCTAATTTTGAAACAGCGAATCCTTTGTACTACCGGGCAGAACCAGTTGGTTGTACAAGTACGATTATTTACAAAATGTACCAAGAAATGGAAGCGGAGATTAGTCAAGCAGTTGCAGGGATGATGCTTTCAGCGATTATTTCCGATACCTTATTGTTCAAATCCCCGACTTGCACGCCGGAAGATGTTAATGCTGCCGAAAAACTAGCAGAAATCGCTGCGGTTGACTTGGAAAGCTATGGCTTGGAACTGTTGAAAGCTGGGACGAAGCTTAGCGATAAACCAGCCGCTGTCTTATTAGACTTAGATGCTAAAAGTTTCCCAATGGCGGATAAAACTGTCCGTATCGCCCAAGTGAACACCGTTGACTTGCAAGAAGTTTTTGATCGTCAAAATGAACTAGAAGCAGCGATGGCAACTGAAAATGCTGAAAAAGGATATGATTTATTCCTATTGGTGGCGACGAATATTTTAGATAGCGATTCTGAAATTCTGGCCGTCGGAAACGAACTTACTCAAGTGGAAGCTGCGTTTGATACAACCTTGGTAAACAACCGAGCGTTATTACCAGGTGTTGTTTCTCGGAAAAAACAAGTGGTACCACAATTAACAGCCGCTTTTAATCGTTAATCACCTCTTGTAAAGAAGCGTCAGATGTGATCTTCAATACCCGGACAATTACTGGAATTACTTTTAGGAAGCAGCTTTAAAGCTTGCTTGCTGAAGGTAAGTCCAGTTGTTCGGGTGTTTTGTTTTGACTGAGGTAAAAAGAGAGGGGCTATGCTTGAGAACTGACCCATGATAAAATGCGTCGGTGTCAGTTTTGTTTGAACACGCCAAAGCTGTTAGCTGGCGGTCAAACTGGCACTTAAATACAATAGATGAAATGGCGGTGATTCCATGAGAATGATCCATGATAACAAACAACGAGAACTGACCCAGTTGCTTCGTAATCCTTTGTTTTCCCAGCTAACTGATTTTCTGTATGAGAATCAGAATGTTACTTTGCGCCAGTTAACTCGGCAGTTTTCTGAAAAGGGGTTCATTAAGTTTTTAGAAAGTTGTATTGAAGCTGGCCTAATTCTTCGTGAAGAGCGCCGCTACCGCTTGGGATTACCAGTTTTTACTGGAAGTGATTACCAAGAGGTGGTGACACATACGCAGAAAACACTTCTTGAAGGATTTGAAACTTACTCGCTAGCGGATATCTGCCAATGGTATCAGCAACAGTTTTATCAGATTCCTGAGAGTTTTGCAGCTTATTTTATTGCTAACGACGTGAACTTGGCCCAAGTCAATAAGGTCAGTAATGAGAAATTAGCCATTTGGTCTGTGAATACGCAAGGCTTCAATAGCCGGGATTTACCTGGGTATTTTGAAGCGAATCGCCAATTGTTGGAACCAGCAGCATTTTCCCAGCTTAGAAGGTTGGTGGGAGATGTGGATGAAGAGTATTTCTTAGGGCAAGTAGGGTGGATTATTAGCCGGGTCCTGAGGGGGAAACAACCGCGAGCAAGTATCTTTTTAACGGCTTTGTGTCAGACAGAGGTGTTATCAAAAGATGTTAACAATACTTATCAACTGAAAATCCCTTGTCTATCTGAAAATAATCTTGTTTGGGAAACTAAAAACAACAAATTTAGCACATCAAAATCTCATTTTATTGCTGTTAGCTTGTATAGTGAAGTTTGCCAGAGACATTGCAGTGGATTCCTTGAATGGGTGCTTATCAAGTGAGGACTTTTGCTTTTTTTTATTCTCTTAAAATGAGAAAATAGTGAATTTAATTGTTGTTAATCTAATAAATACATGGTAAACTTTAATCAGCGAAGAAAATGAGGAAGATATTACTTGCTGAATACTAGATTTTTTATAATGTATCAATAGTGATGCAAAACTGGTAGACAACAAGTAAGTTGTTGGAGACATTGACAAGGAACGATTAGGGAGGCCTATATTTTGGAAAAACTACATGAAAATACGACTAAAATGCCAAGACAAAAGCAAGGAAATGCTGACTTGATTACCTTCATTTCCATGGGAGAAGTTGAGAAAGCCCGACGTGATTTGCAACTGAGCCAAATTGATGAAGCTAATTTTTCGGATGCAGAGATTGTTTTAGCCATTCAACAACAAAAAGAAGTGAATGCCTCAACCATTGTTCCGGTGGTTTTAGATTGGCTAGTGGAAGCCAACTTTATCGTATCTGGTTCACAGGCAGCTGCATTTATTCGTAAAGACGGCAAACATGCGGTGGAAGGTTTCCAGTATCAGACGATTGGGGAAATGGATTTTGATGCACAGGGGAATTACTACTTGGTGGTTGCCTCCAGTCAACGGAAAAAGATGGAGTCTATTTATAAAGTCTATACCAACGGAGAGATTCGTGAACTGGTGATTGATAATTAGCAAAGCAAGCTAGATGTTGCCTTTAGGTGACATCTTTTTTATTTTGATAAGTTCTGATTGGCAGAGCGATTTCTCCTTTCAAAAAAGACAAGGTGATCGCTAAAAGCTTTTTCGCAGGGGAGCCAAGTCTATAATTAAAAGAAGCTCATTTTCCAATAGGGATTGGTAAATGAGCTTCTTTTTGCTGTCTGCATAGCAGTGAGTTCCTTTTATTCTGGGAGTGTTTGACGAGCAGCGTAACTATTTTTTAAATCATTTTGGCGCATTCGGCGGTAAAGGAAAGCGGATAAAAAGCTGATATTGGTGACCGCAACTAAAATACTTCCTAAATTTGGCAGTATGAATTCCGCCATAAAGACACTGTAAATAACACTTGCCAAGTAACCTAACATATCGAAGGCTGTCAAAATCGCCATCAGCAGATATTTACGATCGTTTAGGAAGGTGATCAAGAAAAAAAGCATGCCTAACGATGTAATCAAAATTTGGATACCAGCAATCAAGATATAAGGAAGTGACTCCGGTTGAAAGACGATGATGAAAGTCCGCAGCAATAAAATAATGTAAGCGAGAAAGTAAAAACTCGAGGCTTCTCGAAAGATTTCATCACCAGGACGTTTGAAATATTGCCATAGAAAACCGCTAAAGAGTACTGTGAATAAAACAAAGAGGTGGTTGAACATTTGGGACAACGTACTTTCTTCCAGCATGTCTTTTTTTAACAGGGTGGTCTCTAGAAATTCAACAGCATAACGATTGGAAAAAAATAGATAACAACAAAAAAAGACAACGGTAAGAATGCCACACAACACGGCAAGTTTACCGTAGCTTTCATTTTCTTGGAGCTTTTGCGACATATCGGTTCCTCTATTCCTGTGATTTGTATACAAGAATAATAACAAAACGATAAGTAAATGTCTAGTTAATCTAATAATATATTTAAATTATCATGATTAAATTACCGAGTTGATGAGTAACACAGGAATGTTTTTCGGAAAAAAGTGGTATTTGGATT
This sequence comes from Enterococcus diestrammenae, assembly GCF_049384045.1. Classification (NCBI taxonomy): domain Bacteria; kingdom Bacillati; phylum Bacillota; class Bacilli; order Lactobacillales; family Enterococcaceae; genus Enterococcus; species Enterococcus diestrammenae. Next base: position 220,397 of record NZ_JBMRGR010000002.1, read on the forward strand.
AGTTTTCATAACCTGTTTAAAGAGAATTTGACTTTGGTGAGAGACAACAGGGCTGTCAATACACGGCAAGTTAATTTTTCTCATAGTAATAACGCAACCCGTGGGAAAAATCAGTTTGCTTAAAAAAATAAACTTTTCGCAAATTAAATTGGCTTTTTCTGAAAAATATCAGAAGACGGATGATTCACAAGTTGCAGAGAGAAGCTTGCGATAAAAGTGGGGATTTCTTATTGATAATGTTATTTTCTTAGCGGAAATCACTTCTTGTTCCGAAAGTTTTAATGAAAGAAAAAAACTGCGATAAAGAACAATCAACAAGTCCTTTTAGTTTTTCTACCTTTAAAATTCGATTATCATTGCAATGACAACGCTTGCTTTTTGCGGTAAGATCATTGAATTAAATAATTGTTTCTGGTTTAACATAATTTTTTGAATTTTTTGCTTATAAGGACTGTTCAATAATTAAGATTGTGTTATTATTATATTAGAAAATGATGGTTCCTATTTTCCTGTGAGGTCATGAACAAAGCTGACACTGGAAAGAGGAATTCGTGAACAAAGCTGACGAGAAAGGACAATGGTATGGTTGAGGACAAAACACAGCAAGTAGCAGAAGCAGAAGCTCGTTTTTTGACTGGTGAAAACTTCTACTCTCAGCATTTTTTAGGTTGTCACAAACAGAAAGACGAGCGTTTCATTTTTCGCGTCTGGGCACCAAATGCACAACAAGTGTGGTTGGTGGGGGATTTTAATGATTGGTCTGACTCACTACCGATGCAACGACGGGAAGAATCCGGAGTTTGGGAAATTCAGACTTCGCAAGCGAATGTCGGGGATCTTTATAAGTTTAAAGTGCGGCAGGCAAGCGGTCGTGAGGTCTTTAAGATTGACCCTTATGCCATTTTTTTCGAAAAGCGGCCCCATGATGCGGCAGTCGTTTATGATTTGAAACCCAAAAAATGGCAAGATGGTTTGTGGATGGGACGGAAAAAGCGTTCAAATCAGTTTAAACGACCCATGAATATCTATGAAGTCCATGCCAGTTCTTGGCGCCAACATGAAGATGGGACGCCGTATTCATTTGCGGATTTGACACGGGAGTTGATTCCATATGTCAAAGAGTTAGGCTACACCCATATTGAGTTTATGCCTTTGATGGAGCATCCTTTGGGAATGAGTTGGGGCTATCAATTGATTGGTTATTTTGCGCTGAGCTCTTATTATGGGACACCAGAAGAATTTCAAGAATTTGTAGAAACGTGTCACCTCAATAATATTGGTGTGTTGGTGGACTGGGTGCCTGGGCATTTTTGTATCAATGATGATACCTTGCCTTATTACGATGGGACGCCCACCTTTGAATATGAAGATCCGGATCGCGCCAAAAATATTCGTTGGGGTTCCCTCAACTTTGACTTAGGAAAACCTCAAGTACAAAGCTTTTTGATCTCCAGTGCGCTGTTTTGGATCGAAGTTTATCATTTAGATGGGATTCGCGTGGATGCAGTCTCTAATATGCTTTACCGAGACTACGATGAAGGTCCTTGGACGCCTAATCATGAAGGCGGCCACCGCAATTTTGAAGGCTATTACTTTTTACAGAAGTTAAATGCCGTCATTAAATTGGCTCATCCAGAGACGATAATGGTAGCAGAAGAAAGTTCTTCTGATACGAAAGTGACGGGTATGATCGAATCGGGGGCACTAGGGTTTGACTACAAGTGGAACATGGGTTGGATGAACGATGTCTTGCGTTTTTACGAGATGGACCCCATCTATCGCAAGGATCATTTTAATCTGATGACTTTTTCATTTATGTATATGATGAATGAAAACTACATCTTACCTTTGTCCCACGATGAAGTGGTGCACGGAAAGAAAAGTCTGATGCATAAAATGTGGGGAGATCGCTACAAGCAGTTTTCTCAGCTACGTAATCTATTCACGTATATGATCGCTCATCCCGGTAAAAAATTGCTGTTTATGGGGGGGGAATGGGGCCAGTTTTTAGAGTGGAAATACGATCATGGCTTGGAATGGGTAGATTTGGCGGATTCCATGAATAAGCAGATGCAACACTTCACGACCACTTTAAATCACTTGTATAAGAATGAAAAAGCATTATGGGAACAAGAAGACTCTTGGGATACCATCGAAATTATTGATGCCGACAATACGGATGACTGTGTCCTGTCTTTTATTCGCCAAGGCAAAACAAAGAAAGATTTCTTAGTAATCGTCTTGAATCTAGCACCGGTGGAACGGCAGAATTTTGCGATAGGCGTACCTTACCCTGGTACCTATACCGAAGTTTTAAATACAGAGATGGCGGCTTTTGGAGGGACTTGGACTAAGGCAAATCCTGATTGCCAAACGCTGGATATTGCGTTTAAAGACCAGCCCTATCAGATCCAAACTATCTTACCAGCCTTAGGAGCTTTGATTATTAAGCCTACTGCAATCAACACCCGTAAGCCAGCGAAGAAAATGACTAAGGAAAAAGTCAACCACAAGAAGACACCTACTGCAAAACAGTCAGGTAAAAATAACTAACAACGAAGGGGGGACAAGGTGAGTTTTTTTCACCGATTACATGAAAACAGAAATGTTAGCCATGATCCTAGCGGGAGGACAAGGGACTCGTCTAGGAAAACTGACCAAAAACATCGCAAAACCAGCCGTGCCATTTGGAGGGCGTTATCGGATTATCGACTTTACCTTGAGTAATTGTGCCAATTCAGGCATTAAAAACGTCGGGGTTGTCACCCAATACCAACCCTTAGCGCTAAACAGCCACATCGGTAATGGAGCTAGCTGGGGCTTGGATGGTATCAATTCCGGTGCAACCATTTTACAACCGTATTCCAGTTCAGAAGGTAGTAAATGGTTTGAAGGAACGGCTCATGCCATTTACCAAAATATCGCCTATATCGATCAGATGGATCCACAGTATGTCTTGGTCCTTTCTGGTGACCATATTTATAAGATGGATTATGAAGAAATGCTAGAAAATCATAAGGCAAACAATGCCTCCCTTTCCGTGGCTGTGATTGAAGTGCCGCTAAAAGAAGCCTCACGCTTTGGGATTATGAATACCGATGAAAATGACCGAATCATTGAGTTTGAAGAGAAGCCGGAAGAACCCCAAAATAACCTCGCTTCCATGGGGATTTATATTTTTAACTGGGGCCGGTTACGCAATGTCTTGCTGAATAGTTACAATAAAGATGGACAGATGATTGACTTTGGTAAACATGTGATTCCTTCTTATCTCGACAGTGGTGAAAATGTGATTGCCTACCGGTTCAAAGGCTACTGGAAAGATGTAGGTACGATTGAATCGCTATGGGAAGCCAATATGGAGTTTATCGAACAAGATATGGAGCTAGATATCCGGGATAAATCTTGGCGTGTTTATTCTAAAAACCCGATCTCCCCGCCGCACTTTTTAACCGAAACTGGTTCGGTGAAAGATTCCTTGATTACCGATGGCTGCTATATCGCTGGCGATATTCGTCACACTATTTTATCTGAAGACGTACAGGTGAAGGAAGGTTCCGAGGTTACCGATAGTGTCATTATGCCAGGGGCCACGATTGGCAAAAATGTGCGGATTCACCGGGCAATCATTGGTGAAAATGCGATTATCGGGGACAACGCTGTGATTGATGGGACCGATGAAATCGCCGTAGTGGGCTATTCTGAAGTGATTGGAGTGACTGTTGATGAGAACTAATAAAATGTGTGCGATTCTAGGTAATTTAAATCAATTTAAAGATTTATTGCCGTTGACAGAAAACCGACCATTGGCAACGTTGCCTTTTGATTGTAAATACCGCTTGATCGATTTTAATCTATCTAGCATCGTGAATGCCAATATTAATACGGTCTTTATGGTATTTAATGAAGATGAAACGCAATCCGTTTTTGACCATATTGGTGGCGGCAAAGAGTGGAACCTTGACGGCGTTCAAAACCGTTTCTTTATCCATGTTTACCAAGATTTTCTAAAGCGGAAAGCCGAAGACAAGCATTATTATGATACGGTCATCGATTATTTGTTGAAGTCAAAATCAGAATACACTGTCTTCATGGGAAGCAAGATGCTGTGTAATATCGATTTGCGGGCTGTCTTAAAAATTCATCAAATGCAGGGCAATCAATTGACGGTTGTCTACAAGCGGGTAGGAAAAGACAATATTCATCCCAGCGATCTTTTGTTAGATGTGGCGGAAAATGGTAAAATCACCCAAGTGGCCACTGCTAAAGAAAGCCTGCTGGGAGAAGTGAATAACTTGTGTGCGGATATTTATATCATGCAAACACAAGCCCTGATTGATGCTTTACGAGTGGGTCAAAATGAAGGGATTTCAGTAAATATGGAAACTTTCTTGCGTTCCAAAATTACGGAAGTCAACAGTTCCAGCTATGAATATACCGGCTATTTGAAGAATATTTATGATATGAAAACATACTACGAAGCCAATATGGATATGTTGGATACCCGTAAATTCAACTCCTTGATGTATTCCAATCAAAAAATTTACACCAAGCTGAAAAATGAAGTGCCAACCTATTATTCGGAAGCTTCTGAAGTAGAAAATAGTCAATTTGCCTCTGGAAGTATTATCGAAGGGACGGTTCGTAATTCCTTAGTATCCCGCCAAACCATGGTGAAGCCTGGCTCTGTCGTGGAAGGTTCGATTTTGATGGCAAATAGCGAGATTGGGGAAGACAGTCTTGTGAAGTATGCGATTTTGGATAAGAATGTGGTTGTTGAACCGGGTGTTAAAATTGTTGGAACCAAAGAACAGCCAATTGTCTTGAAAAAAGGCAGTCATGTGATTTCTGATATTTATGGAGGCGACTAATTTGAAGGTACTGTTTGCAGCAGCCGAATGTGCACCTTTTTTTAAAACTGGCGGTTTAGGGGATGTTGCTTACGCCTTGCCGAAAGAACTGGTTAAAAAGAATGTGGATTGCCGGGTCATTCTGCCTTTCTATCAAAAAATGCCAGCCAGTTATCAAGCGCAATGCGTAGATTTATTTGACTTCACTGTACAAGTGGGCTGGCGCAATCAATATTGTGGCTTGAAAGAGTTGGTTTTAGCAGGCGTCACTTATTACTTCATTGACAACCAGTATTATTTTGGTCGTGAGGCTTTGTATGGTTATGATGATGATGGTGAACGCTATGCTTTCTTCCAATTGGCCTTGGTAGAAGCGATGGAGCGACTGAATTTTATTCCGGATGTCCTTCATGCCAATGATTATCACACAGCGATGATTCCTTTCTTGTTGAAGGAAAAATATCGGTGGATCCAAAACTTCCGCGACATCAAAACCTTGTTAACAATTCATAATATCGAGTTTCAAGGCTGGTATGATGGAGGAAAATTGGCAGATTGGTTTGGCGTGGGGATGGAACGCTATGAAGACGGTACCCTCCGGATGAATAATTGCCTAAATTATATGAAAGCTGGTATTTTATACGCAGACCGGGTAAACACAGTGAGTCCATCTTATGCCGAAGAGATTAAGACACCAACTTTTGGTTCAGGACTTGATGTCATCTTACGGATGGAATCTGGGAAGTTATCTGGTATTTTAAACGGGATTGATTATGATTTAAATAATCCAGAAAATGATCCCTTCATTGATCATCACTTTTCTGTGGCGGATCTGAGTGGTAAGGCCCTTGCCAAAGCTCAGCTACAAGAATTGATGGGTTTACCGGTGGTCCCAGAAGTTCCTTTACTAGCAGTGGTGAGTCGTTTGACGCGTCAAAAAGGCTTTCATTTGTTGTTAGAAGAATTGCCGCATCTATTGCAACAAGAGGTTCAACTGGTGATTTTGGGTACAGGTGATCCTGATTTTGAGCGGGGCTTCCAGTGGTTTGCGACGGAGTATCCTGAAAAAATGGCGGCAAGCATTTCTTTCGATGTGAAATTGGCCCAACAAATGTATGCCGGGAGCGATATTTTCTTGATGCCTTCTGCTTTTGAACCCTGTGGCCTTTCCCAAATGATGGCGATGCGTTATGGATCGTTGCCAGTGGTGCATGAAATTGGTGGCTTAAAGGATACCGTGACGCCTTTCAATCCTGTGACTGGTACTGGGACAGGGTTTGGTTTCAACGAGTTTTCCGGCTATCAATGCATGAAAGCCATGGAAAAAGCCATTCGTTTGTATCATGAATCCCAGCCAGCTTGGCGCAGATTGATGATACAAGCCATGAGTACCGATTTTAGCTGGCAAACAGCTAGCCTTCAATACTTGGACTTGTATCGCAGTCTCCTCTGAGTCCAAGGAATTTAATTTAACCAAAGATGTTATTGGCGATAGCCGAGTTGCTCTTTAACTTGGCTGTCCCCTTTTTTTACAACTTACAAGTTTTTATTTTCATTTAAAAAGGTTTAGGTAAATGAGAAACTAGCAAATGGTTTAAGCAAATGCTAGCGGAAAAATAGGAGTGATGTGGATGACGATGACAGTCAATGAATTTAAAGAGGAAATGAAACAGCGGTTAAAAGAGAAATACGCAATGGATTTTAAAGATGCCTCCCCACAAGAAGTATTTCATGTCTTAGGTAGTGTGGTAAAGGCGTACTATTCCGATGCGTGGAGTGATACTTGGAAAGACTATCTCAGAGCAGAGCAAAAACAAGTTTATTACTTTTCCATTGAGTTTTTACCTGGGAAAATGTTGAAGAGTAATCTTCTGAATTTGGGGATTCTGGATGTCGTAAAAGAGGGCTTAGCTGAGCTTGATTTTGATTTAGAAGACTTAGTGGATGTGGAAAAAGACATGGCACTGGGTAATGGTGGTTTAGGCCGTTTGGCTTCGTGTTTCATGGACTCCATCGCTTCTTGTGGGTTGCCTGGTAATGGCAATGGTATTCGCTATGATTATGGCCTCTTCAAGCAGCGTTTTGTAGATGGCTACCAAGTGGAACTTCCTGACGAGTGGCTACGCAATGGCAATACCTGGGAGGTTCGCAAAGAAAGTAAAGCGGTGGATGTTCGTTTCGGCGGTCAGGTTTGGATGAAGGAAATGGCTGATGGCAAGCTAAAACCAGTTTATGAAAATGACCGTATTTTGCGGGCTGTTCCTTATGACACGGCCATCTTAGGATACCAAAACCACATCGTCAACACTTTGCGTCTATGGAGCGTGGAAATCCCCGCCTCACAAGAAGACCAGTATCGCAGCATTGACGATCGTCGCCAATTTGAAGATTTAACGGCGGTCTTGTACCCTGATGATTCCAACGAACATGGGCGTCGGGTACGGCTAGCTCAGGAATATTTCTTTGTTTCTGCTGGAGTACAAAGTATTATGCGGTATTTCAAAAAGCTCAACAAACCATTAACTTTATTGAATGAATATGTTGCAATTCACATCAACGATACTCATCCAGCCTTGTGTATTCCGGAAATGATGCGTATCTTGATGGATGATTATGAGTTGAGTTGGGAAGTCGCTGTTTCCATCACCACCAAAGTGATGAGTTATACCAACCACACGATTATGGCGGAAGCTTTGGAAAAATGGCCGGTGGAGCTGATGAAAGATGCTTTGCCGCGAATGTATCAAATCATCGAGGAACTCGATCGACGGTTTGTGGCAACCTACAGTGGGGTATGGGATGCGGACTTGATTCAACGGACGCGGATTATCCAAAATGGCCAGGTCCATATGGCCCATATGGCGATTATCTATAGCCATAGTACCAATGGTGTTGCAAAATTGCATTCAGACTTGCTAAAAGAAGTCGTCTTGCATGATTTTTATGTGCTCTTTCCTGAACGCTTTAATAATAAAACTAATGGGATTGCCCAACGACGCTGGTCTCAATTGGCCAATCCAGAAATGGCCAAAGTCTTGGATGAAACTATCGGCAAAAGCTGGCGCCAAGACTCTGATGATTTAAAATTGCTAAAAAATTACGTGGAAGATGAAGCCGTACTGACGAAATTGGCGGTAGCTAAGCAACACAATAAACAAAAACTAGCTAGTTACATCAAAGAACACACGGGTATAGAAGTTTCACCAGAAGCTATTTTTGATGTACAAATCAAACGTCTCCATGCATATAAACGCCAATTATTAAATCTGTTACACATTATGAAATGCTATTTTGATTTAAAGGACAATCCTCAAAAAGAGGGAAACCAGCGCGTCTTTATCTTTGGAGCCAAGGCGGCACCTAGCTATACTTATGCGAAAGCAATCATCAAGGTCATCAATGAATGCGCCAACTTGATTAATCATGATCCTGATATTAAGGGCCGCATAAAGATCGTCTTTCTGGAAAATTACAACGTAACTTTGGCAGAGCAGATTATCCCAGCAGCCGATGTCAGCGAACAAATTTCCTTGGCCTCAAAAGAAGCCTCTGGTACGAGTAATATGAAGCTGATGCTGAATGGGGCGGTCACTATTGCGACTCTCGATGGCGCCAATGTCGAGATACGTGATGCCGTGGGGGACGACAACATTGTGATTTTCGGTATGACCGAAGCCGAAGTCTACGCTTGTTATGAGAGCAATGATTACTCGGCTATGAAAATTTATGAAGAATCACCAATTTTGCAACGAATTTTAAATGCTTTTGTGGATGGCACAGTTCCCAATATTCAGTATGAAGGACAGGCGGTAGTGGACTCCTTATTGAAGTATAATGATGAGTATTTCTTATTGCGGGACTTTGCTTCTTATGTTGCTGCCCAAGAGCAGATTGATCGCCTTTATTCAGACAAAAAGCGTTGGCAGCAGATGAGCTTGTTAAATATTGCCAATGCCGGCCGTTTTTCATCTGATGACACAGTCATGCGGTACGCTGAGGATATTTGGCAAATCGAGCCTGTCGAAAAATACACGAAAAAGAGGACTTAGCAGATGGGAAGTATCGACTATAATCCATGGCTAGAAGAATACAAATCACCCTTTGGCGCCATCGCTGAAGGGGGATTTGCTCGTTTTGCTATTCACGTAGTAGATCCGGGGATTGACCGAGTTTTTTTGAGTATCGGTCGTGAGGGAGCTGTCAATCATCGCATCCAGATGGACTTACATGAAGATGGGCGCTACCAATATGAGTTTTTTTTCAATGATGGCAAAGGTCTTTACTTTTATCATTTTGAGTTGGAATACATCTCCACCAATCAGCAACGCTTTACCCGTTATTATTGTTGGAGCGGTACAAATGGGCATGGGATGTTGGTCGAGCAACCGGAAGCCATCAACAACTACCAAGTCACCTGCTATGGCAAAGCGGAAGTGCCGCCAAAATGGTATCGAGAGGCGATTGTTTACCAAATTTTCCCAGATCGGTTTTACAATGGCAATCCCGATGGCAGTATTAATTCACCAAAACCAAACACGTTTTTATACGGAACGACGGAAGATACCCCCCTCTATGTGAAAGACAGTGAAGGAGAGATCTTGCGTTGGGATTTTTATGGCGGAAACTTCGCCGGAATTCGAGCCAAAATTCCCTATTTGAAAGAGCTCGGTGTCAATGCCATTTACTTGAATCCGATTTTCGAAGCCCGTAGCAATCATCGGTATGATACTGCAGATTATTTAAAAGTTGATGGCATTTTAGGGACGGAAGGGGAGTTTATCGATTTGATGACCGAACTCCATCAAGAAGGATTTCATGTGATTTTGGATGGGGTGTTTAGTCATGTGGGGCGTCAGAGTCGCTATTTTAACTATGACGGTTCTTACGGCGAAAATGTCGGAGCGTATCAAAATATTCAAAGTCGTTATTTCCCGTGGTTTACCTTTACTACTTATCCCACCGACTATCGTTCGTGGTGGGGCGTCAAAGATTTACCCGAAGTAGATAAGGAAAATGAAGATTTTCAACAGTTTATCTATGGAGAAAATGGCGTGCTGAGTAAATGGAATCGATTAGGGGTGGATGGTTGGCGTTTAGATGTCGCTGACGAACTACCGGATGGCTTTATTGCGGGGATTCGCCAAAATCTCGAGAGCTTTAAAAATAAGGTCTTGTTAGGAGAAGTTTGGGAAGATGCTTCCAATAAAATTTCCTATGACCAGCGACGTCAGTACATCTTAGGAGACCATCTCCACGGGGTAATGAATTATCCTTTGCGGACAGCGACGATTGCTTTATTGATGGAACAATGTTCGCCAGAAGATGTGGCGTTGGCCTTTCTTCGGCTGCAAGAAAACTACCCTCGCGAGGTCTTTTACAATAGTTTGAACAATATCGGCACCCATGATACCGAGCGCATTTTAACAGAGCTTAATGGAAATAAGGATAAGTTAGCCTTAGCTTTTGGTCTGTTGGTCTTATTTCCTGGGGTACCTTGTGTCTACTATGGGGATGAGGCGGGCTTAACTGGAGGCAAAGATCCTGACAATCGCAAGTTTTTCCCGTGGGAGATGATCGATGAGGACTGTTACCAAGCTTGTCAAAAATGGCTGACTTTGCGAAAAGAACAACCTTTGTTGCAAGATGGAGACTTTGCGTTACTTTTTACGGAAAAATTATTTGGGATCATCCGTTACGATGAAACCGAATTTTTATTGGCAATCTTAAACCCTCTGGATGTGGACGTGGTAGTCAATGGAGGAGACTTTGCTAGTTATCGTCATCTGCCTTTGAGTACTGAGTTATTAGAAGAGTTACTCGATGGTCAATTTATCATGGCAAATCACTCTTTTGTGATAAAAGGAAAGTTCTAAGTGGGGTTATCTAGCAGAATTCTATCAATCTGCCGGAAATATGTTAGAATGAGAGAAACCGATACAAAGGATGACGAGTATGAGTAATTATTCAGATATTAAACGGAAACACTATCGCTTTCCAGCCTACCAAGATGATGAAGGGGTAAAAATTCAACGGGGAGCAAAACGGAACCTGTTTGCCAAGGATCGCAGTTGGCTGCTGACCGATGAAACTGCTTTTTCCCACCGGGAGAGCCGTGATGAAAGTCCTAGTAGCTCTTTTATTTCTCGTAAAAGTGAACCGGATCGTAGTTTGCGACGTTCTCGTAAAGAAACTTTAGAGAAACAAGGCTTAACGATTTCCCAAAAAGAAGAACTGAAAAAGCATCGGGAAAATTTACCGGATTATAGCAAAAAAACAGCTGTTGAAACCGATGCTGTCGGCCGCACATCTCTTTTTGGGAAAGAACCTCGGCAATCTTCCCTGCACAACACGGCTACTGGAAGGCAAGAAGCGACAGCGGAAGATTCGGTGAAACGGCAGTATTCCGGGCGCTCTTATTTCGTGCCTAAATACATTCCAGCATCAGTGATTCCAGATAAAAAAGCTGGGGAAATCAGCCAAGCAGAAGTGATGGCGGCGATGGCTAAAGCGGAAGACAGTTACTTGACTTTTGATACAGAAGTAGCAGCATACCAAGAAAAAAAAGCCCAAGAGCCTTCCGTTCGTAAGTTTCCAGCAGAAGAGCACAAGGCAGTAAATTCCACTGTTGACAATCAACCAAAAGAGTCGGGACTTTCTGAAAAGCGGCATAGTGTCTTGGACCGGGGCTTGCAAGGCTTGATTGAAGAAGCCAGTGAGACCGATAAAAACGGCTACTTTAATCGCAACCGTCATTGAGTATGTTCTTGGTTAGCAACATAGATTAGAAATAGACAAGGTAGGCAAAAAAATGGAATCATATGATAGTCAAATTGATCAACTTATCAAAGGTGAAATCAAAGAAATCGAGGTTTCCCATGAGCAGTTTATGCTGTTTCGAGAAGCTTGGTTGAAACGGGAAGATCGCAAATATGTCGTGGGAGAAGCCCATCATCAAGGGAGTGTAACTTACCGCTACGATCCCACCGTTCTATAATAAAACCCGCAAACCTGATCGCGATCGAGTTTGCGGGTTTAATCATAGCCAGTGGGGCTGCAAATGGGTTGGGTAGCTTTGGACTTGGCTTCTGGATGATATGAGGGGCTGCCGCGTATTTATTGATTTTTATGATCTCGCCACAGGAGTAGTAGATTCCCTAGCCAATCCAACATGATGCCGATAACAATTCCTAACATGATGCCGAAAACCAACTTATTTGTAATTAAGCCAATACAAACCCCAATCAGGATACCGAGAAGGTTGAATTCACCGTCAAACTGTTGTTTTTCCATCGGGAAGCACTCCTTTTTCATCTCTAACTGGGAAAATTATGATTTCTTTCGTTTGGCACCTTGACAAACACAGTGGGCATTGGTAACATAATAAAGTCGCTAAGTTACAGCGACGGTTTGCGGAAGTGTTGGAATTGGCAGACAAGCAAGACTAAGGATCTTGTGGGCGCAAGCTCGTGTGGGTTCGAGTCCCATCTTCCGCATTGGGTATCGGATAACGGCTGACGAGGAATCGTTGGTCGTTTTTTTATAAACTTAAATATTGAAGAGATTGGCTAAGGTTTTCGTCAGTACTCTTGTTTTTTGATTATTCATAAACTTAAATATTGAAGAGATTGGCTAAGGTTTTCGTCAGTACTCTTGTTTTTTGATTATTCACCAACAAAGGTCATTTTTTGCGTATCTTTCTGATAGAATAGTACCACATTTATGGGCTAGTCGTCTGATAATTCTTGCAAATCTTTATTGCTTTTTGGCGAGCCTTCCAGTAAAGTTGTACCAAAGAATATTTACCACAGCATGATGTTTAGACGAGGCTAGCCGATACAGAGCAATCGTTATCCAAGGAGGGGAATTATGAAACATTTTGAAAAATCCAATAAACTAGAAGGCGTCAGTTATGATGTCAGAGGCCCGGTACTAGAAGAAGCTGAGCGGATGCAAGAAGCGGGCATCAGTGTGTTGAAGCTCAATACCGGCAATCCAGCCCCCTTTGGATTTGAAGCCCCAAATGAAATTATACGTGACTTGATCATGAACGTTCGGGAATCAGAAGGCTATTCTGAATCAAAGGGGATTTTTGGCGCTCGCAAAGCCATCCAACAATACTGTCAGCTGAAGGGGTTCCCTAATGTGGGCATTAATGACATTTATACCGGAAATGGTGTCAGTGAACTGATTACTATGTGTATGCAGGGGTTGTGTAATAATGGGGATGAGGTTTTGGTACCCGCTCCAGATTACCCCTTGTGGACCGCCTCGGTTTCCCTTGCTGGCGGAAAACCAGTTCACTATATTTGTGATGAAGCCAGTGAATGGTATCCAGATATTGAGGATATCCGGAAAAAAGTCACTTCAAAAACAAAGGCAATCGTCGTCATCAATCCTAATAATCCCACTGGTGCTGTGTATCCTAAAGAAATTTTAGAAGCAATCGTGGAGGTGGCTCGTGAATTCGATTTGTTGATTTTTTCTGATGAAATCTATGATCGCTTGATAATGGATGGCTTAACCCATGTGCCGATTGCCACCTTGGCACCAGATCGGATGGTAGTCACGTTAAACGGGTTGTCAAAATCTCATCGGGTGGCAGGTTTTCGTGTCGGCTGGATGGTGCTATCAGGGGACAAGCGCGGGGCAAAAGATTATATTGAAGGGCTGAATATGCTGTCTTCCATGCGCTTGTGTTCCAACGTCTTATCCCAACAGATCATCCAAACAGCCCTCGGTGGCTATCAAAGCAGCGACGAGTTATTGTTGCCAGGAGGACGAATCTACGAGCAACGGGAATTTATCTACAACGCCATCAACGCGATCCCGGGCTTGTCAGCGGTCAAACCCAAAGCGGCCTTTTATATTTTCCCCAAACTGGACATCAAGCGTTTTAATATTACGAATGATGAGCAGTTTGTCCTGGACTTCTTGCATGAACATCAGATCTTGATGGTGCACGGCGGTGGCTTTAATTGGCAACAGCCAGATCACTTCCGTATCGTTTATTTACCAAAACTTGATGACTTGAAACTAACTGCTGAACGGATGACGACTTTTTTGGCAACCTACCAGCAAAAATAGCCTGAAAATCATTGCTTTAGCTGAAAAAAATGCAGGACAGCCATTTGGGGCCGCCTGCATTTTTTGTTTTACAGAATATGAGATAGAATCAGCGCTATTTGACTGTCTAGCAGATGAGTTCGCAAGCTTTTTTGCTGACGACGACACGATTGGCGAACTTTTCAGCGAGTTCTTCATCATAAGGCTCCAAGACGTTGATGAGTAGCGCATTTTGATATTCCCGTTCGATCTGGCCCTTGAATGTTTGCTCGTGCCAAGTGAAACGCACATTTGCTTTAACTTCCATATGAATCCCTCATTTTTTTGTGATAAATTCTAGAAAACAGGTAACTTGCTGACATTATGTGATAAAATGAGCAAAAAGTATAATGCATATTAGCATATTTTAATCGAAGAGGCGGATACGATGGAAAACCAGCAAAGGTCCTTTGGCGAAGTCATCAAAAATATTCGAAAACAGCGGAAAATGACTCAAAAAATGCTCTCACAAAATATATGTTCGCAAAGTGTGTTAAGTCGCATCGAAAATGACGGGGAGTTACCCAATGTTTTGGTGATGGCCCAGCTTTGTCAACGTCTAGGGGTGACGATTGATCAGGTGATGCAGATGCATTCCACCGAAATTCAACAGGTGCATGCGCTGATTGAGCAGATGACATTTTTCTTCTTTCATAAAAATTATCAGTTACTAGATGAGTTGTTGCATCGTCCGAATCTACTCAATCATCTGTATTTGGATACTGATTTGCAGCTTTATCACTACTATCTGGGAAGTTGCTATTTCTTTTTGCATCATGACAGTGAGTCTGCCTTGAAAGAACTGAAACGGGGACTTTCTTATACGTTCCAGTTGGACAAATCCAATGTTTCTGCAACGGAGATCCAGCTGATTAGCTGTATTGGTAGTGTATATGAGGATTTAAGACGGATGGATTTAGCGCGTCAACAGTTGAAGTATAGTCTGCAACTTTTCCAAAAAATGCCTCCTGAACGGATGTCCAATATGGCGGCGAAGATTTTTTATAATTATGCCCACTTTTTGTACTCTCAAAAAGAAGCGGAGGAAGCACTAGCTATCGCCAAAGAAGGAATTACGGTGGCAAGAAAGCAGAAGAGCTACTATTATTTGGACGACTTATTTTTGCTAACCGGGCGGATTTATGAGTATTTAGGAGAGTCTTCTGTGGCGAAACAGTATTTCAAAGCTTCGGCGGATGTCCAATATATTCGAACCATTTAAATTCTCCAAAATGGTGTAGACCTTTCTTGACTTAAAAATTGATTAGGAGTACCTTTAAGATGTAAAAAGTTTTCGTTTGTGGGTGTCAACATAGTGAGTTGGAGACGACCTTTCTGTGGCTAAAGCGAACGGACTGAACCAGGGGCTGTTACAATCCTGGTGAGACTGATTTTTTCTTGACAGACCGAGGAGAGATTAGTGAAACAATATTTTAAAGGAGCGAAAGAGCATGAGAAGATTTTTGTATGCAGATAAGTTTTTTATGAATTCTGATACTCGCGGAGCAGGCTATTTGGAGTTAGTGGATGGCAAATTTGGTGATTACTACAAAGAACTTCCTGATGACAATGCTGAAGTCGTGGATCGCAGTGGCCAATGGATTGCACCAGGTTTAGTAGATACTCATATTCATGGCTTTAAAAATCATGATGTGATGGACAACGATGCAAAAGGGTTGAAAGTCATGTCCGATGGCTTGTTGGAATGTGGGGTAACCTCTTTCTTGCCAACGACTTTGACTTCCAGTAAAGAACGCTTAAAAGATGTTGCAGCGACTATTGGTCAAGTTCAAAATGAAGTGACTGGTGCGAAAATTCAAGGGATTTATTTTGAAGGACCTTTCTTCACGGAAGAGCATAAAGGGGCTCAAAATCCGATTTATTTTGGTGATCCTGACTTGGCTACTTTCCATGAATGGCAAGAGGCTTCTGGGGGCATCATCAAGAAAATCGCCCTTGCTCCAGAACGAGCAGGTGTGAAAGAGTTTGTCAAAGCCGTGACTGAAGAAGGCGTTGTGGTTGCTTTAGGCCACAGTGATGCGACTTTGGAAGAAGCGACCGATGCGGTGGAAGCTGGGGCTAGCGTTTTCGTTCATGCTTACAACGGCATGCGGGGCCTGAATCATCGGGAACCAGGGATGGTTGGCGCGTTGATGTCTTTACAACACGTCTTTAGCGAGTTGATTTGTGATGGCCATCATGTTCATCCACAAGCAGCAGAAATCCTGATGGAAAAAGTGGGACATGATCATGTAGCTTTGATTACCGACTGTATGATGGCTGGCGGTATGCCAGATGGTGATTACATCCTCGGGGAATTTCCAGTAGTTGTAAAAGATGGAACTGCCCGATTGCAAGAGGGTAATTTGGCTGGTTCAATTTTACGCCTGAAAGAAGCCATTAAAAATGTGGTTGATTGGGGAATTGCCACTCCAGAACAAGCAGTGATGATGGCAACTTGGGTCCCAGCAGTCAGCTGTAAAATTGATGACCGTTGCGGTAGCATCGCCAAAGATCGGGCGGCTGACTTTATCGTCTTAAATCCAGATATGACTTTGGCAGAAACATATCTTAATGGTGAACAACGTTACGAAGCTTAATAGCGATATGAAAAAGACTTCTAGTGGATTCCACTAGAAGTCTTTTTGGCTATTTGCCGGACAATACTTTTTGGAGACTTTCATTGATTAGATCGGCATCTTCCGGGTACTCCATTTCTAAACGATTGGCTTCGAATATGGCAGCAGAATGAGACGTTTGGACAGACTGCTTCACGGCATCATCATCGATGGAGTCGATGTAGTCTTGTTGCTGTTGCCAGGCAGCACGGATAGCATCGTAGTAAGTCTCACTGTCGGGATAATCCGCAACAGGTGTAGACGATGGTGTTTCAGCTGTTGTTTCCCCTGGGAGATATTCCACCAGATTTGTGGTATCTAATGGTATGCCGGCTGTATTTTCGGAAAAATTGCGAGTAGCTAGTGAAATCGTTCCTTGATCATTGTAGAAAAGGAAGTAGGTATCACCAACGATTTCCATGGGATCGGAACTATCTTCTAACGCCGCGACTCTAACGACAGTGTTCACTTTTATGTCTCGTTTAGCGCCAGCCTCATTGGTAACAGTAATCCTTTTGGTGGGTTCATCTGCTATAGCTACAGGATAAAAAACTTCATCTCCCCCAGTAGTCGTGAGGTAAAGGGCTTTACCGTAGTTATTTAAATCTTTTATATCCAGCGTAATGGTGGTAGGTTGATTTTTTTGCTTTGATTTAAAAGCGAGATGATTAACCGTCTGTTTGGTACCATCTGATAAGGTTATTTCCTGTGTGAAATCAGCTAAGTTTACGGCATAAGAAAGTGCCGGATCCTCGGCCTTTTCCTGGGACTCGCTGCTAGTTTGCTGAGCTAATGAGGACGGTACAACAGTTGTAGAAGTCGTCGTTGTTTCGGAAGAATAAACCGTTACAGTTGAACTGGAATCAGTTGCTTTGCTTTGTGAACAAGCAGCTAGTGCGAGTACACTAAATAACAAGATGACACCATTTTTCATTTATTTCACACTCCTCAATTAGTATTGATGATAATGTAAAAATGCTGAATGATGGCATGGTTTTTTATAATTTAAATAAAGTGAAGTCCTCGGAATTTTTGAAACTTATTGATTAACCCTGTGAGAAGAGTACTGGCAGACAATTCATAATTGTGTTTTTTATTTGGTTGGATAAAACATATCTATCCGCAAAAGTGATGCCCTGGCTGATTAGTGCGTGATGGATCAAAAAGGAGAGAGGGTTCCAATAACCTGATGGAAAGGAATCTTTTATTAAGTATCGACATTTTAGGTTTTCAGATAGTTGGTATCTTTACTTGTCTGAGCGTAAGGCACCAACTATCAGAGAACCTTTTTTTGGTAGACGAAGGTCTTCTATAGGTTCAAGTTCTCAAAAGGGTAAGATCCAAGAACCAATGAGGGAAGTTACCTATTTTTCTGACGGTTAGAAAAAGGTGAAATTTGGCTCTATCGTAATTGGTAGGCGGGTAACTAGATTGACAAGGTTAAATCAAAAGATTGTTCTAGGAGTGGATCCTTTCAGTGGGGAAAATCGGGAGGGTCTGGCGGGAGTTGGGCGGGGATGAATTACCATTCACTTCAGGGCGGGGGCAAGATAGGCTGATTGATATTGTGTTTTCCCATTTAAGGAGCATTAAATAACGTATAAATAGATATAGATAGCGCTAACAGGAAGGCTTGTGTTACACTTATTAAGAATAGATTAAGTGGATTAGGAGGCTTTTATATGAGTTATATTGAAGTCGTTGATGAAGTTAAAGAATATAAAATGGGAGATACTATTATCACCGCCAATGATCATGTGACTTTTTCCGTGGAACAAGGGGAAATTGCGGTGATCTTGGGTCCCAGTGGTGCAGGGAAATCGACCGTGCTCAATATTCTAGGCGGGATGGATACCTGCGACTCAGGTCGGGTGGCTATCGATGGGATTGATATTGCCGGTTTTAATGAAAAACAGCTGACAGATTATCGACGCAATGATGTGGGGTTTGTCTTCCAGTTTTACAATTTAGTTCCCAATTTGACGGCCAAGGAAAATGTCGAGTTGGCCTCGCAAATCGTTGCGGATGCTGAAGATGCCGAGGATATTTTGTTGAAGGTGGGTTTAGGAAAACGTATGAATAATTTTCCTGCCCAATTGTCCGGTGGCGAGCAACAACGGGTGACCATCGCCCGGGCTTTGGCTAAAAAACCAAAGCTGTTACTTTGTGATGAACCCACTGGGGCGCTAGATTATGAAACAGGGAAGCAGATTCTACAGCTGTTGGAAGATGCAGCCCACCAGATGGGCACGACGGTTGTAATCATAACCCACAATTCAGCAATTGCACCAATGGCTGATCGCGTCATTCGAATCAATGATGCGAAGGTTCGTAGCCAGACCCAAAATCCAAGCCCGACGCCAATTGCAGCGATTGAATGGTAGGTGTTCGCAGATGAAGCAAGCATTGTTGAAATCTAGTCTTCGGGAAATTCGTAAGGCGCCTACCCGTTTCTTGTCAATTGTTGGCATTATCTTTTTAGGAGTGGCCTTTTTTGTAGGTATTGCAGCCACCGGACCAGATATGATTGATGCGGGGGAGCATTATTATGCTAAACAGAAGTTAGCGGATGTGGCGATCGTTTCTAGTCTTGGTTTGACCGAAGATGACTTAGCTTTGGTGGCTGACAACCAGCAAGTTTCAGCAGCACAAGCCCAAACTATGGTGGATTTGCGGCTAGCAAAGTTAGACAAAGTGGTCCGTTTTATGAGTTACGATCCCACAGATGAGTTGAATCGGTATCATTTGGTAGCTGGGCGGTTACCAGAAAAGACTGGGGAGATAGCGCTAGATCAGGTGGCTGAATTGCACGGGGATTATAAAATTGGTGATACCTTTACCATCGAGCAAGCCGATGATTTATCAAATCAGTTGAAAAGTCATGAAGCCAAAGTGGTAGGGTTTGTCAATTCACCGGAGTTTATCGAAAATATGAGTCGGGGAAAGACGTCTGTCGGTTCTGGGACGGTGGATTATTTTGCGGTGGTTCCCAAAGCTGATTTGGTGGCAACAAGTTTTACTCGAATCCTAGTTTCTTTTGATAAAAAGGCGACAGATACGGCGTACACTGATGCCTATGAAGAGCGGATTGCAAAAGGCATTGCTTCCTTAAAAGCGACCCTTAAGGCACGACCAGAAGCCCGTTTAGCTGAGGTCAAGGCCGTTGCCGAAAAACAGCTAGCTGAAATAAAAAAACAGATTACCGATGGTCAAGCGGCGTTGGATGACGGTGCCCATCAGCTGGAAGATGCCCAAAAACAATTAGAAACAGGCAAAGCCCAGTTAGCCACGCAAAAGCAAACCTTAAAAGAGCAGCTAGCGAAAGGGCAGCAAGCAATACAAGCAGCCTCTACGCAACTCGACCAGCAAGAAGCACAGTTAAAAACGCAAGAGGATGAGTTGAAAAAACAAGCAGCCGCTTTAGCAAAGTCTCAAAAAGAAGCAGCAGAACAACGCAAAGACTTGTTAGCTAAAAAAGCCGATCATGAGGAAAATGTGGCGGTTTTGAAGCAAATCAAAGAAGAAGAAAAAGTCATTTCAGCCTTGATGAAAAGTATTGCGGATACCATCGCTATCAAAGATGAGAAGCAACTCGCTCGTAGGATTACTAAAAATAAAAATTCTTGGAGTGGGCAACTCGCTAAGTTACCGGAGACTGGTGAGCTTGTCAGTATGGTAAATGCGTTGGACAAAGAGAGTGATGCTCCCGCGCTCCAAACGCTGAGCACTAAGCTTTCAGCTTATCAAAAAGAGACGGTTGCTGAAGCTGAAAAATGGGCAGCTGCCGTTACGGAATATGAAGAAAATCTCAAGGCGTTGGACCCGGAAAATTTCCATAAACAGGAAGTCAGTTTGCAGGAAGCACAAAATCAGTTGAAAACCGCGCAAAATCAATTGCAAGAAGGGCGCAATCAAGTAAGCCAGCAGCAACAAGACTTGGAAACACAGCAAAAAGAAGGTGAAGCCCAGCTAGCACAGGCCCAGGCAACACTCACAGAAAAGGAAGCGACTTTGAAGAAGAATGTCGCTGCTTATCAAGTTGAAACTTCAGAAAACATGCCTAAATTATTGGATGCGCAATTGCAGTTGAAAAATCAAAGTCGCCAATTGGCAGAAATGCAACCTGCCGATTATCTTTTTTCCCAGCGACAGGACAATCCAGGGTATACCGAGTACAAGCAAAATGCCAATCGGATTTCCAGTTTAGCTACGGTCTTCCCGATTATTTTCTTTCTAATTGCTGCTTTGGTGAGTTTAACTACGATGACGCGAATGATTGATGAAAAACGGGGAGAAATCGGAACGTTAAAGGCCTTAGGGTATCGCAATCGTGAAATTGCTTCTAAATTTTTATTGTATTCCTTAACGGCGGGACTGATTGGTGGTCTTACCGGTTTGGCAGTTGGTTTTTATCTCTTTCCAACCATCATCATTCATGCCTATGGACAACTGTATAATCTGACAGAATTTGTGACACCATGGCGTTTATCCTACGGGCTGATTGCCATGGGCGTAGCTTTGATGTGTACAGTAGGGATTGCGCTGATTGCTTTACGCTTTGATTTGCGGAGTACGGCGGCGACTTTATTGCGTCCGAAAGCTCCGAAAAGTGGTCGCCGTGTCTGGTTGGAGCGAATCAAACCCATCTGGCGTCGTTTAAGTTTTAATCAAAAAGTGACGATGCGAAACCTTTTTCGCTATAAAGCCCGCATGTTGATGACGATCTTTGGGATTGCTGGGTGCATGTCGATGATTGTGACAGGCTTCGGTTTAAGAGATTCCATCAGTGAGATGGTGCCTTTACAGTTTGAAAACCTTTGGCGCTATCAAGGGATCGTGACTTTTGGCCAAACCGGGTCGACAGAACAAGTCAAAAACTATCAAACTGCTTTATCGGACTTGGAGGATTTTGATCAGGGGCTAGCGATTGCCAGCCAAAGCTACCAACTATCGGGAAATGGCCAAACGCCACAAGATGTCACTGTGTATGTGCCAGAAAATCCCGAGAAGATTGGCGCTTTTGTTCGCTTACAAGATCGCCAATCTAGTGAAGCCTATCGCCTGACCGATGAAGGGGCAATCATTGACGAAAAACTAGCTAAACTTTTTAAACTTCAAGTTGGCGATACGATGAAATTAACAGGAAATGAAGACAAGCAATATCCGATCCGAATCGCTGCCATTGCTGAAAATTATGTCGGGCATTTTGCTTACTTAACACCGACTTACTACCAACAAGTATTTGGTGAAGTACCGGTTTATAATAGCGAGTTTTTACTTTTTTCAAATACACCGGATAGTAAAACCCAACAAGCAATAGCCCAAAACTTGATGGCTTATCCTCAAGTCAGCAACGTCACCTTTATGACTGATTCCTCAGATGCTTTAGATGACACGGTACAGGTTTTGACGATTGTCGTTTGGGTATTGATTGTTTCTGCGGGGTTGTTGGCATTAATTGTTTTGTATAATTTGAATAACATCAATATAGCCGAGAGAATTCGCGAATTGTCTACCATCAAAGTGCTCGGGTTTCATACTAATGAATTGACGATGTACATTTATCGCGAAAATATTATTTTGACGATAATTGGGATTGGCGTGGGCCTGGTTTTGGGTTATTTCGAACATCGTTACGTCTTGCAGACGGTGGAATTGGATATGCTGATGTTTGCACCGGACATTCATCCGCTGAGCTATCTTTATGCTAGTTTGATTACGATTTTCTTTAGTTTTCTGGTGGGAATAATCGTGTATTTCAAATTGAAGAAAGTCGACATGATTGAAGCGTTGAAATCAAACGAATAAGTCGGTTGTCGAAAGTGTTGGAAAGGTATTTTTCTTTGGGGAAGAACAAACTGGAAATTAGCTGGCCAGCTTTCAAAAAATAGGTGGAAAGCCTATTAGAGGGAGCTGTTCCAGTTGATTTTCTGGATAAATAAAAGGGAAAGGGAGTGTTCACGAATGGATATGAGTAAGTTAGAAGCTGGAATGGTGACAATCGTCTCCATGGGGATCGTGTTTTTGGTGCTAATTGTCTTATGGGGAGCGCTAGAGTTACTTCATAAGTTGGTGGCTGGAAGGGGGCAGTCAGATGGGTGATATTATTCGTAATATGGTTGAAACTTCAGGCTTTGCTGGACTAACTTGGCGCCACTTAGTGATGATTCTCATCGCCTTACTTTTTATTTACTTAGCTATTTTTAAAGAATATGAACCTTATCTATTGTTACCGATAGCTTTTGGGATTTTACTGGTAAACTTGCCTTTCACTGGCATTTTTGCTGGGCCGGCAAATGGGGAACCTGGGGGCTTGTTGTATTATCTCTATCAAGGGACCAATCTAGGGATTTATCCACCGCTGATTTTCTTGTGTTTGGGAGCAGCGACTGACTTTGGTCCCTTAATTGCCAATCCTAAGACATTGCTTTTAGGAGCGGCTGCTCAGTTTGGGATTTTTGCCGCCTTTTTTGGTGCCATTTTCCTTGGTTTGACTGGGGAAGAAGCGGCATCTGTTGGGATTATCGGGGGTGCAGATGGACCGACAGCGATTTATTTAACGACTCGTCTGGCCCCACATCTATTGAGCGTCATCGCAATTGCTGCGTATTCGTATATGGCTTTGGTGCCGATTATTCAACCACCGATTATCAACGCCCTAACCACCGAGAGAGAGCGGAAAATCAAGATGACGATGAAGCGGACCGTCACTAAGAAAGAACGAATTTTATTTCCAATTTTTACGACGATATTTGTTTCGTTAGTGGTGCCGGCCGCGACTACGTTGATCGGGTGTTTGATGTTAGGCAATCTGATTCGGGAATCTCAGGTGGTACCTAAAATCACGGAAACACTTCAAAATGCCATGATGTATATAGTGACGATTATCTTGGGCCTGACAGTAGGAGCGAAAGCCGAAGCTGAGATCTTTTTATCGGCCACCTCTTTAAAGATTATTTTCTTAGGACTGGCTGCCTTTGCGATTGGCACCGCTACCGGGGTTTTATTTGGTAAAGTCATGTGTAAGTTGACGAAAGGTCAGATTAACCCGATGATTGGAGCAGCAGGGGTTTCAGCAGTGCCGATGGCGGCGCGGGTGGTGCACAAAGAAGGGCTGAAGAACGATCCTTCCAATTACTTACTGATGCACGCCAT
This sequence comes from Enterococcus diestrammenae, assembly GCF_049384045.1. Classification (NCBI taxonomy): domain Bacteria; kingdom Bacillati; phylum Bacillota; class Bacilli; order Lactobacillales; family Enterococcaceae; genus Enterococcus; species Enterococcus diestrammenae. Next base: position 244,122 of record NZ_JBMRGR010000002.1, read on the forward strand.
GGGCCCTAATGTCGCTGGTATTATTGGTTCAGCCATAGCAGCGGGGACCTTGTTAGCTTTCTTTAGTTAGTAATCATAATCGTCAAGAAACTTGTCAGATCGGTGTCTGGCAAGTTTTTTGTAGATAAAGAACTTATCAAAATTAAGCTCCAAAAAGCTTGATATATTAGTAATTAAGTGGTCTATCATGCCGACATTTTGATACTCGAAAAAGGTGAAATTTAGCGACCTAGGAATTGGGTTGACGGTAGCTAGACCGGCAAAAGCCAAACGAAAAAGCTGTTTGTCTTTGCTAGTTCATCTTAACAGTGTCTGTTTAGATGAACTGTATGCGCAAACGCATCTTTAGCTTTGCCTTGCGCATTCAAACTCAGAGTAAGTGGTGCAAGCACCACAACTCTAAGTAATTCATTACGCATCTTTAGAGCGACTGTCAATCCAATTCTACTACGCTAAATCTCACCTTTTTCACGGTACGTCTGCTACCCTACAAGAAACTAATTGCTGGATTTACGAACTCGCGAGGTCGTTCCATGGCGTTTTATCTGATTGTCAAACACCTTGGGCACTAACAAAATAGTAGAAGGCTTTCGTTTGCATCTGCGACTTTCGACATGACGAAGGAGTTTGGCGAAATTTGGTAGAAAAACTGGGCTTAAAGTGCTTCCTTAGAGACAATCTTTGTTATAATATCCTTGATAGCGGGAGTTACCTGCTAAGAATGAAAAACAAATCAAACTAGGATCAAGCTAGTTTAATGAAGGAGGGGTACTTTTGACAGAACAATCAGTGTTTCCTAAAGACTTTCTTTGGGGGTCTGCATCGGCTGCCTATCAAGTAGAGGGTGCTTGGGATGAGGATGGCAAAGGGCCGTCTGTCTGGGATGAGTTTGTCCGAATTCCCGGAAAAACGTTTAAAGCGACCAATGGTGACTTGGCGGTGGATCATTACCATCGTTACCACGAAGACATCGCTTTGATGAAAGAACAAGGACTGAAGGCTTATCGTTTTTCAGTCGCGTGGACGCGGATTTTCCCAGAAGGCCGAGGGGAAATCAATCAAGCTGGCTTGGATTTTTATGTGTGCTTGGTGGATGAGTTGATCGCTAATGGTATCGAGCCAGTCCTGACTTTATATCATTGGGATTTGCCCAAAGCGTTGCAAGAGGCGTATGGTGGTTGGGAATCCCGTGAAATTATCGATGATTTTGTAAATTATGCAGCGGTTTTATTTGAAACATTTCGCGATAAAGTCCACTACTGGGTAAGCCTAAACGAGCAAAATATCTTTATTCAAATGGGCTATATGCTAGCCTTGCATCCACCGGGTGTGACTGACGAAAAACGGATGTACGCAGCCAACCATATTGCGAACTTAGCCAATGCTTCGGTGATCAACAAGTTCCATGAAATGAAGATGCCAGGGAAAATCGGTCCAAGTTTTGCTTACTCACCAAATTATGCTTTTGATAGTGATCCGAAAAACGTCCTAGCTGCGGAAAATGCCGAAGATTTAATGGCTCACTGGTGGATGGATATCTATGCTTGGGGTCAATACCCAATCGCCATGTTTGATTTGCTTCAAAAACGAGGTGTAGCACCAACTATTGAAGCTGGGGATATGGAGTTATTGCAGTCGGCAAAACCAGACTTTATGGGGATGAATTATTATCAGACTGCTACCAATATGTACAATCCCCTCGACGGTGTCGGACAAGGGAAGATGAATACTACCGGCAAGAAAGGTAGCTCAGGGGAATCCGGCGTCCCTGGTTTGTACAAAAAAGTCGCCAATCCTTATGTAGATCGTACTAACTGGGATTGGGAAATCGATCCGATGGGTATCCATATCGCTTTGCGTCGGATCACTAGTCGTTACCGTTTGCCAGTGCTGATCACCGAAAATGGCTTAGGAGAATACGATAAGATTACCGAAGACCATGAAATCCATGATGCCTACCGTATCAAGTATTTGAAAAACCACGTCGCTGAAGTTGGGGCCGCTATCAGTGAAGGCTGTCAAGTTTTAGGCTACTGTACTTGGTCTTACACAGACTTACTCAGTTGGCTAAATGGCTATCAAAAACGGTATGGTTTTGTGTATGTTGATCAAGATGAAACACAAGAAGGTAGTTTGAAACGCTACAAGAAAGATAGTTATTACTGGTATCAACGGGTAATTGCTACTAATGGCGCCACCTTAGACTAAGTTGAGCCCTGCAGCCAAAAGCAGTATGTTTGCTTTTGGTTGCTTTTTACATAAGAAATAGCGTTTCATCAATGTCTCTTGAGGATCAGTCAATTGTTAGAAAGAAAAGGAAGTGCCAAAATGAAAGCCTGTGGAATCATCGTGGAGTACAATCCGTTTCATAACGGTCACCTTTACCATGCTCAAAAAGCTCGTGAATTGTCAGGAGCCGAGGTGGTGGTAGCTTGTATGAGTGGCAATTTTCTGCAACGAGGAGAGCCAGCTATTACGGATAAATGGTTACGGAGTCGGGCGGCTTTAGCCAATGGCGTTGATTTGGTAATTGAACTTCCCCTGTGCTGGTCTTTACAAGCAGCGGATTATTTTGCTAAGGGCGGGATTAAAATCTTGCAAGCGATTGGTTGCCAAGCTTTGTGCTTTGGGACAGATCACCAAGATGATTTTGATTACCAAGCTTTTGGCAGGTTTGCCCATGAAAAGCGGCAAGCGATTGACATAGCTTATCGCGCGTTACATGATGAAAAATTAAGTTACCCACAAAAAATGAACCAGGTGTTTACTCGCTTGTATCCAGAAATGCAGCTCAGTGGTGCCATGCCGAATCATATTTTAGGGTTGGCCTATGCCAAAGAAAATGCCAGCTATCCTCACCCTATGACGTTATACCCATTGCCACGAGTGGGAGCGGGCTACCATGATCACAAACTTTCCAATCAGCCCATCGCTAGTGCCACTGGGATTCGTGAAGCAATTGCAAAGCACCAGTCAGTCAGCAATTTTGTCCCTGACCAAACACTTCAAAGCTTACAAGAACAACAGGTAACTTGGGAAAAACTCTGGCAGTTCCTTCGTTATCGGCTTCTCTCTACAACAGCTGCTGAGTTACGGCAGATTTACCAGATGTCAGACGGGTTGGAGCAACGCATGTTAGGGGCTGTGACCCAAGCCACCAGTTTTTCTGATTTTCTACAAGCGGTAAAATCAAAACGATATACGTGGACTCGCTTGCAGCGCTTGTGCTGTTATGTTTTATTGAATATCCAGGACCAAGAGATGCGACAAGCCTGGCAAGAGGAGCAGCTGCGGATTTTAGGGTTTAACGCCACCGGACAGGCCTTTTTACGACAACAAAAAAAACAACTGACTGCCGAGGTTGTCAGTCGGATAGGCAAACCAACGACGATACAGCAGGAATTGATGGTGCGAGGAGATCAGATTTATCGTCTGGGGGATGAGCGAGTTCCCGAGCAAACGATCGGGCGGATTCCCATTCGCATCTAAACTGATAGAAAACTCTTCACAGATTGCCGTCAGACAAGTATAATAGACAAGGACGTTTTTTTCGAAATAACAACAAAAACAGAAAGCGAAGTGTAATTATGGGTCGTAAATGGGCAAACATCGTTGCAAAGAAAACAGCCAAGGACGGTGCGAACAGTCGGGTCTATGCTAAATTTGGTATTGAGATCTACGCTGCCGCAAAATCAGGTGATCCGGATCCCCATTCCAACCAAAAATTGCGTTTTGTTATTGAACGAGCAAAAACTTACAATGTGCCCCGGCATATTATCGATCGGGCCATCGAAAAAGCAAAAGGCTCTGGCGACGAAAACTATCAAGAATTACGCTATGAAGGCTTTGGTCCCAATGGGTCTATGGTGATTGTGGACGCTTTGACGAATAACGTTAATCGGACAGCTGCCGATGTGCGGGCGGCTTTTGGTAAAAACGGCGGGAACATGGGTGTTTCCGGTGCGGTTGCTTATATGTTTGATAACACTGCCTTGTTTGGTTTTGCCGGCGACGATGCCGATGAGATTTTAGAATATTTGATGGAAAAAGACATTGATGTGCGGGATGTGGAAGCCGAAGATGGACAAATCATCGTTTACGGTGAACCAGAAGATTTTAGTACGATTGATGCAGCCTTGAAAGAAAAAGGCATCAGTGAATTTACTGTTGCCGAACTGCAAATGGTTCCTCAAAATGAAGTCAGCCTTGAAGGAGAAGACTTAGAAACATTTGAAAAAATGTTGGATGCGCTAGAAGATTTAGAAGATGTCCAATCTGTCTACCATAACGTTTCTTTAGATGACTAGAAGCTGATTTGATAAGCAGAACAACTAAAAAATACCGTTTCAAGAGTTTACTATCTTGAAACGGTATTTTTTTAAGGGGAAGAAAGGTAAAAAACTTATCCAAAGAAAATGCTAGATTAACGATTGGACTTACGTTACTTAGGTGGGCGGCTCATCTTTTGAGGAGTCTTGTTGGGCTTTGATCTGAGTTTGGACCTCTTTAAGCATTTCCTGTAATTTTGCTTCTTTTTGCTTCAAAACCACCAAATCTTCTTTTATCTCACTTTCTTTTTCCTTTTCTGGCGGCCGTATCAAAAAGTTGATGGCGATAGCGACGAAGGTACCGATAAAGGTGTCAATCACCCGCTGAAGGGCGAAATAGATTGACTCGCTACGGGTGACGCTGAGGGTGATTAAGAGCATGGTGGCAATGGCCGAAACAATGCCGGCATTGTTATTGATCCCATCTGAGAGAATGATAATTAAGGCGACGAGTAAAGGCAGTAGAAAGAGTTCTAAAAGAAAATCTTGATGGACATATTGTTTGATAAAGAAATAGAAAATCGCAAAAAGACCCCCCATGGAATTTCCTAATACTCGAGAACGACCAAAGGAGACGGTAGTAGTAAGGTCTTGACGGAGGGAGAAAACTGCAGCCAAAGCGGCGATTAATGGTTCTCGGCGATCGGTAATTTTAAAAAGTAAGATGCAGATCATGACAGCCAAGGCAGTTTTCATGGTACGCATACCGATTCGAAAGCGCCCGATGTGCATCAGCTTCACATCCTTTCGGTTATAATGAGGTAGGCAGAAAAAGTCAGTATTCTTCATTAATTTAATGATATCGGAAAAAGATTTGAATTACCAATGATTCAAAGTTTTCAGGTACAATAGAAATAGAAGTTTCTTTAGTGGAAAAAGAAACGCGATTTTAAATGAGGAGGAAAGGGATGAAAATCGGCTTACGAACAGTCAAAACGGCCGTTTGTGCGGTGGTAGCGATGGTGCTAGCCCAAGGGTTAGGTTTACTCTATGCTCCTTCAGCAGGGATCATCGCCGTATTAAGCGTGGGCAATACCAAGCGTTCTTCTTTTGTTATTGCAAGAAATCGGGTTGTATCTTTGGTTTTGGCGATGGGGATTGCTGGCCTATGCTTTTTTGTATTAGGCTATGGGCCGGTTGCCTTTGGGGTCTATCTACTCTTGTTTATTCCCGTGTCCGCACGATTTCAATTGGATGATGGTATCGTGGTCAACTCCGTATTAATGACCCACTTTTTGGTAGAGCAAAACTTTTCTTTAGCCATGATTACCAACGAATTTTTGCTGATGGGGATCGGTGCGGGATTGGCCTTGGTGGCGAATCTTTATATGCCTGATCTAGAGAAAACGTTGCGAGAAGATCAGTTGGTGGTTGAAGCGATGTTTGCTCGTTTGTTAGAGTTGTTATCAACAAGTTTAAACCAACCCCAGGAAGCCGCCAAAATCGAGGAACGTTGCAATAGCTTGCAACAGTTTTTGCGCAATGCCCAGGAAAAAGCCCATCAGCATCAAGAGAATTACTTTGGGAAAGAAGAAAGCTATTTCGAGGAATATTTTGCCATGCGTCGTTCCCAACTAAGCATTATGAAAGACATGATTGCGGTCTGTCCTCAGATAACGGTGGAGGAAGACATGGTGGCGCACTTGCGAGGCTTGCTGCAATATACCGCGACAACCTTTGCAGAGGACAACGACGGTCAAAAAATTTTGGACCAGATTTTAGAAATTTATGAAGGATACCGAAAAAGAAAGTTACCTCAAAGTCGGGAAGAGTTTGAAAATCGTGCGTTACTCTTTCAGTTTTTGCAAAGTTTTTCTAGTTTTATCGAAATCAAAGCAGAGTTTTTTGACGAGAATAAAACCACCCTGGCACCTAAGAAAGCTTAGGGGCTAGGGTGGTTTTGTGCTGTTTTATGGCCTAAAGATTTTAAATAGTCTTTTTAAAATCTTTAGCTATTTTTAGCTGCGTGCCAAAAATGTTGCATTTGATCCATTAGTGCGGTGGCATCGTGGGTCAAAGCCAAAGAATTATTTGGCGCCCCTTCAATACAAGCCACCATATTGGCAATTTCATAGTTCAAGGCTTGGGAGGTTTCACCGACTTCGATGGTTTCACGGGTACCGTCAGTGTAGAAGATTTCAGCAGCTTGGGCCCGTGGGTATTCAGGAATAGTGATGTAACCTTTTTCATAGGCGATAATGCCGATTTTTGGCATTTTAGCTTGGAAGGTGAGGGTGACAGCGGCCATTTCACCGAGTTTATTTTCCAAAATGGTGACGGACTGCTCATCAACACCGGTAGCAAAAGGTAACATTTGGCTAGCGGTAACTTGTGGTTGGGCATTCATAAAGCGGCGGACCAAGCTAACAGCATAGGTTCCGATATCTAATAACGCACCGCCTGCCAAGTCAGGATTGAAGAAGCGGTTCGTGGGATCGGGTTCTTTGTAGCTGCCAAAAGGGGCTTGAATCATTTTGAGTTTGCCAAGCTTACCGGAATCAGCAAGTTGACGCAAATGATCAAACAAAGGCATATTGAAAATGGTCATCGCTTCTTGTAAAATAAGATTTTTTTCCGTGGCTACAGCCATGACTTCTTCCAGTTCTGCGAGATCCATGGTAATCGCCTTTTCGCAAAGAACGTGTTTTCCTCCGCGGAGAGCTTTCAATAAATAGTCTTTGTGAAAACGATTAGGGACAGCCACGTATACCACGTCTACAGCCTCGTCTGCTAATAACTCATCGTATGAACCGTAGCGCACAGGAATATCATACTTTTCGCCGAAGCGTTCGGCGGTCTCTTGATTGCGGGAGCAGATGGCATAAAGTTCACTGTTGGGATGGTTGAACACCATAGCCAGTTGCTGAGCGATTTCACCGGTACCGACGATGGCCCATTTGTATGTTTTCATTGTAAAACTCCTTTCAAAATCACAGGTTTTAGGGAGTGGCTCTTGCTTAGCCGACTTTTCTGGAGGGCGCTTGCCACCAACATTTCCTGTCTTTAAGATAACAGAAAAACTTACATAATTAAAGGGAAAGAATCATGGTTACGAGAAGCGAATAGTTTGAGAAAGGAATGAGTAAAACAGAAAAAAGCCAGTAATAATACGAGATTTTTCCCATAACTGTTAAAAAAACTAGAAGTTCGTGGCGAAATGCTAGCAATCAGGGAAAATTTCAGTAAAATAGATAGAGAAACTAGTGTTTTGGTCGTTGGGGCGCTTAGGTAAAACTGCTGCTTCTTCAACGCTATTATTAAACAACAAAGGATGAGCTCTATGCATGATGTTTACATCGAGATACTGGTCCATACCATCAAAGAACAGTATGTAACTGAAAAGAACTTTCTTGAGAGTGTTCTGAATATCTCAGAGGATACTTGGGAAAATTGGAAATTAGGTAACTTCAGTCTACCAGGTGAACAGACACAAAAAATTAAAAATTTGTTCACAGATTACGAATGGATGTTGGTCCAAAAGATTTTACGTCAGACGATTATCTTCCCAGAAAAACGCAACAGTGCCGTCAATGATTACCGCCAGATGAAAACTAGAATCGCCCAAAAATGGCTGAATAGCGATCTAGCAACCGTATCTGTCAAGCAACGGGAAGAAACTCATAACGCCCAGATGATTGAGTTGGTGGTCATTATGGATTATGAAATGTGGGGGTTTGATGATATTCTAACCTTTACCTTGCCAGCACGGATCCAGCAACAAATCGAAAATGAACAGGTGGCCTTACTGGATTGGGTCAACGAAAACTTGGAGGAGACTTATCTTGAAGACTGATCAACCGATTATGAAGAAACGCAAGCTGTCACCGCGTTTTTCTATCATCATCAGTTTTTTAATCGTCTTTACGCCGTTAGCTTGGTTTTTTTCCCAACAGTTTTTTCCAATTGAAGGATTCGCTACAGAAACCAGTCAATCCTTTGACTACGTTCCTTTGCCAGATGAAATGATCAAGGGATTACTCGATCAACCCAACTTGGCAGAAGATGCGACTACTAAGGATACCGCAGCGATTTTAAAAACATCTTTACTGACTATTAAGGAATTAAACCAATCTAAGACAGAAGAAAAGGCCTTATTAGCAACAACGACCCCTGTAAAAGAAGCCGAGTTGTGCCCACCAGAAGACTTTCCTACTGTATCGACAAAGGATTGGAATTTATTACTGGTAGGACCCAATCACAAATTAACCACTGAAATTGATACCAAACAATTGACACCGATTGCCCCTGACGAACTCATGGATCAGCGTGTTGCCCCAGTCTTTGAACAGTTACGTGGGGCTGCCCAAGAAGCCGGGGTGGAGCTGAACGTGGTGTCGGCGTATCGCTCTGTTGCGGATCAAACAGCGGTTTTTGATGAAAAATTTCAACGGATGAAAGCTCAAGGAATGACTGATGAAGAAGCGAAAAAAGTCACAATGACAGGGATGACCGAACCTGGTTACAGTGAACACCACACGGGTTTGTCAGTTGATGTGGTGGACAATGCCTGGCTTGCTTCCGGCCCGGACTGGACCTTATCTGAAGATTACGGGGAGACAGTCGGTGGCAAGTGATTGCAAGCTCATGCGGCAGAGTTTGGCTTTGTTATCCGTTATCCAAAAGTTAAACGGAGATCACTAAAATTACCTATGAGCCTTGGCATCTTCGCTATGTCGGCGTGGATGTCGCAAACTACATGAATGCTCATCAACTGTGTTTAGAAGAGTTTATTGACGAAGTAGAAAAGTGGGAGAGCTATGGCAGTTAAACGCTACCGTTCAAAAAAGAAAAAACTAAATTTGCCATTGGTTCTCTTTGGCTTGCTATTGATTGGGGTCGCCTTTGTTTTCTCATTGGCGACCCTTGTTGATAGCCATGACTTTGGTGGGGAGCAAGAGGCGACTAATCAGAAGCTATCGCGGGAAGAATTTATCCAAACCCTAGCTCCCCATGCTCAAGAACTACAAGCTGGGTATGGTGTTTTACCGAGTATTATTCTCGGGCAAGCCTGTTTGGAGTCAAATTTTGGGCAAGCAACACTGGCTAGCCAGTACCATAATCTCTTTGGTGTCAAAGCATTTGGCAATCAGCCCAAAGTCAATTTGGAGACACAGGAATACCTAGATGGTCAATGGGTGACAATTCGGGGAGATTTTCGGGTGTACAACTCTTGGGAGGAAGCGATGGATGACCACACTCGGTTATTTGTCAATGGCGTAGATTGGGATCCCCATAAATATGAACCGGTCTTACAGGCCAAAGATTATCAACAAGCAGCCAAGGCATTGCAGAAGGCGGGATATGCGACAGATCCTACCTATGCTGATAAAATAATAAGTATGATTAAGGAATATCAATTGGATCGTTTTGATGAATAAGCACCAATCAAACATATATCGGAAGGAAGTGCTGGTATGACTCAAAAAAACTCTAAAAAAACGCCAGAAATCATGACCGACTTACGAAAAGACATCGTGCGGATGCCGAGTGTGATTCGGGAAGCCAGTGGAATCATGATTTTTGGTAAGCGGATTAAATCGATTATTTTTACTACGGATATCGCAATTATCCGCAATACCGATGCCGATGCGGTGATTGCCGTTTATCCTTTCACACCACATCCTGCAATAACTAAGAGCATCATTGAAGCTGCGGATATTCCGGTCTTTTCTGGTGTAGGTGGCGGCTTGACTCAAGGTAGTCGTTCAGCCTATATGAGCATGTTTGCTGAAGCCCAGGGGTCTTTGGGGGTTGTTTTAAATGCTCCGACACCGGTGAAGACGGTCAAGATGGTAGCCCAAGTGGTGGATATACCCGTCATTAGTACTGTGACTTCCGTATATACACCGATTGACGAAAAATTGGCTGCCGGCGTGAAGATTATCAATATCAGTGCCGGCAAAGATACTGCCGCGACCGTCCGCTATTTTAGAGAACGTCATCCAGATTTGGCAATCATGGCGACGGGGGGCCCAACGAAAGCGAGTATTATAGAAACGATCGAAGCTGGTGCCAACGCCATCACTTACACACCTCCTTCTAACGGTGAACTCTTCCGTCGTAAAATGGAACACTATCGGGAAGAAGAAAAAGGCAAATAGTTTTCTCCAAAAGGCATCGAGCAAGGTAGTGGTTTTGCTAGATGTCTTTTCTTATCGATAAAGAACTTAAATAAACTAAGCTCCAAAAAGGTTGATGGTTCAGAGATTAAGTGGCGTATCATACCGTCATTTTACACGGTACACATGCTACCCGATAAGAATAATTTGCTGGATTTATGAAACAAAGGGAATAAATCGATTATCCATAAAGCAAGCCTGGCCAGCTTACTTATTGATCGGGGAAGTAGCCACTATTTGTTTTGGATTGTTCCCAAACTGTGAGCTATCTGACTCGCCTAAAGAAACGAGCGATTACGGACTGAAAAAACTGTGGGTTCGAAAAAAGCCGCTAGCATCTGGATCCAGACGCTAACGGCTTTTAGCTGATTGGGTGGAAAGGATGCTTACAAAATCAAGGCATCCGCGGTTTCTTTAAAGCCATAGACAGGCAAAAAAAGCTCTTCTGCGTAGGTCATCAAGACGAAAGAACGATGGGTCATGAGAGCAATGACTATTTTTGTTAGCGGAAGTGGCGGCAAGTTGTTGTCAGCGATGAAAATCAGTTGTCCGTCGGTTTGGCGTATCTGACTGCAAGGCAACTGTCGTGACTCCCGACTAATCAATAAACCTTGGTAGGCTTGACCTTGAGTCGGAAGGGTGATGGCTGTTAAGAGCTCGCTAGCCCGCATGAGTGATCCTGCCTTTCTTACGAGAAGGATAAGGACTTAGTTCAAAATCTAGCATGATCTTAGTCTTTCCCACTACTTGATATTGGCTGACGATAAATTGTCCCCGTCGATTGTATATTCCATGAACAACCACCTGCATACCTGGAGCAACATCGGCTAAAAAACTCAAGCCATGTTTGGCAATCAAACAGTTCTCGTTATTTAATTTAAAGTAGACCAAAGGCGGATTACTGGCAATAAGTTTGGTTTTTTGAATCAGACCTTGTTTTGTTAGCATGGAAAACCACTCCTTTGTAAGGGTGAATTAGCGAGGGTTTGCAAATAAAAATCGTCTTTTATTGGGAACTAAGTGAGGAAAGTATCAGGGAAAAGGACCAGACAGCTACCACTTACCAATTTCATTATACAAACAAACGTTCCCTTTGTAAAGAGTAGCCTTTTTTAAGACTATGAAAAAATCATGAAAAGATGTTGCGACTTTCCATGGAGGGTGTTATACTCGGCAACATAAATGGTACATCTAATGCCTATAATTACTGCTTATATATCGTCGTAATCGGTCGACAGTCTCTACCCGGTACCGTAAATACCGGACTATAAGCAAAAAAACGTGCTTAGACACTTTTTTTGCTTATGCAAAGGAGTTTCTGGGCATTTTTTTGTAGGTATAGTTATTTTAAACGATTTTCATTCGAGATTTATCATGCTTTTTGAGTGACTGGTAGCCCGGTTAGTCAGAGAGATGAAAACATGAAGGAGAGAAAGAAATGAAAGAATTGATGGGACGCATTGAAAATGACGGTCACGTCTTAGGTGAGGGCGTTTTGAAAGTGGATAGTTTTGTCACTCACCAAGTGGATCCGGTCTTGATGGAAAAGATTGGCAAACAATTTGCAGCGTGTTTTGCCGATCGTCAGATTACCAAAGTTGTGACCATTGAAGCTTCAGGCATTGCTCCTGCTTTATTTGCTGCCCAACATCTTGGTGTGCCGATGGTTTTTGCTAGAAAATCCAAGAGTCTGACTATGAATGAAGAGCTCTTGACAGCCGATGTTTATTCTTTTACGAAGCAAACAACCAGCACGATTTCGATTTCACATAAATTTTTGTCAGCAGAAGACAATGTCTTGATCGTGGATGATTTCTTGGCAAATGGTCAAGCAGCAAAAGGATTGATCGAATTGTGCCGACAAGCTGGTGCTCATGTGGATGGCATTGGAATTGTGATTGAAAAATCTTTCCAAGACGGGCGCCTATTATTAGAAGAAATGGGACTAAAAGTGGTCTCTTTAGCTCGAATTGACTCTTTGTCTGACGGCAAGGTGACTTTTTTGAAGGAGGATGCTTAATTGGAAAAGCAAACACAGACAGGCAAAGCGGCAGTATTAGGGTTACAACACTTATTGGCGATGTACGCTGGGGCAGTTGCGGTGCCTCTTTTAATTGGTACCGGTTTGGGTTTTAATGAAGAACAAATGACATATTTGATTTCGATTGATATTTTCATGTGTGGGATTGCTACCTTACTGCAGCTTACTGTTACGAAGTTTTTCGGAATTGGCTTGCCGGTAGTTTTAGGCTGTGCCATTCAAGCGGTGGCACCTCTGATTTTGATTGGTACGAAATCTGGTGTGGGGGCCATCTACGGTTCCATTATTGCCGCGGGAATTTTCGTCGTATTGATTTCCGGCGTCTTTTCAAAAATCAAAAAACTTTTCCCCCCACTAGTAACAGGGACGGTGATTACAGTCATCGGGTTAACCTTGATTCCTGTAGCGATTACCAAAATGGGCGGTGGCGATGGGACGGCCACCAATTTTGGTGACAAGGATAATCTACTCTTGGCGTTTATCACCATTGCTTTAATTATTGGGATTCAGATTTTTGCCAAAGGGTTTATCCGTTCAATTTCAGTTTTAATCGGTTTAGTCGGTGGCACGTTATTGGCTTACTTCATGGGAATGGTGGATTTCTCAGCAATTGGTCACGCTCCGATTTTCCATGTACCACAACCTTTTTACTTTGGAAAACCAACTTTTGATATATGGTCAATCTTATTGATGATCATTATTTCGATTGTCAGTATGGTAGAATCCACGGGGGTTTACTTTGCTTTAGGAGACATCACAGGTCAAGCCATCGATGAAGATGATTTGAAACGGGGCTATCGAGCAGAAGGATTAGCCGTGATTCTTGGTGGAATTTTCAATACGTTCCCTTATACTGGTTTTTCCCAAAATGTTGGGTTGGTGCAACTTTCAGGAATTAAAACTAAAAAACCGATTTACTTCTCAGCAGCCTTTTTGATTATTTTGGGTCTGTTTCCTAAAATTGGGGCCCTGGCTCAAGTGATTCCTGAACCAGTTTTAGGTGGTGGGATGCTAGTGATGTTTGGTATGGTGGCGGTCCAAGGGATGCGGATGCTTTCCAAAGTCGACTTTGACAACGATAAAAACCTATTAGTCATTGCGGTTTCCATGGGCTTTGGTTTGGGTTTCAACGTTATGCCACAACTCTTTGCCCAACTACCTGAGACTGTGCAAATGTTTACTGGCAATGGGATTGTTATCAGTTCCTTGACAGCAATCGTTCTAAACTTATTGTTTAATGGTTTGAAAGAAGAAAAAGTACCGCTTCATGATATTGTTGAAGAAGAGGTTCATGGATAGTAGCAAAAAACCGGACTGGCAACAGTTCGGTTTTTTTGGAAACAGGAGGAAGGGAATGGTTACCTTGCGTTATGTAACAAGAGCGGATTGGGGATTTTGGTTACAATTGGATCGCCATCTTACAAAAAAAGTTTTTCTAGAAAAGTGCCGCCAACAAACGGCTTTTGTTCTTTGAGCTGGCGGAATTGATGTGGGAGTGTTGCGCTACAACTTGTTTTGGGATTAGACGCCTTTTTTAAACTTGATTTATTTTGCTGAGGGGTATCGTAGTGTTGGCTTGGGTCGGCAAGCGTTGGCCTCTTGGAAAGAGAAAATGATCGAATTGGGTCACCAGTTAGGTTATGGCTTCCACCCAAGCGGATGAAACGGCTCAACATTTTATCGAAAATTAGGGTATCAAGACTGTGGTAGTCTTTGTTTAGCAAATCAAGCGTTAGAAATAATTATGATAAAAACCATCCCGCTTTCTTCGTGATCATTGAGGTGTCTCAGAAGACGAGTGCTCCTTTTTAAAACACGAACAAAAACAGGTATATAATAATAAATATTCGACATCTCTTTGACTCTTGCTTATGCTCTTGTTAAAATAAAATTGAAACTGCTAGAGAGGCAACTCTCTACAATATAAAGGAGCGAATGTATCTCATGAAACCAGAAGTTGGTGTCATTATGGGAAGTCAATCCGACTGGGAAACGATGAAGTTTGCCTGTGAAAGTCTGGATGAATTGGGGATTGCTTATATCAAGAAAGTGGTCTCTGCTCATCGAACACCGGATTTGATGTTTGAATTTGCCGAAAATGCCCGCAAAAACGGTTTGAAAGTAATTATTGCCGGAGCGGGGGGAGCAGCTCATTTGCCAGGGATGGTAGCAGCTAAAACAACATTACCGGTAATTGGTGTACCGGTCCAATCCCGAACATTAAATGGCTTGGATTCATTGTTGTCAATCGTTCAAATGCCCGGGGGTGTTCCCGTGGCCACGACAGCCATTGGAAAAGCTGGCGCGACAAATGCAGGATTACTTGCAGGTCAAATGCTTTCCATGTATGATTTAGATATCGCGCAACGCCTAGCTAACAAGCGAGAAGCAATGCGTCAATCTGTAATGGAAAGTAGTGATCAACTTGGTTAAGCCTTTAAGACCTGGAGCGGTTATCGGGATTGTTGGAGGAGGACAGCTGGGGCGGATGATGGCCATCAGTGCAAAAGAAATGGGTTTTCGCGTGGGGGTTTTAGATCCCACCGAAGATTGTCCAGCTTCACAAGTTGCCGATTGGCATATCCGTGCAAATTATGATGATATCTTAGCTTTAGAAGAATTGGCGCGCCGCTGTGCCGTGATCACTTATGAATTTGAAAATGTTAGTGTTGAAGCGTTGAATTCAATATTGCCTTATGCTTATGTTCCTCAAGGGACGGACCTGTTGGCAATTACGCAAGACCGTTTGTTGGAAAAATCATTTTTAGAAGCCAATAATATTGTGATTGCTCCTTATGAAACGATTATTAGCCCGACGGATATTCAAGATGCCATTGATCATATTGGCTATCCTTGTGTATTGAAAACGACACGAGGAGGGTATGATGGCAAAGGCCAGTATGTTTTATACAGCACAGCTGACCTGGCAGCTTCTATGAATTTGCTGCGTTCGGGTACCTGCGAACTAGAAGCGTGGATACCTTATGATAAAGAGCTTTCGGTGATGGTAGCTGGTAATGGTCGTGGGGAATATTCCGTTTTTCCAGTTGTCGAGAATATTCATCGCAACAATATTTTACACGAAACAATCGCGCCAGCCCGTGTGGATCCAGAAGTTGCCGAAGAAGCGGAACGCATCGCCACAGAAATTGCCAAAGCTTTAGATCTTCGGGGCTGTCTAGCGATTGAGATGTTTCTAACAAAAAGTGGCAGCATCTATGTCAACGAGTTGGCCCCCCGCCCTCATAATTCTGGGCACTATAGTATTGAAGCCTGCAATATGAGCCAGTTTGATGCCCATATTCGAGGGATTTGTGGTTGGCCTTTAGGGGAGGTCAAGCTGCTTTCTGAAGCGGTGATGGTGAATGTCTTAGGTGAACACTTAGAAGAGACTTATGAACTAATTGACCTAAAACCAAACTGGCAATTCCACTATTATGGCAAGGCAGCAGCCAAAAAAGGCCGTAAGATGGGCCATATTACCATCACGACAACTGATCTGTACGGAACTTTAGAAGAAATTTACCAAACCAACATTTGGGATTAACCCGAGTGATTCTTAACCAATTTTGTAAAGGAGTTTACACCCACTATGTTAGAACGCTATTCACGACCTGAGATGAGTCGAATCTGGACAGATCAAAATCGTTACCAAGCCTGGTTAGAAGTTGAGATTTTAGCCGATGAAGCTTGGGCTGAACTGGGGGAAATCCCCAAAGAAGATGTTGCTAAAATTCGCGCCAATGCCACCTTTTCCATTGAGCGTATTTTAGAGATTGAAGAAAGTACTCGTCATGATGTGGTGGCCTTCACTCGGGCGGTTTCTGAATCATTAGGTGAAGAACGAAAATGGGTCCATTATGGACTGACCAGTACCGATGTAGTGGATACCGCCTATGGCTATTTGCTGAAACAAGCCAACGATGTTTTACGACAAGATTTACAGAATTTCTTGGAGATTATCGCTAAGAAAGCCAAAGAACACAAATATACCGTCTGCATGGGGCGGACCCATGGAGTTCATGCAGAACCTACGACTTTTGGGTTGAAACTGGCGACATGGTACTCAGAAATGAAACGCAATATCCAACGGTTTGAACATGCTGCAAGAGGAGTGGAGGCAGGAAAAATCTCTGGGGCGGTGGGAACCTTTGCCAATATCCCGCCTTTTATCGAAGCGTATGTTTGTGATAAATTAGGCATCCAAGCCCAAGAGATTTCCACTCAAGTATTGCCGCGAGATCTCCATGCAGAATATTTTGCTGCTTTGGCCTTGATCGCGACTTCCATCGAACGCTTTGCAACCGAAATTCGCGGTTTGCAAAAATCCGAGACTCGAGAAGTTGAAGAGTATTTTGCTAAGGGGCAAAAAGGTTCTTCCGCTATGCCGCATAAACGCAATCCCATCGGCTCCGAAAACATGTGTGGGTTAGCCCGAGTAGTTCGCGGACATATGCTTACTGCCTATGAAGATGTGCCTTTATGGCATGAACGGGATATTTCCCATTCGTCAGCCGAACGAATTATTGTCCCTGATACCACCATTTTATTGAACTATATGCTGAATCGTTTTGGCAATATTGTCAAAAATCTAACCGTCTTTCCAGAAAATATGAAGCGCAATATGAATGCGACTTTTGGCTTGATTTATAGCCAACGGGTGATGTTGAAGCTCATCGACAAAGGGATGACTCGCGAACAAGCTTATGATTTGGTGCAACCAAAAACCGCTTTTGCTTGGGACCATCAGACGGCATTCCGACCTCTCTTGGAAGAAGACGAGAAAATTACCGCCATCTTGACTCCGGAAGATTTAGATGATGCCTTCGATTACCAATACCATTTGCGTAATGTGGACGTTATTTTTGACCGGATTGGTTTAGGGGAATAGCCCTTGATAGCTAGGGATTCATCATAGACTGGCTTATCTGCTGCTTTTTTCACTAAACCTTATTGTTAAACTGATAATCAATGAAAAAAGCCTGCAAACTCATGGAAATCCTGAGTTTGCAGGCTTTTTTAGGCTGATTACTTATGCATAAGCATTTTGCTCAATATAATAATGAAAATGACCTTCTCGTAATCGTTGGAGGAGAGCTTCGACAAAAGTGAAATCCCGCTCCTCGAGATTAAAGAAGACTTTGAAATGATAAAGATTTTTAAACAGGTGTTGTTCGTGCACTTGGGTGATAACCAACTCATCATTGTGTTGGTTGCGGTATTGTAGCGTACGCTTGCGACATTCCACGTGTCGTTTGCTAGCTCGCCGGATTTTTCGGAAAGTATAAAAAGAGGTGGTGCAGTTTTGTTGATAGACTTCCTCAACAGCTAGTAAATCGTTGAACAACGCGCGCTTTTCTTCAATAGAGAGTGCTTCTAAAAAGTCATCGATGGCCTGTTGCTGATCCAACATACGTATGCCTCCTAATCACTACTGGTTACATTGCAAATATATCATGTAAACAACAATCTGTAAACGGTTTCTTTACGGTCAAGTTCTATATTGATTTTTTATTTTTAAAATAATCGATAATCACAGATTTTCGAAATGAATTTTTAAAATATGGCTATTTTTTTAAGATGAGAAAAAACCATTTTTCCATCAATCAAAACGGCAATTAGTAGAGGGGCTGTCTGATTAATAGCGAAAAAGCCGAACGTTTGCATGCTTTTAATTTAGGAATATCAAGAATCGTGTTGACCCTCCTGATGCTGACTGTTAAAATGAAATCATCAAAAGACGAACGATTTTGCGTCTGGATATGAAGTTTGTTAATTTAGAGGGGTGCACAATGGAGAAAACGGAATTGCTCTATGAAGGTAAAGCGAAGAAGCTATACAAGACGGATCAAGAAGATATTTTGTGGGTGGAGTATTTAGATCAAGCAACGGCTCTTAATGGCGCGAAAAAGGATGCCATCAGTGGAAAAGGCGAGTTAAACAATCAGATTACTAGCCTTATTTTTGAAAAACTAGAGCGTGCCGGAATTCCATCTCATTTTATTGAAAAACGATCAAAAACCGAACAATTAGTGAAATCAGTAGCCATTATCCCTTTGGAAGTTGTTGTGCGCAATACCGCAGCCGGGAGTTTTTCTAAACGTCTAGGGATTCCAGAAGGTACAGCACTGGCTTTCCCGATTGTTGAGTTTTATTACAAAGACGATGCTTTGGATGATCCCTTTATTAACGATGATCACGTCCGGGTGCTGGATATTGCCACGACAGCAGAAATCAGCCGGATCAAAGAACTGGCGTATGCTGTGAATCAAGCTTTACTGACCGTGTTTGCCGAAGTGGGGATTCAATTGATTGATTTTAAAATTGAAGTCGGGCGAACTAAAACCGGAGACATTCTTTTAGCCGATGAGATTTCGCCAGATACCTGCCGTCTTTGGGATTTGCACACGAAAGAACACTTAGACAAGGACATCTATCGTCGTGATTTAGGGGATTTGGTCCCTGTTTATCAAGAAGTCTTACAGCGTTTAGCTGATTAAAAATTGACAAAAGAAAGGAATGCCAGCATGTATTTCGTAAAAGTTTATGTTACTTACAAAGAATCAGTATTGGACCCTCAAGGAGAAGCCGTTAAAGGGGCCGTCCATCGAATGGGTTATGAGGAAATTGAGGAAATCCGTATTGGGAAATATTTTGAAATTAAAGTAGCTAAATCTGTGGAAAACCTTGAAGAAACGATCGAAACAATCTGTGATAAATTATTGGCAAATGTCAATATGGAAACCTATCGCTACGAAATCGCTGAGATGGAGGAAGCCTAATGAAATTTGCGGTGATTGTCTTTCCTGGCTCCAACTGTGACATGGATATGTTGTGGGCGATTAAAGACGTTATGGAAGCAGATGCGGAGTATGTTCGTCACGATGCAACTAGTCTTGAAGGATTCGACGGCGTTTTGCTGCCAGGGGGCTTTTCTTATGGCGATTATTTACGCTGTGGTGCGATTGCTCGTTTTTCACCCATTATGGCGGAAGTCGTTCGTTTTGCTGATGAAGGAAAGCCCGTATTTGGGACCTGCAATGGTTTCCAAGTGTTGACGGAGGCGGGGTTATTGCCTGGGGCTTTGATTCGCAACAAATCTTTGCATTTTATTTGCAAGACGACCCCTTTAAAAGTGGCCAATGCAGATACCAAGTTTACTAGCGAATACACTGAAAATGAAATCATCCAAATTCCAGTCGCTCATGGGGAAGGCAACTATATTTGCGATGAAGAGACTTTAGCGGAGTTAAAAGCGAATAAGCAAATCGTTTTTACTTATCAGGAAGATATCAACGGCAGTATGGAAAATATCGCCGGAATCATTAATAAACAAGGCAACGTTTTGGGGATGATGCCTCATCCCGAACGAGCAATGGAAGAATTACTCGGCTCTGATGATGGCAAGCGTTTCTTTGCTTCTATTTTGAAAAATTTCGGAAAGGTGTCTGTGACCAAATGACTTATTTAGAACCAACACCACAACAGATTAAAGAAGAAAAAATTTATCAGCAATGGGGACTGACGGATGAGGAATACCGTTTAATTGCCGAGGAAATTTTAGGTCGGATGCCGAATTATACCGAGACAGGTTTGTTTTCGGTGATGTGGAGTGAACATTGTTCTTATAAAAATTCAAAACCTGTGTTACGCAAATTTCCTACGACAGGGCCGCAAGTACTGCAAGGTCCGGGAGAAGGCGCGGGTATCGTGGACATTGGTGATGGTCAAGCGGTTGTTTTCAAAGCCGAAAGTCATAACCATCCCTCAGCGGTTGAACCGTATGAAGGCGCCGCAACTGGTGTCGGTGGCATTATTCGCGATATCTTTTCCATGGGGGCCCGACCGATTGCCGTATTGGATTCCTTGCGTTTTGGCGAGCTGGACAACCCTCGGACTAAGTACCTATTAGAAGAAATTGTCGCTGGTATTTCCGGATATGGGAACTGTATCGGGATTCCGACAGTTGGTGGGGAAGTTGCATTTGATCCTTGTTATGCTGGCAATCCTTTGGTCAATGCCATGTGTGTCGGCTTAATCGATCACAAAGATATCCAAAAAGGTCAAGCAAAAGGTGTCGGCAACGCTATTATGTACGTAGGAGCTAAAACCGGCCGGGATGGGATTCATGGTGCAACCTTTGCCTCAGAAGAATTTTCAGAAGGGGAAGAACAACAGCGTTCGGCTGTGCAAGTCGGGGATCCCTTCATGGAAAAACTGCTTTTGGAAGCTTGCTTAGAGTTGATTTTAGATCATTCTGATATTTTGGTGGGAATCCAAGATATGGGAGCGGCTGGTCTGGTATCTTCTAGTTCTGAGATGGCCTCAAAGGCTGGCTCAGGCTTGAAGCTGTATCTGGATGATGTGCCACAGCGGGAAACCGGCATGACGCCTTATGAAATGATGCTTTCCGAATCCCAAGAACGGATGCTAATCTGTGTTGAAAAAGGTACCGAGGATCAAGTGGTTGCACTTTTCCAAAAATATGATTTGGATGCGGTGACTATCGGTGAAGTGACTGATGATGGTTTGTACCGTTTGTATCACAAAGGTGTGGAAGTAGCCAATCTCCCAGTAGATGCCTTGGCAGAAGATGCACCAACCTATTACAAAGAATATCAAGAACCAGCCCGGATCAAAGAATTTGCTAACTTAGCGGATTTTGTACCAACAGTGGCAAATGCGACGGAGACTTTGGAAAAACTCTTGCAACAACCGACGATTGCTTCGAAAAAAATGATTTATGAAACCTATGATGCCCAAGTCCGTACCAATACAGTGGTGTTACCAGGCTCTGATGCGGCGGTCTTGCGGGTACGAGGAACCGAAAAAGCCTTGGCGATGACGACGGACTGCAATGCTCGTTATCTATATTTGAATCCGGAAATTGGCGGACAGATTGCGGTGGCAGAAGCTGCCCGTAATATTGTCGCTTCCGGTGGCAAACCTTTGGCCATCACTGACTGTCTTAACTATGGCTCACCGGATAAGCCAGAAGTTTTCTGGGAGTTGTGGACTTCTGCTGATGGGATTGCCGAGGCGTGTCGGGTCTTGGATACACCGGTTATTTCCGGAAATGTCTCTTTGTATAATGAAACTGATAGCAAAGCGATTTATCCTACGCCGATGATTGGGATGGTGGGATTGGTGGAAAACCTGTCTCATATCACTACCCAAGAGTTTAAAGAAGCGGGTGACCTGATTTATCTAGTGGGTGAAACGAATGCGGACTTCAATGGTTCAGAAATCCAAAAAATGCAGTTGGGCCGGATTGAAGGAAAGCTGATGGCATTTGATTTGGCAACTGAAAAAGCCCATCAAGACCTTGTATTAGCAGCGATTCAAGCAGGTTTGGTGGCAAGTGCTCATGATTGTGCGGAAGGTGGTTTAGCGGTAGCAATAGCGGAAGCGACTTTCAAAAATGGGTTAGGGGTTACAGTCAAAATGGATCTGCCTAAAGAATTGTTGTTTGCCGAAACGCAATCCCGTTTTGTTCTTTCAGTCAAACCAGAAAAGCAAGCAGCTTTTGAAGCGTTAGCTAAAGAGTTGGCTCAACCAATTGGTCAAGTAACAACAGATGGGGAAATTCGCTTGGAAACAGTTGATGAAGTTGTAACTTTATCAGTTCAACGAGGGAAGGAACTATGGGAGGAAGCTATTCCATGTCTTATGAAGTAAAAAGTCTAAACGAAGAATGTGGCATTTTCGGCGTCTGGGGTCACCCAGACGCTGCACGTGTCACTTATTTTGGCTTGCATAGTCTGCAACATCGGGGACAAGAAGGTGCAGGGATTGTCGCAAACCACGAAGGAAAACTTTCTGGCTATCGGGACTTGGGTCTTTTATCTGAAGTGTTTAAAGATGACCGTGATTTGGAAAACTTACAAGGCTCAGCGGCGATTGGTCACGTTCGTTACGCGACTGCTGGAAATGGTAGCGTGGATAATATTCAACCCTTTTTGTTCAAATTTTACGATTGTTCATGTGGCTTAGCTCACAATGGAAACTTAACCAATGCTCGTAGCTTACGAACAGAATTGGAGAGGGATGGGGCGATTTTCCATTCTAACTCTGACACTGAGATTTTGATGCACTTAATCCGTCGTAGCAAAGCAGACAACTGGTTGGACCAGTTGAAAGAAGCGCTAAATACGGTACAAGGTGGTTTTGCCTATATTCTCATGCGGGAAGATTGCATGGTGGCGGCACTAGATGCCAATGGCTTCCGTCCTTTAGCGATTGGTCAAATGAAAAATGGCGCTTATGTGATTGCCTCTGAAACCTGTGCGTTGGAAGTGATTGGGGCGGAGTTTGTCCGAGATGTGCAGCCGGGGGAAATCATCATAGTCAATGATGAGGGCTTTACTGTTGATCATTTTACAGAAGAAACCCAACACGCCATTTGCTCCATGGAATATGTCTACTTTGCTCGACCAGATTCAAATATTGCTGGGGTCAACGTGCATACCGCCCGCAAAAACATGGGTCGACGGCTAGCTAAAGAAGCCCCAGTTGATGCGGATATGGTTATTGGCGTCCCTAATTCATCCTTATCTGCAGCTAGTGGCTTTTCCGAAGCTTCGGGGATTCCTTATGAAATGGGCTTGGTGAAAAACCAATACATCGCTCGGACCTTTATCCAACCGACACAAGAATTGCGAGAACAAGGGGTGCGGATGAAACTGTCCGCTGTCCGTGGGGTTGTCGAAGGGAAGAAAGTCATCATGGTGGATGATTCCATCGTGCGGGGGACCACTAGTCGTCGAATCGTCCAACTGTTAAAAGAAGCTGGGGCCAAAGAAGTTCATGTGCGGATTGCCTCGCCTCCTTTGAAATACCCTTGTTTTTATGGCATTGATATCCAGACACGAAAAGAATTGATTGCCGCCAACCATACGATTGCGGAAATTTGTGAATGTATCGGTGCCGATTCCTTAAGCTTTTTAAGTGAAGAGGGCTTGATTGATGCGATTGGTTTGGATTTTGACGCCCCTTATTCAGGGTTGTGTATGGCGTATTTCAACGGGGATTACCCCACACCCTTGTATGATTATGAAGAGCAGTACCAAGCCTCTTTGAAAGAAAAAGTCTCTTTCTTCAATTTGTAAGCAGATAAAATAGCGGATAGGATAGTAGTCTTCTTCCCGCAAAAAAGGAGAAATCAATCATGGCAAATGCCTATCAAAAAGCTGGTGTCGATGTCGAAGCTGGCTATGAAGTTGTAGCGCGTATCAAAAAACATGTGAAAAAAACCGAACGTCTCGGGGTGATGGGAGCGATTGGTGGCTTTGGAGGTTGCTTTGATCTCAGTCAGATTGACGTCAAAGAGCCGGTCTTGATTTCCGGAACTGATGGCGTGGGTACTAAATTAATGGTGGCCATCCAAGCGGACAAACACGATACGATTGGGATTGACTGCGTGGCCATGTGTGTCAATGATATTGTCGCCCAAGGAGCAGAACCTTTATATTTTTTGGACTACATTGCTACAGGGAAAAATGTACCTGCTCGTCTGGAACAAGTAGTAGCCGGTGTCGCTGAGGGATGTGTCCAAGCTGGGGCAGCCTTGATTGGCGGCGAAACAGCTGAAATGCCAGGTATGTATGATGATGCGGATTATGATTTAGCTGGTTTTGCAGTGGGAGTCGCTGAAAAATCCCAATTGGTGACTGGCGAAAAGATTCAAGCTGGAGATGTTTTACTTGGTTTGACTTCTTCCGGGATCCATTCAAACGGCTACTCCTTGGTGCGTAAAGTCTTCTTTGAAATGAATGACTTTACCACCGACAGCCACCTGCCAGAGTTTCCAGAACAACCCTTAGGTGAGGTATTGCTAACACCAACACGGATTTATGTAAAGCAGTTGTTACCGTTAGTAAAACAAGAGTTAGTCCATGGAATTGCCCATATTACTGGTGGTGGTTTTGTGGAGAATATTCCTCGGATGCTGCCAGCGGGCTTAAGCGCGAAGATTGCGACGGATACTTGGCCGGTGCCGGCTGTTTTTTCAGCCTTAGAAAAATACGGTCAAATTCCGCATCATGAAATGTACGAAATCTTTAATATGGGTATCGGCATGGTTTTGGCTGTGGCTCCTGAAAAAGTAGCAGAAGTCAAAGAAGTCTTAGTGGCAATCGATGAAGCTTGTTATGAGCTGGGAGAAGTGGTTGCCGATTCAGACCAAGCCATTCACCTAGTTGGAGCAAAACTATGAGATACGCCGTTCTAGCTTCAGGCAATGGCAGTAATTTTGAAGCCATCATCACTGCTAGTAAACGGGGCCAAATCCCGGGTACCTTAGCACTAGTTTTTTCGGATCAACCAGAAGCCTTCGTTTTGCAACGGGCTCAAGCCCATCAGGTGCCAGCCACAAGTTTCACTGTGAAAGAAAAAGGCGGCAAACAAGCTTATGAAGCTGCTCTGTTGGCCCTATTAAAAGCTGAAAAGATCGATTACCTCGTATTGGCCGGCTACATGCGAATTATCGGACCCGAGCTAATTGCAGCTTTTCCGAGTCGCATCATCAATATCCATCCTTCTCTTTTGCCGGCTTTTCCGGGACTTCACGGCATTGAAGATGCCTTCAAATACGGCGTAAAAGTCACCGGCGTCACGGTGCACTTTGTGGACCAAGGGGTGGATACAGGTCCGATTATCGCACAACAAGCGGTAACCATTGGTAAATTGGATACGTTGGATACCTTAGAGGAAAAAATCCATCAAGTAGAGCATCGCCTTTACCCAGCTGTTTTACAACAATTGTTTGCTGAAAAATAAGAAAAACTTGCAATCATAATAATAAAGGGGAATCATCATGAAAAAACGGGCATTAATTAGCGTTTCCGATAAAACCGGTATTTTGGAGTTTGCCAAAGAACTTTTGACCACAGGCTTCGAGATTATTTCAACCGGTGGCACCAAAAAAGCTTTGGAGGAAGCTGGCATTGCCACATTAGGAATTGAAGAAGTGACCGGCTTTCCAGAGATGATGGATGGTCGCGTCAAGACCTTACATCCGTTAATTCACGGTGGTTTATTAGGTCGGAGGGATTTACAAACCCATTTGGATGCGATGGCCGAACATGGCATCACGCCAATTGATGTGGTAGTCGTAAATTTGTATCCCTTTAAAGAAACTATTTCAAAAACAGATGTGACCGAAGCCGATGCCATCGAAAATATCGATATCGGAGGCCCGTCAATGTTACGGTCAGCTGCCAAAAATTTTGCGGCGGTGACGGTTTTAGTGGATCCAGCTGACTATCAACAAGTTGCGATGGAGTTAAAGACGGAGGGTGAGACAACCCTTGCCACTCGTAAAGCGCTAGCCGCGAAAGTTTTTCGTCACACGGCGGCCTATGATGCCTTAATCGCTGGGTATCTGACGGAACTTGTGGATGAGACTCAGCCAGAAAAACTGACATTGACTTATGATTTGAAACAGTCCTTGCGTTATGGAGAAAACAGCCACCAAAAGGCTGCCTTTTACCAAGATGCCTTACCTGTGACTTACTCCATCGCGGCTGCCAAACAGCTCCATGGAAAAGAGCTGTCTTACAATAATATCAAGGATGCCGACGCGGCGCTACGAATTGCTCGGGAGTTTGATGAACCTGCAGTAGTCGCTTTGAAACATATGAATCCTTGTGGTATTGGGACAGCGGCAACGATTGAAGAAGCTTATGATTTTGCCTATGATGCTGATCCTGTTTCGATTTTTGGCGGTATTTTAGTAGCTAATCGAGAAATCGATTTGGCAACGGCTGAAAAAATGCACAAACTCTTTTTAGAAATCATCATCGCGCCAGCTTTTGCTCCGGAGGCTTTCGAAGTGTTGAGCGCTAAGAAAAACTTGCGCCTAATGACTCTTGATTTTAGTGAAAAAAATCAAACTACCGCTTCTGAAAAGGTGTCTGTCTTAGGTGGTTTGTTAGTACAAGACCAAGATGTGATAAAAGAAACACCACAAGCTTGGCAGGTGGTCACCAAACGGCAACCAACAGCAGAAGAGTTGACGGCACTCGCTTTTGCTTGGAAAGCTGTCAAACATGTGAAATCCAATGCGATTGTTTTGGCAAACCATCACCAAACCGTGGGAATCGGTGCGGGGCAAATGAATCGAGTGGGTTCAGTAAAAATCGCTATTCAACAAGCAGAAGCAGCGGATAAAATGGCGGGGGCCGTTTTAGCTTCTGATGCGTTTTTCCCAATGGGAGATAGCGTGACTTACGCGGCAGAACATGGTATCAAAGCCATCATCCAACCTGGCGGTAGCATCAAAGACCAACAATCGATTGAAGCTGCTGATGAAGCAGGAATCGCTATGGTCTTCACGGATGTGCGCCATTTCCGTCATTAATAAAGAATGATTGTCTTTTTCGGGGGATGGGGCAATCATTTGTTACTACTGTTTCAAGAACGTTAGGGTTTGCCTGGAACTTTTATAAAGAGGTTTTATTGAAGGAGGAAGCAAGCGTGAAGTTATTGGTCATCGGCTCAGGTGGTCGTGAACATGCCATCGCCAAGAAATTACAGCAGGATACATTGGTTCAAAAAGTCTTTTGTGCACCAGGTAATCCTGGGATGGTGCAAGATGGCATTGAAGTGGTGGCTCTTGCTGAAAATGATCATGCGGGTTTGATTGCATTTGCGAAGGAACAAGCGATTGACTGGGCATTTGTGGGACCGGAAGCCCCATTAGCCGCTGGTCTGGTGGATGATTTTGAAGCAGCGGGTTTAAAGGCTTTTGGTCCATCGCAAGCGGCGGCTCAAATCGAAGGCTCAAAAGATTTCGCCAAACAAGTGATGGTCAAAAACCAGATTCCTACCGGTGATTATCAAACTTTTACTGATTACTCAGCAGCCAAAGCTTATGTTTTGCAAAAAGGGGCACCTATTGTCATCAAAGCGGACGGCTTAGCTGCTGGTAAAGGGGTTGTGGTGGCGGAGACGGTGGAGCAAGCCCTTGATGCCTTGTCGGATATGTTAGAAGACAATAAGTTTGGGGCAAGTGGTGCTCGTGTTGTGGTAGAAGAGTTTTTGGCGGGTGAAGAGTTTTCTTTGTTGGCTTTTGTCCGCAACGAAAAAGTTTATCCGATGGTGATCTCCCAAGATCATAAACGGGCTTTTGACGGTGATCAAGGACCCAATACAGGAGGCATGGGAGCCTATTCACCAGTACCCCAAATTCCTCAAGAGATGGTGGAACAAGCAGTGGCTACCATCTTAGAACCGGCTGCTCAAGGGATGATTGCTAATGGCACGCCGTTTACAGGGATTTTATATGCCGGCTTAATTGCTACAACAGATGGGCCGAAAGTCATCGAGTTTAATGCACGCTTTGGCGATCCAGAAACACAAGTGGTATTGCCCCGTTTGACAGCCAGTCTAGCAGCTATCATCAGTGATCTTTTAGCTGATCGGGAACCTGAACTATCTTGGTCAGATAAAGCAACTTTTGGGGTTGTCGTAGCAGCGGATGGTTATCCCGGGACTTACCAAAGAGGAATGCGCTTGCCAACATTCTCGCAACCAGATATTTCTGTTTATTATGCAGGGGTGGCCGCAAAAGAAGGCCAGTTGGTGGCCAATGGCGGACGGGTTTTCTTAGTAGAAGCACAAGGAAATGACTTAGCCGAAGCAAAAGAAAAAGTCTACCAGGCGTTAGCTAGTGTCCAACTTGAGGGCATGTTTTATCGCAGTGATATTGGAGCAAAAGCTTTACAGGTATGAGGTTTGGTCAGCAAGTTATCTGAAATCGAGAGAATCGCCTGAAGGTCAGCAGACCGGCTAGGCGATTTTTTTACGGATAAAATCATAATGAACTTATTAACTTCTCCCGCTTTCTAAAAAAGGAACGTTCTCATTTGGTAAAAGTTATAGTATGATGAGGGATATGGAGCAGTTTAAGTGTTCTTTTATCTAATTATTTAGGAGGGATCGTCGTGAAAGAGCATGGGATTAAAAAGCGCTGGTTCATTTTCCTCCTGTTTTTGGTTTTAGCTTTCCTAGTGGTTTATTTGCAACCAATCTTTTTCCCCCGACAAGTCCAAACCATTCGCCCGCAGGATTCGCAAGCGATTGTGGAAGGTGGAAATACCACCTTGCAAGCCGAGCCTATCGCCGCCGCTGGTTTTGCCAAGTTGATTGGTAAACCGGAAAAAGAGTTGGAAAAACAATACGGAAAACCAACAGAAAGTTATGATTCGGGTTACGGATTTACAATTAAACATTATCAATCAGATGAACCAGGCTATTTGGAAGCTAGTATCAAAGACGGCAAAATTGCTGCTGTTAAGACGACGGGGATCGACGGCGAGCCGATTGCTCCCTTCCAGCTGAACATGAGCATGGGAGATCTAGCTGAAATTACGATGCTTTATCCCAACTTCACCATCGTCAATGATGATGAAGCTGTTGAAATTGAACTGATGGAAGAAGATCTAAATTATCGACCATTGGTGACT
Source organism: Enterococcus diestrammenae (assembly GCF_049384045.1). Classification (NCBI taxonomy): domain Bacteria; kingdom Bacillati; phylum Bacillota; class Bacilli; order Lactobacillales; family Enterococcaceae; genus Enterococcus; species Enterococcus diestrammenae. Next base: position 273,076 of record NZ_JBMRGR010000002.1, read on the forward strand.
TTTGATAATGGCACCTACAGTATTTTGTTTTTTAATGCGGAATCCAAGCTTATCGGAGTCATGTATTTGACGACGGAGATGCTACTAGAGTTGGCTCCTTATAATTTGGTGCAAGGAACGCCTCCAAAAATGGAAGCAACAGTCAGCGAGGACCAGTGGGAACCCATCGATCAGGCAAAAGAAAAACAAGGCTATCAATTGTTCAATCTGCTGCGAGAACAAGATCAGCTTGAAAGATACGATACCACCTTTACCTTGCAGGGGCAGAGTCGGGATTTTCTAAGTCGTTTCTTGAAAAAGCCTGCAAACTATTTGGAGGAAAATCGCTACGAAAATTTTCGTAAAGTAACTGAAGATGCTAGTAATGCCGTTTTTATGTTGTCAGGTCAGGAGTTTTCAGAGGTGGCGCGAGCGGTGGAAGTGCCGGATATTGATGGCTTTTTTGAAACCCCTTGTTATGATCCGACCTTTCAAATCCTTTCTTGGTACAGTGATCCTTTCATGCATAATCGCTTTATGAAAAAAGACCCCCAAGCGATGGCTATTGGCATCTCAGCGCAGAATATGGTAATCTTATTTGAAGATGTCAAGGCGACAAAGGACAGTGACTAATTTATGATTTATAATGAAAAAATGCTGGCGCTTGATGATCAGATTGATTGTCTTTTGATAGCAATTGAAGAAAGCGCTAGTTGTCAAGACTATCGATTGGCTCAGGCAAGCTTACAAAAAGATGCCCAAGGGAGCCGACTCAAACAACATTTTCAACAGAAAAAAGACGCCTATGAAGCGGTGCTGGCATATGGTGAGTATGCGCCGGGTTTTTCTAAGACCCGCCAAGAAGTGTTGTCAGCCAAACGAGAACTGGATTTACATCCCCCGGTGGCACAGTTTCGCCAAGCGGAGACCCAGCTACAGAGCTTGTTAGATGAAATTGGGCAAACCCTTGCCCAGCATATCGATGAAAAGATCAAAGTGGATGCCGGTAATCCATTTTTTACCGAGGGATCCCATCAGGAAAGTTGTGGAGGAAAGTGCCATGGAAGCTGAGATGACAGAATTTACCATCAACTCACGTCGAGGATTAGTCGTATGGGTGTATAGTCTGAAACAATTAAAAAATTTGAAACGTTATGGGTTAGTTCATTATGTTTCACGAAAAATGAAGTATGTTTATATGTACTTAGATGAAGCAGGCTACGAGGAAAATGTGGCAAAGATTGAACGATTGCATTTTGTTCGAAGTGTCGAGCCTTCCTATCGACCAGATGTGGAAATGAATTTTGCGGATAAAATCGGTACCAGAGCTGCTTACCAGATGGATGAAGACGGCTTTGAGGTTGAAGAACTTTCCACTCATATTCGGTTGGCGGAAGATGTGTAATCAATACTATCAGTTAGGCGGGAATCCAGAGGGATCTTCACCGCCTTTTTGCTTGGTGATGATCCCCTAAAACTTAGGATAGTCATCCACGCGAAGAGTTTGAACAGAGAAAAAACGATTTGGATAAAAGAAAGGTTGAGGATGCGATGCGCGTCATTTCTGGAGAATTTCGGGGACGTAAGCTGAAGAGCTTACCAGGGGATAATACTCGTCCCACAACGGATAAAGTCAAAGAATCGATTTTTAATATGATTGGCCCATATTTTGATGGGGGTCAATGCTTGGATTTATTTGCAGGGAGTGGTGGTCTAGCTATTGAGGCGATTTCTCGAGGAATGGCTCATGCCTATTTGGTGGATCGCAGTTATCCTGCGATTCAGGTTATTAAGGAAAATATCGCTATCACTAAGGCGGAAAGCCAGTTTACCCTTTGGAAGATGACAGCTGAAGGAGCCATTCGTCAATTGGCTGAAGCTAATCAGCAATTTGACTTGGTGCTGCTAGATCCACCTTATGCCAAACAGCAGATTGTTAAGCAATTGACTGAGCTAGTTGCCGCAGACTTGATTGCTGAGCAGGGGATTGTAGTTTGTGAAACGGATAAGGCGGTGGAACTACCGGAGGAAATTGCTGAAAAGTTACACCAAGTTCGGCGCCAAAACTATGGGATCACTGCCGTAACCATCTATCATTTTAAAAACGAGGTATCCGCATGAAAAAAATTGCATTATTTCCAGGGAGTTTTGATCCCTTTACTAACGGCCATCTAGATACTGTCGAACGAGGGGCCAAGCTCTTTGATGAATTAATTATCGGGGTTTTTATCAATACTTCCAAGGCCAGTTGGTTTACCAGTGAAGAACGCACAGAATTAGTGAGACAAGCGGTGGCTCATTTGGACAATGTTCGGGTGATTAGTCAGGAATCCGAATTGACAGTTACTAGTGCTCAGCGTCTGGGAGCCAAGTTTTTATTGCGAGGCATTCGCAGCGTAAAGGATTACGAATACGAAAAAGATATCATGACGATGAACAGTCACCTCGCTCCGGATATTGAGACGGTTATTTTGTTGGCTAACCCGGAATATAGCCACATCAGTTCCAGTCTCTTAAAAGAGGTTTTGCTATTTGGCGGGGATGTCGCAAAATACTTACCTCCAGTCATCAATGAAGCTTTTTTAAGAAAGCGGGCGTCCCATGAAAAACTACAATAGGAATAATAGAAAAAACAAAGTCCCAGCAAAATCCCTGGTTTTTCTGCTAGTAGCCTTAGCCTTTTTGGCGGCTGTTTTGCTTCCGATTCCCTATTATGTGGAAGGACCGGGAGCCACCATTAAACTAGATGAACTGATTACCGTCAACGATCAGAAAGATGATCATTCTGGTTCCTTTTCATTGACCTCCGTGGGGATTCGCCAAGCCACCTTGGTAACAGCGATTAAGTCGAAGTTGACTGACTTTGAAGACTTAGTCACAGAGCGGGAGTTGATGGGGGATGCCACCGATGAAGAATACGATCGCATCCAAAATTATTATATGGAATCTTCGCAAAATGCTGCGATTGAGCAGGCTTTGAAACTAGCCGGAAAACCATACAAGATGCACTACTTAGGTGTCTACGTCATGGGGATTGACCCATCATCGAATTTCTATGGGAAAATATCGGTGGGAGATACGGTGACTAAAGTCGACGGCAAAAGTTTCGCGACTTCAGATGAGTTAGTGGCTTATGTTCACGATCAAAAAGTTGGTCAGACAGTCACGGTGACTTATATTCAAGACGATCAAGAAAAAGAAGCCACTGGCAAATTGATTTCGTTACCGAAACCTAATGAAGGCAAAGCGGGCATTGGCATTACTTTAACAAGTCACACCGAAATCACATCGGATGAAGAAATTGCGTTTCATATCGACAATATTGGAGGGCCTTCAGCAGGGTTGATGTTTACTTTGGAAATCTACCAACAGTTGGTCAATCAAGATTTGCGGGCTGGCATGGCGATTGCCGGCACAGGTACGATGAATGAAGCCGGGCTGGTGGGTCAAATAGGCGGCATTGATAAAAAAGTCGCTTCGGCAGCCGCATCAGGTGCTAAGATTTTTCTAGCACCAAAAGGCGAAACAAAAGCCGATACTAACTATCAGGAAGCCAAAGCAGCTGCAAAAAAACTCGGGACCGATATGAAGATCGTGCCGGTCGCAACTGTGGAAGAAGCGGTGGCTTATCTCGAGTCTTTAAGTGAAAAATAAGAGAACGCGGGACAGTTTTGCTTAAGACTGTCCCGCGTTTTTTAAAAGACTTCTGCGGATCAGGAGCTTTTGCTTAAAAGGGTGTGCTATAATCGTGTTATCAAATGGGAATCTGGAATGGGCTTGTCGCTGTCTGATTCTCAAGTTGGTAACATTTTTTGAGTGGAGGCAGTAACTATGCAAATCGAACGTCATAAACCGTTAGTAGAAACTTATCAGTACGCCCATCGTATTCCCGATAAAGAATATGAAACCAAATTAAATGTGGGGTTTGCACCGCTGCAAACGTCTGATCCCAATTATCCAAAAGAAAATTCTATTTTAGGGGCGCGTTTGGAGTTTAACTTGGTTTTTAAAGAGTATGTCCTTTCCGGAAGCATCAGCCAAGTGAATCATCTGATCAATCGTCAAGTCAAAAATCAAGAGGATTTGACCAAAGAAGAAATCGATGAAATCGTGGCGCCGTTATTTGATATTGTCGAGCGGATTACTTACGAGGTAACGGAAATCGCTACTGATGAACCAGGATTGAAATTAAACTTCCAAAACAATGCTACCCAGGCAGAAGGTGAATAAGATGTTTAGTTCACAAACACAAGTCATGTTGTATGTAGAAGATGTCCCTCGAGCAGTGGCTTTTTGGCAGTCTTTAGGGTTTGTGGTGATCGATCTTCAAGAAGCGGATGGGACCCAAGTGGTGGAAATTGCCCCGACGGCAGAAGCGGATTTGCACTTTGTCTTATATGATTTGACTTTTGTGCAAGCTCATTCATCAGAAGTCAATGTTGCGGCACCTTCAGTGATGTTTAGTGCACCAGATATTTTAGGCTTGTACCAACAATTGGCGGCTGCAAACGTCGAACTTGGTGAAGTCATGCAGCTAGGAGAACAGCTGATTTTCAATTTTGCCGATCCTGAGGGCAACTATTTTGCGGTCAGTGGGCCAGCAAATTAAGGTATGAAACCTGTCACGCTTTGTGGCAGGTTTTTGTATTTTGATGGTAAGGCTAGGTTACCAAAATGTTTTTTAGGTGAAATTGAATTTTTTTAGCTTTTGTGCTAACATAAATTGAAACGCTTACAGCTACTGGCTTGACTTGAGGCTTGCACCTTGCTAGTGACCTGGCTGTGGCGCCGAACAAGCAGATTACAGGGGGTAATGACATGTCGATATTGTTACAAGGGGGCATTTTGGTAACGGCTCATGGGCGTCGCCAAGGTGATATCCGCATTGCAGGGGATAAAATCGTTGAAATCGGAACCAATCTTCCCGTGGCTGATTCCCAAGTAGAGGATGTGAGGGGACGGTACTTGTTACCAGGTTTTATTGATGCCCATACCCACTTAGAGCTCAATAACGGCCCAGGCTCACAAGCCTGTGCGGATAATTTTTATACCGGAAGCAAGGCTGCGGTAGCCAAGGGAACGACGACGGTCATCGACATGGCGACCCCAACCAAGGGCCAATCCTTAGCTGACTGTTTACAAGTGTGGGACAATTTTGCCCAGGGGAATAGTTCTTGTGATTATACCTACCATATGTCGATTATCGAGTGGAATGATGGCATACGTAAAGAAATCAGCGACATGATAGCTAAGGGCATTACCTCATTTAAAATGTATATGGCTTATGACAATTTACGCGTGACAGATGCTGAATTATTTGAAGCCATGCTGGCGATCAAAAATGTGCGTGGGATGTTGGGGGTCCACTGTGAAAATGGCGATTTGGTCAATGAAAATATTCGTCGGCTTTTGGCAGAAGGGAAAACTAGCACCCATTACCATCCCCTTTCACGTCCCGCAGCGATTGAAGCTGAGGCGATTGAACGTTATTTAATGATTGCTGACCAAGCGGATTTAGCAGTAAATATCGTCCATCTTTCCACGGAACGTTCCTTGGAGGCGGTAAATAGAGCGCGTCTGCGAGGGCAAAAACTCTATGTCGAGACTTGTCCACAGTATTTGGTATTAGATGATAGCGTCTATGATCAACCAAATTTCTTAGGTGCCAAATTTGTATGCTCGCCACCGATTCGTAAAGTCTCGGATCAAACGGCTTTGTGGCAAGGAGTCATGGAGGGGTCTATCGATACCATTTCCACAGATCACTGTAGTTTTAATTTTGAAGGACAGAAAACATTGGGGCGAGAAGATTTCAGTAAAATTCCTAATGGTATGCCTGGTGTGGAAACTCGTCCTGAAGTGATATATACAGCCGGTGTCACCACTGGTAAGATTTCTTTGGAAAAAATGGTAGCCCTCCTCTCAGAAAATATCGCGCGGCAGTTTCACCTTTTTCCTCAAAAAGGGATTTTACAAGAAGGGTCCGATGCTGATATTGTGGTTTGGGACCCCGAAGTCACGGGAGTCATTTCGGCTGCAACTCAGCTTCAAAATGTTGACTATACGCCTTATGACGGCTTTGTGACAAAAGGCGGTGCCCAAGCTGTCTATCTGCGGGGGCAAAAAGTCGCAGAAAATGGCCAAGTGACCAAAGAACGCCAAGGAAGTTTTGTTTACCGGCAAACCCCAAAAAACTAAACAAAAAAACTCGACTGTCTCGGTCGAGTTTTTTAATACACTCAGGTCTTATAAGTTTTAGTCTATGTGAGGTCACATTTTATCAAGGTTTAGAGAGCATTTTATCCTGTTTTTCGATAGCCCAAAAATGGTGAAATTTAGCTTCATAGGAATTGAAATAGCCGTAACTAGATCGACAAATGCCACAAAGCTAATTATTTTTAACTTGCTTGGCTAAATAAACCGGATCGTCGCATTTTCAGCGGTAAAGTCGTACACTAAAGAGAGTAGTTATCAATCGCAGCGGGATCACCAAGAAGGAGTGAATGTTGATGAAACCATATGTCTATGCCATCAGTGATATCCACGGTATGTACGATCTTTTTGAAAAAGCCATCGCCAATTTTGATCCGCAGCGGCACCAGCTGGTATTGATCGGTGATTTAATTGACCGCGGTCCTCGGAGCAAAGAGAGTTTATTATTGGGGAAAAAACTAGTTGAAGACTATGGCGCTGTCTATTTAATGGGCAATCATGAAGAATACTTACTGGATTTTTTGAAATCACCGGAAGAAGTGGGCCCTATGTATCAATACAATGGGGGAAAGCAGACCGTCGAAAGTCTGTTGCATAAAGGTGCGTGGGAGGAGTATTCTCCCACTGAAATCGCCATGCTAATCCGAAGTCGATACAAAGACTTAGTCGCTTTTTTACAAGAACGCCCACTGTATTACGAGTGGGGACCGTATGTTTTTGTCCATGCAGGTGTTGATTTGACCAAAAAAGATTGGCATCTGACGTCTGCTCACGATTTTGTCTGGATTAGAGAAGCCTTTCATAGGGCTAAGAATCATACGGGTAAAACCATCGTCTTTGGTCATACCATCACACCAGCACTGCATGGTGATATGGAGACGACGGATTTGTGGCAATCCGATCATAAAATTGGCATCGATGGTGGGGCGGTTTTTGGCGGTAGTATTCACGGTGTTATTTTTGATAAAGATGGTATCCTTCAAGACATCGAGTACCAAAATCTTCAAGGACCATGGCAACCAGATATTTAGTGGATAGTCAGTGTTTATAGTTGTGAAAACATCGTGGTAGCTTCACGGTGTTTTTTATTTTTAGACTGTAATATGGTAAAATAATGCGGTATGTATCCAAAAGTTAGGAAGTAAGAGAGTGTAGTCGTCATGTCAGGTAAGAAACAGTAGTTAGCATGAGGACTCTTTGAAAGGTGTGTGAAAGCTTTGGATCAAGAGATTTTGAAGCTCGTCCAAAAAGAATTAAAACAATACCATCCGGATCAGATTAAACGGGTGTTGGAGTTATTGACAGAGGGTAATACAGTCCCTTTTATTGCCCGTTACCGGAAAGAAGTCACCGGTAATTTGGATGAAGTCCAGATTCGAGAAATAGAAGAACGGCATCAGTACTTGACGACCCTCGAAAAGCGCAAAGAAGAAGTGCTTCGACTGATTGAAGAGCAGGAAAAACTGACACCAGAATTAGCTATGCAAATCAAGAGCGCTACTAAAATGCAACAAGTGGAGGATTTGTACCGCCCTTACAAACAAAAACGGCGTACCAAAGCTACCATCGCTAAAGAACGGGGGTTGGAACCTTTAGCTAAATGGTTGCTGACATTTCCTCAGACGGGAGATGTGTTGGCTAAAGCAGCTGAATTTGTGGATCTAAGTCAAGATGTGACTAGCCCAGAAGATGCCTTAGCTGGTGCTCACGAAATCTTGGCCGAACAGTTTGGTGATGTGGCAGCCTTTCGGACTTGGATTCGGCAATATACCCTAACTCACGGTCAGTACCTCAGTAGTGTCAAAGATGCTGACAAAGATGAAAAAGGCGTTTACGAGATGTATTATGATTTTAGTGAACCGGTGAAGCGGATGGTTTCCCACCGAGTATTGGCTACTAATCGTGGCGAAAAAGAAGACATTTTGAAAGTCAGTATCAAAGTTGATGAAAGCAAAATCATGGCTTACTTTGACCAGCAATTGATCAAGAACAGTGCTTCACCAGCTGCACCTTTTGTTATTGAAGGCTATCAAAATGCGTATAAGCGTTTTATTGGACCGGCCATCGAACGTGAACTTCGCAACCAGTTAACAGAGGAAGCGGATGAACAAGCGATTGCTATTTTTGGTGAGAACTTACGAAATCTGTTATTGCAAGCCCCTTTGAAGGGGAAGGTCGTGATGGGCTTTGATCCTGCTTACCGTACAGGTTGTAAGTTGGCCATATTGGATGCCACTGGTAAAGTATTGGATATTGCGGTCATTTATCCTCACAAACCGGCAGCTGGTAGCAAACAGGCGGCCGCAGCTCCGACCTTTCGCCAACTGATTGAAAAATACCAGGTGGATATGGTAGCTATCGGGAACGGTACTGCAAGCCGAGAATCAGAACAATTCGTCGCAGAGCAGCTGAGAGAAATCAAACGGGATGTCTTTTATGTGATTGTCAATGAAGCTGGGGCCTCAGTCTATTCCGCTAGTGATATCGCACGAGCTGAATTTCCGAATCTTGCAGTCGAAGAACGCAGTGCCATCAGTATTGGGCGCCGCTTGCAAGATCCTTTGGCTGAGTTGGTAAAAATTGATCCGCAAGCGGTGGGAGTCGGTCAATATCAGCATGACGTTTCCCAAAAACGTCTGGCAGAACAATTAGATTTTGTCGTGGAAACGGTCGTTAACCAAGTGGGTGTCGATGTAAATACCGCTAGCCCGCAGTTATTGCAGCACGTAGCGGGCTTAAATAAAACCACTGCCCAGAATATTTTTACTTACCGCGAAGAAAACGGGGCGTTTAGCGCGAGAAACCAGTTGAAAAAAGTGCCTCGCTTAGGACCAAAAGCATATGAACAAGCGATTGGCTTTTTGCGTATTCCTGGTGGGAAACATATCTTAGACAATACGGGGATTCACCCAGAAAGTTATCCTGCAGCCAAAGCGATCCTTGCGTTAGCCCAGATTACCGAAAAAGAACTGGGGCAAGTGAAAGCCAAAAATGCCCTTGCTGCTTTAAAACCAGACCAGTTAAGCCGCGAATTAGAAATCGGCAAAGAAACAGCCAAGGATATCCTAAAAGCTCTTTTGCAACCTGGTCGCGATATGCGAGACGAAATGCCGGCACCCTTGTTGCGTAAAGACGTCCTGAAAATGTCAGACCTGCGTCCTGGTATGGAATTAAAAGGAACTGTCCGCAATGTCATTGATTTCGGTGCTTTTGTGGATATCGGGGTGAAACAAGATGGTTTGGTCCATATCTCCAAGCTCAGTGACAAATTTGTCAAACACCCGAAAGATGTCGTAGCTGTTGGGGATATCGTCACCGTTTGGGTCGAACAAGTGGACCTGAAAAAAGGGCGCATTAGCTTGACGATGCTGGACCCTGGTCAGGCGAAGTAACATGACACAAGAAGAACTCCAAAGTTTAGTAGAAGAGATTTCTTTAGTGACTTTTCGGCGACCTTTTCGGCACCAAGCTGTTTTTAATGGGCGCTTGAAAACGACTGGGGGCCGTTACCACTTGACGGATCATCATCTGGATTTTAATCCGACTTTGTTTGCTCAAGTGGATGCTGATACGATAGCTGGTATTATCAAGCATGAATTGTGTCACTATCATCTTCATCTCAGCGGGCAAGGTTATCGTCACCAAGATGCTGCTTTTAAGCAATTACTGAAAAAAACAGGGGGTCTCCGCTATGCTCCAAGAGTGGAAGCTGTTGGCAAAGGTCATACCCTTGATTATCGTTGGCTGTATCGGTGCCAAACCTGTGGGCAAGAGTACCCCCTCAAGCGACGTCTCAATACTCAGCGTTATCGTTGCAGTCGTTGTCGCGGGAATTTGACTTTTTGCGGCGCGCTGGATGGAAAATGACAAGTGTTTTGAAAGATTTTTAATAAATTTAAGCAAAATCAGTGCCAACAATTCCTTGCGAGAAAACTCAGTTGCACTTTTAGAGGAAATGTTAGATAATATGGAACGTGTTAAGGGGGGTTCCCCATTTTGACTGTAAGGCCATTGTGGAAATGGCTGATTGACGTGATTCCAAGGATCAAGAAAAGAGGATATCCACCATTATGAAGATGACAGACAAAGATAAATTGTATCATTTCGTCGGGATCAAAGGCTCTGGGATGAGTTCTTTGGCTCTCGTACTCCATGAAAAGGGCTACCACGTGCAAGGCTCTGATGTGGAACAGTATTTCTTTACCCAAAGAGATTTAGAAAAGGCCGGGATTACGCTGCTGCCTTTCTCACCTGATAATATTAAAGAAGGCATGATTATCATTGCCGGTTTGGCCTTTCCAGATAGCCATCCCGAAATTCAACGGGCGAAAGATCTCGGCTTGGAAGTGATTCGCTACCATGATTTCATCGGTAATTTTATTCAAGATTATACAAGCATTGCAGTGACTGGTTCTCATGGGAAAACGAGTACCACCGGCTTGTTAGCGCATGTCTTTAGCGGTGTGAGTCCGACGAGTTACTTGATTGGTGATGGGACAGGTCATGGGGTGCCAGACGCTGACTTCTTTGCTTTTGAAGCTTGTGAATACCGGCGTCATTTCTTGGCCTATGCTCCTGATTATGCTATCATGACCAATATTGATTTTGACCATCCAGATTATTTCCATAGCATTGAAGATGTCTATGATGCGTTCCAAACCTTAGCTAAGCAAGTGAAAAAAGGGATTTTTGCTTTCGGTGATGACAAATACCTACGCAAGATTGAAGCAGATGTTCCTATTTATTACTATGGTGTCAATGACGATGATGATATTCAAGCGAAAAATATCACCCGTACGACAAAAGGTTCAGAATTTGATGTCTTTGTTAAAGGAGAAAACATCGGTCATTTTGAACTGCCAGCTTTTGGCAAACACAATATTTACAATGCCCTTGGTGTGATTGGGATTGCTCATTTGGAAGGGATTCCGATGGCAGAAGTTGCTGATGAAATGAAGAGTTTTGCCGGGGTCAAACGTCGCTTCTCTGAAAAGAAAGTAGCCGATATGACGATTGTCGATGACTATGCTCATCACCCAGCTGAAATCAGAGCCACGATTGATGCTGCCCGCCAAAAATATCCGAAAAAAGAAATTATCGCTGTTTTCCAACCCCATACGTTTACACGCACCATCGCTTTGATGGATGAGTTCGCAGGAGCATTGGACTTGGCGGATAAAGTCTTCCTATGTGATATCTTTGGCTCTGCGCGGGAACAAGAAGGGGACGTGAAGATTGAAGACTTAGGTAGTAAAATCAAAAAAGGTGGCCAAGTCATCAAAGAAGACAACGTTTCACCTTTATTGGACTTCGAGAATGCCGTGATTATCTTTATGGGTGCTGGGGATGTCCAAAAATTTGAACAAGCCTATGAAAAATTGTTAAGCAATACTACTCGGAACGTTCTTTAAGAAAATTAGAAAAGCAGCTGACTGATCAAACATCGGTCAGCTGTTTTTTTCTGCAGCTAAAGAACCTATACAATTAAGCTCCAAAAAAACTGATGTATCAGGAATTAAGTAGCACAGCATGTCATCATATTGATGTGACGGGTTGCAGCGATTGAAACAAGATAACTTGATTGAGATTGTGGTATACTTAGATGAATTTTTTGATGAAAGCGGGAGTAACAAGTGGAAGACAAGTATATTTTATCCTTGGATCAAGGCACTACCAGTACGCGGGCCATTCTTTTTAACCATCAAGGTAATGGTGTTGCCAGTGCACAGCGGGAGTTTACACAAATTTTTCCAGAAGCTGGCTGGGTGGAGCACAATCCGATGGAGATTTGGAATTCGGCCCAATCAGTGATGTCTGATGTGTTAATTGCAGGCAATGTTCGGCCAGAGGAAATCGTGGCGATTGGGATTACCAATCAACGAGAAACCACTGTTATCTGGGATCGCATAACTGGTGAACCAATTTATAATGCAGTCGTCTGGCAGTCAAAGCAAACCAATGAAATCGCTGACGGACTGAAACAAGCTGGTCATGAACAAATGATTCGAGAAAAAACTGGTTTGATTATCGATTCTTACTTTTCAGCCACTAAGATTCGTTGGATTCTTGATCATGTGGCAGGGAGTCAGGAACGGGCAGAAAAAGGCGAGCTTTTGTTTGGGACCATCGATACTTGGCTCTTATGGAAGTTGACCAATGGCAAAGCTCACAAGACCGACTACACCAATGCTTCTCGAACGATGTTGTTCAATATCCATGAACTGACTTGGGACGAAGAAATTTTGGCTTTATTAAATATTCCCAAAAGTCTGTTGCCCGAAGTCTGTAGCAATTCCGAGATTTACGGATATACAGAGGACTTTCTTTTTTATGGGAAAAAAATCCCGATTGCTGGGATGGCTGGCGATCAGCAGGCGGCTCTTTTTGGTCAACAAGCCTTCGAAAAAGGCATGGTGAAAAACACTTATGGAACCGGGGCTTTTATCGTGATGAATACGGGTTCTACACCAATTCCTTCGAAGACTGGTTTATTGACGACGATTGCTTATGGACTGGATGGAGAAGTTTGTTATGCCTTGGAAGGTAGTATCTTCGTGGCGGGTTCCTCGATACAATGGCTACGGGATGGGCTGCGGTTGTTCACTAATGCTGCCGAGTCAGAAGCATATGCCAGCCGGGTACCCGATAGTGACAATGTTTATGTGGTACCGGCCTTCACCGGATTAGGGGCACCTTATTGGGATCAAGAAGCCAGAGGGGCGGTCTTTGGACTGACTCGTGGCACAACAAAAGAACATTTGATTCGAGCAACATTGGAATCTTTGGCTTATCAGTCTCGGGATGTGGTGGAAACGATGGCAAAAGATTCTGGCATGCCGATAAAACTATTGCGAGTAGATGGTGGCGCTTCGCAAAATAATTTATTGATGCAATTTCAAGCGGATATTCTCCAGACCACCGTGGAACGGGCTGCTTATGCGGAAACGACAGCATTAGGTGTGGCTTTTATGGCTGGATTGGCTGTCGGTTTCTGGAAATCATGCGAAGAGTTAGCCAAATTTGTTTCCATGGGGGATGTCTTTGAAGCACAAATGACACCAATCGTAGCAGAAAACCTTTATGAAGGTTGGCAAGAAGCCGTCCAAGCAACCATGGGCTTCAAACACCGACCATTACGGGAGCTGGATCGGTAGTCTAGTGAAGCAAAACCAACGTTTATGGCATTTTTTGCCATAGACGTTGGTTTTTTGAACAATTATTCCACTCCCCGAAAAATCACTATCATTTTATTGGAAATATGTTAAAATATCATTATAAAAAGCAAATGTCAGCTGGCCAAGGAAATGACTTCCCATCTGGACTCAGATGGACTGTCTAATAGTACGAATGGGCTTTCTTTATTTGCTTAGGACTTATTTGGATTGGGGGCTTTAACGTGGAGATTACTTTGGAACCGGTTTTTCGGTCAGAATCCTATGCGGTGGTGTCGCAGGAAGTTGCGGTGCCTATCTGTCAGTGTTCTGCTTTGGTGGAGCAGTGCCAACACTTGGGTGTGGAGGGTTATCGAGTGGAAAACTATCAGGCGGCAGGGTTCTTAAATCGCTATCTACCAATTTCTATTCCCCATGCGCCAATGCTCATTTATAAAAAAGATATCCGGATTCCGTTGGTTTTTCGGCGAGATAGTCATGTTCAGATGGTACTAAATGAATCTTGGCGCTTAGAAGCTTATTTTCGCTTAGTGGATTGGTTTTTAGCGGATGACTTCGAAGCTGAAAAAATAGTTTTCGGCTATTCAGCAGCTTGTTGTCCGTTACGACGCTTTCGTGGTCTCAAAATGATTGATAGCGCTTATGTTGCTTTTCGTCTCTCAGAAATTGTTGATGGTGCTAGTTTTGCATTGCAAGAAATGCAAACGGAAGAGGAGTTTATCCAATGGAACCAAGAGCGGCACCTAGTTGGTGATCCGCAAATTGGTCGACATAGTAAGATTTTGGATTTGGATAATCCGAAACATTTGCAACAAGTTCAACTAGTATTTGATATTATTCGCCTAAAATATCCTCATGTAACGTTGTTTCAAAAAGCGTCAATGTTAGATGCAGTTGGTTAAGAAATCAGTTTGACTTTTCTTTCAGCAAGGCCTCATGTTTGGTATCATTTTTTTAGTATTAAACTATGATTCAATGCTATCAGCAAAAAACAAAAACGCGTCCCTCAAAAGTGGACGCGTTTTTTCTTTGGCAGCAGTTGCTAGCTGTTAATTGTTTGAAAACGGTAAGTTTGCGGATTGGCATCAGCTAAAAGAGCACTCTGAGTTGGGTTGGTCAGTAAGATTAGCTCATGCATCGCCCGCGTACAGATGGTGTAAAGGATTAATCGATCCTGCTCGGTCTCGAAGTTAGTTCCGATGTTCCAGGCGAAAACCCGGTCAAATTCCAAACCCTTAGCCAAAAAGGCCGGGATGATCATGAGGGGGCGCTTCATAAAGTCATCTTCTGAAACAATCAGCTGAATCGTTTTTTGTTCTTGCGGTGTGAGGTGGTGATACAGTTCCTCACATTCTTCTTTTGTCTTACAAATGATGGCCGTTCGCCAGTATTTCGCGACTTCTGCATGCTGTTTACTGTAGGTCAATAAGGCTTGGAGATTTTCAGCCTGAGAATTTCCTTGGAGTATTAATGGTAAGCCACCTTTGCGAGCAGTTAACTCCACTTGATCTTCATGGCTAAGAAATTGATTGGCAAAATCGGTAATTTCTTTGGTAGAACGATAGCTTGTGGTCAATTGATAACGAGTGACTTCGGTGTCAGCAAATAGTTGGGGTAAAGTACCTACGATGGTTTCGTTGCCGAAAACTTTTTGATTTAGGTCTCCACATAAGGTAATGCCGGCTTTTGGGTATAAATTTCGCAATAAAGCGACTTGTGCCGGCGGAAAATCTTGCATCTCATCAACAAAGATAAAGCGGGCTTTCAAGGGTACGTCTACCGGATACAGTCCCCGCGTCAACAGGAAGAATAAAACGGCATCTTCTTGTTGCAGTTGGCGCGCTTTGAGCTGCGTACGTACTTGATCGATGGCTAAGCGCCAGTCTTCTTTGGTCACTTGCGCAGTATCCAAAATTGCTGTTGGAACAGTTTGCAAGAAGTGTAAATATTGCTTGGAATAATTGATAAACTGGAATTTTTCGATGGCCCGGTTCAACGGACGGAAATAACGGCGTACGACAGCTTTGCGAATTTGTGCGCGAATTTTCCGTTCTTTTTCTTCGGTATCTTCCATGTTTGGATGGTCATCAAAATATTCCTGAAGTTTTTCTTCGGTAGCCTCTTTGACCCATTGTTTTTTGGCTTCATCTTTTTGTAACCCACCAGCTTTTTTCAGAAGCTTAGTTTGCAATAGTTGCGTACGCTGGTACAAAGGTAGCTGGGGATTCGTTTCGCGATACCAATTCCGCATTTGTTTGGCCGTGATATAGGTAGTCCCATTGATTTTCAGATCGCGGAACAGGGGCCCTAGTTCGGTGATTTTCTGGATATACGTCTGACTATAATCCACTAAAGCCAATCCGCTCTTTAGTCGTTCAGCACGACTTTCAGAACCGGATAAGAAAACTTCCTCTTGTTGTTCTTCTTTTTCGATGGTAAAAGTCGGTAGGAGTTGCTGCATAAAGGCTCGGAAAGTCCGCGTGGGCACTTCGCTTTCGCCTAAAGAAGGCAAAACCATGGAAATATAATCAGAAAAGAGGTGGTTAGGTGAAAAAAGTAAGACTTGGTCATCGTCGAGCCATTTGCGGTGACGATAGAGCAAAAAGGCAATCCGTTGCAAAAGAGCGGAGGTTTTCCCAGACCCGGCGATTCCTTCAATCAGCATCACTTTGCTGTGGGTGTCACGAATAATTTGATTCTGTGCTTTTTGGATGGTGGAGACGATATTTTTCATTTGAGAAGAAGAAGCTTCATCTAAAATCTCCAATAAAAACTCATCGTTAATCACTTCGGATGTATCCACCATCGAGAGGATTTGACCTTCTTGAATTTTGAACTGGCGCTTTAAGAGGAGGTCCACCTCATACCGATCATGGTCAGTTTCGTAAAAGGTTGGGCCTAATTCCCCCTCATAGTATAAATTGGCAATCGGTGCTCGCCAATCGATGACGATGGTATTTTCATCTTTATCCCGCAACGAGGCGATCCCTAAATATAAAGTTTCCGGTGCTTCTTGGGCTTCAGTGAAATCAATACGAGCAAAGTAAGGGTTGCCAGACATCGTCGCTAAAGTTTTCAATCGTTTTTCAGTGGCTTCAGCGGAATGGTATTTCATTAGTAATTCTTCTTCATATTGGCGGTATTCCAAAACTGATTCATAAAAGGCTTCCTCGTCACCACCACGGATTCGCCGCTCACCGATCCCTTGTAACTGTTCTTGGACTTGTCCTGACAGTGCTTGTTGCTGGGTTTGTAGGAGCTTTTCTTCAGTTTGAATGAGTTGAATAGTTGCGTCTGTGTGTTGTTGTTCTTTGGTTCGTTCTAAGTTCATTGTTAAGTGTAAACTCCTTTAATCAGCTTACGTCGCGAAAAAGCTATTTTTTTGTCAACGCAGTGGAAAATACGTCTTAAAAGTATAGCACAAAAAAGCAGGACTGCGAAGCTATCTAGCCAATTGATATGATATACTTTAGAAAAAACAAGACCAGATTTCCCTGGTGTTGAAGATTAACAACGGATGGAGGTAGAAAATGCGTAGTGAAGCGGAAATGATGCGTTTGATCCTAAGTGTAGCTGAAAATTTACCGCAAGTGGATGCGGTCGCTCTGGAAGGTTCACGCATGAATCAACAGGCGCCCCTGGATATTTTTCAGGATTTTGATGTCGTTTATCTCGTAAATGACAAGGAAGCACTTTTAGCCGAGCGAAGTTGGCTGCAGGCATTTGGTCCCGTTTTGATCCAACAGACCCCTGAAGAGTCAGAGTTGTTTCCGGCAACTTTGGGGGAACGCTTTACTTTTTTGATGCTTTTTGAAGACGGCAATCGCATTGATTTGACCTTGTGTCCATATTCAGAGTTGCCTGTTTTGTTGGAGGACGATCCCTTTATCAAAGTGCTATGGGATCCAAAAGAGGTTATGCCACAGTTTCCCGCGCCTAGCGATGCAAAATTTTGGTTGCAAAAACCTACTCAAGGAGTCTTTGAGGATTGTTGCAATGAGTTTTGGTGGGTGACGACTTATGTAGTAAAAGGGTTGTGTCGTCAAGAATTAATGTATGCTACCGATCATTTGTATACGATTTGTCAAGAAGAGTTGCTACGTATGCTTAGCTGGCAAGTCGGACTGACTACTGGCTGGAACCAAAGCCTAGGGAAAAACTACAAATACTTAACTAAGCAGTTAGATGAAGAGACGAACTGGCAATTATTTGCGATGCGGAATTTTACGAGCTTTGAAAATATTTGGCAATCCTTGTTTTTGACCCAAAAGCTATTTGATAAGGTTGCCCGCAACAACGCCGCCAATTTGGGCTATCAGTATGACGATCAAACTGTTGCAAAAGTCTTAGCATATACGCATAAATGGTATAATAATCAAGAAAGCATTCAACGGGGAGCATCGGAGTAGTTCGTGATTGTCAATAATTAGTTTTAATCAGGAAGGAGGAATCGTTATGCCTTTTATCCATGTGGAGTTGGTAGCTGGCCGCAGCCAAGAATCTTTGACAAAAATGATGGAAGAGATTACTGAAGCTGTCCATAAAAATACCGGTGCACCAAAAGAACATATCCATGTCATCATCAATGAAATGCAGCCAGGAACTTATGCAGTTGATGGAAAATGGAAAGCTTAAACCTTGATGAAGAGCCTTTTGAAATCTGTAAGATTACCTCAAAAATAATTGCAAGGAAAATCTTCATAGATTTTCCTTGCAAATTTTTTTTATCAGTGTTTAAATGTAAGCATACTTGATCGATGAAAAAACCAACTGAACCTGAGAGTCTTTTTCAAGAGAGGGGCGCCTTGGCTGCAAGCGACCTAAAAGAAAACCGGGGGATGACCACTTTTTCAGACTTCTGTCAAATGCAGAAGCGGCTGGCACCGTTATCGCAAAGAGGAATACCTGTCCCAATCGGGTATTTGAATTTAGGTGGAACCACGTAATGACGTCCTAGTATTTTTGAGCGTAAGGCTTGAAAATGCTAGGACTTTTTGTTTTAGTGAAGCCACCTAGGATGTTTAGGATGCTGCCGCTGGAGTTGTTTTAAGCAGAAGTTATGATTATGGATGAATTAGAGGAGGAGTTTATATGGTAATTAAGATTACATTTCCCGATGGCGCTGTGAAGGAATTTGAGGCTGGTGTAACGACTAAAGACATCGCCGCTAGTATTTCCAACAGCCTTGCAAAAAAAGCCCTTGCTGGTAAGTTCAATGGCGAGTTAGTCGATTTAACAAGAGGTCTTGAAGCAGATGGTGCGCTAGAAATCATCACTCCTGATTCTGAAGAAGCATTGGCTATTTTACGTCATTCTGCTGCTCATTTGATGGCACAAGCTGCTCGCCGCCTGTTTCCAAACATCCACTTCGGTGTCGGCCCAGCAATTGATTCTGGTTTTTATTATGATACTGATAATGGCGAACACCCAATCACAGCGGAAGATTTACCGGCAATCGAAACTGAAATGATGAAAATCGTCAAAGAAAACTTGCCAATCGAGCGTCATGTCTTAACTCGTGAGGAAGCGTTGGAATTATTTGCCGGGGATCCTTACAAAGAAGAATTGATTAGTGAGATGCCGGAAGATGAAGTGATTACAGCTTATCGTCAAGGGGAATTTGTCGATCTCTGCCGCGGGCCTCACGTACCTTCAACAGGCCGGATTCAAGTCTTCCATTTGTTGTCAGTGGCGGGGGCATACTGGCGTGGCGATTCCAACAATCATATGATGCAACGGGTTTACGGGACAGCTTTCTTTGATAAAAAAGCTTTGAAAGAATTTATCCGTATGCGAGAAGAAGCCAAAGAAAGAGATCATCGGAAACTAGGAAAAGAACTAGACTTGTTTATGGTATCTCCTGAAGTAGGTTCTGGCTTACCTTTCTGGTTACCAAAGGGAGCGACTATTCGGCGGATTATTGAACGCTACATTGTGGACAAAGAAATTAGTCTCGGTTACCAGCACGTGTATACACCAATTATGGCAGATGTTAATTTATACAAAACTTCTGGTCACTGGGATCATTACCATGATGACATGTTCCCGCCAATGGATATGGGGGATGGAGAAATGTTGGTTTTGCGACCAATGAACTGTCCTCACCACATGATGGTTTATAAAAACCATATCCACTCTTATCGTGAACTGCCAATCCGCATTGCAGAATTAGGTATGATGCACCGTTATGAAAAATCTGGTGCTTTGAGCGGCTTGCAACGGGTTCGGGAAATGACGTTAAACGATGGACATACCTTTGTGCGTCCAGATCAGATCAAAGATGAATTCAAACGTACGTTGGATTTGATGACTTCCGTTTATGCTGATTTCAACGTTACTGATTACCGTTTCCGCCTAAGCTATCGTGATCCGAATAACACTGATAAATACTTCGACGATGATGCCATGTGGGAAAATGCGCAAACTATGTTGAAAGCCGCTATGGATGAATTAGGGTTGGATTATTTCGAAGCAGAAGGGGAAGCCGCTTTTTATGGACCAAAACTTGATGTCCAAGTAAAAACAGCTCTAGGAATGGAAGAAACGTTGTCAACGATTCAATTGGACTTCTTATTGCCAGAGCGTTTCGATTTGACTTATGTGGGTGAAGATGGCGAAAATACTCACCGTCCAGTAGTCATCCACCGGGGAATCGTTTCAACGATGGAACGTTTTGTCGCTTATTTGACTGAAGTGTACAAAGGTGCATTCCCAACTTGGTTGTCACCAGTTCAAGCGACCATCATCCCAGTTTCTGTCGATGCTCATAGTGATTATGCTTATGAGCTGAAAGAGCGCATGCAAGTCTTGGGTCTACGGGTGGAAGTGGACGATCGCAATGAAAAAATGGGGTACAAGATTCGCGGTTCCCAAACACAAAAAATCCCTTATCAAATTGTTATCGGGGATCAAGAAATGCAAGATGCGACGGTAAATATCCGTAAATACGGTAGCAAGGAAACCGAAGTAATGCCTGCCAATCTCTTTATCGAATCTTTGGCAGCCGAAGTGAAAAACTATAGTCGGGTTTAACAGTTAAAAGAAAAACAGGAACTTTTGACTGATTATTTGTAACATAATCGAGGTTCTCGGTGCCGTTGTAAGACGAAACCGAGAACCTTAAGTTGTTTTATAGACTAAGGGATTATAAGTTTTAATCTATGTAAACTCCTGTTTTATCAAGGGTTATAGAGAGTTTCATGCTGGTTTTCGATGGTGCAAAAAAGGTGTAATTTAGCTCCTTAGAAATTGGATTGACTGTAGCTAGACCGGAAAATAATATGCTATGAAGCAAAGGAAATAAATTGTTTATTAACAAAACATGTGTTGCCATCGATAATTAGCCTCCATGTATTCTTCAAGTTAAGCTGATTGTAACACCGTATGGGAGTTTGTTTGTGTCCAATGAGTATAGTAGGTCACTTCATTTGAATAAGTCTTTAGACGGATTTCTTTTTCTCTCAAGAAGTGTAGGATAGGTAAATAAAAGGATTTAAAAAAACGAAAAAATTTCATTTCCAAGTAAAACTCAATAAACAAAACTTGCACTTTTAAGGGGTTTTGATAAAATTGAGTTAGTTTTATATGACATCTATTTTCGGAGGAATATGTTTTGCAGATAAATCGAAGCAAAAAAATTGGCAAGACCATCGATGAAATTGCGGAAGGAGACTCGCTATCCTTAACGGAATCCATTGAAGACAGTCAGCTGTTAATCTATTTAGGACTGACAAATGATGCAAATCCGTTGTATATCCAGCATGAGTACGCCCAAGAAACCGAGTACCAACGACCAATTGTGCCTTCAGTGATGTTGATGGGGATTATCACTTCGGCCATCAGTAAGCATCTACCGGGTCCGGGTTCCCATGTGGTGAATTTCTCAGTAAACTTCATCGAGGCGGTTTATCATTATGAAACATTGACTTTTGAGTTTGAAGTGATTAAGGTGGATAAAATGAAAGATGTGGTGACAATTTCGGTAGTAGCCGTAAACGCCGAAGAAAGCCGCGTGTTAGACGCCGTAGTAATGGTGCAACCACCATCAAAGAAAGAGAGTGATGAAATTGGATAACATGAACAACCAATCTCCTAACCGTTTCCAAGCGACAGGGGTAAACATTGGTGCGTTGAATAAATTTTACGCTAAGGTTTACGGTATTTTCGCTGCAGGTTTGGGTTTAAGTGCATTGACTGCTTATCTGGGGGCCAATGTTTTCAAATATCAAGTACTGAATTTTATTGATCGTTTTCCCCTTGGTTTTTGGGGCTTATGGATCATCCAACTGATTTTAGTCGTGGTGATGAGTCGGAAAGCTAGCAAAAATCCCGCTTTAACGATGGCCGGCTTCCTCGTTTATTCGCTGTTGACAGGTGTGACTTTGACTGTGACGTTGATGGTTTATAGTCAAGCGACGGTGGTTCAAGCATTTGTTACTGCTATGGTTACGTTTGCCGGGGCTGCAGCGGTGGGGATGTTTATCAAAAAGGATTTGAGTATTTTCGGACGTATCGGGATTATTCTAGTCTGGGGCTTGATTATTACCATGGTGCTAAACGCATTTGTCTTCCATAGTACTGGATTAGATTTAGTATTAGCCATCATCGGTGTAGTGGTCTTCACTGGCTTGACAGCTTATGACAACCAGATGATTCGTAAATATTACTTCCAATTTCAAAATCAAGAAAATACCGGGATTGCCGCTTTCTGTGCGTTGCAATTGTACCTGGATTTTATCAATATTTTCTTATATTTGTTACGAATTTTCGGTTACGACGACAATTAATCAAGAATCAAGTAATGATCAAAAAGCTATTTCCCCAGTGGGTGAAATAGCTTTTTGATATTAAGGAGGAATTAGGATGGAAACGCTGTTTATTTTTGATGATGGAGCATCCTCAACGTTTTTTCTTTATGATTTAAATGACGGTAACAATCGCCTAATCCATTTTGCCCCAATCATCCCTATCAAACAATTTACTTTAGGACAGCTTTTTGTCCGTGAAACGCCAGAAAGATTTATGGAGATTGTCAGCATAGCTTTTGGCCGTTCTGTATCAAAGTATTTGATTGTGACGAAAAGTGAAGGCTTGGCTGCTGTTCGTGAAGCCGGTCTTAATCAATCAGGCCATTTTCTGGTGGAAAATCCCAGCGCGTTTACGGCAGTCAAAAATGGCAAGCACTACCCCGCAGGCCCGCTGTCATTGAACCAAGAGGAGATTGAGGCTTATATTAGCTGGCAAATCGATGAGGATGGTGATTTTGGTGTCTTTACTAGGCAAGAAGATGTAATTCGTTTGCTGAAGAAAAAATTGTTAAAACCAAAACTTTCTACCATTACTAAAAATATCGGGACTGTCAATACCCATACCCGCACCAATTTGGGGATGCGAGATATGTTGAAATTGGGCAGTGGCTACTTGGCCAAAGGGGATGCCCGCATGTTAAAAACGACGGTTCCATCAAAGGGTAGTTATCAGCTAAGTGGAACTTTTCCTTATCAATTAGGGCAGATTGATTGGGAGAAAAATGAGATCCAGTTGCGCAAAGAATTACGTTAGACTAAAGCAAGCATTCTTTGCAAGAGTCTCGCAATTGAAGTACTTGCTATCCCTAAGCGGTGAAACCACGAATAAAAAAGTCCTTTTCAATGTTTTCATAGCTGTTTTTTGTTAGAATAAAGAAGGATTGCTACTGAAAAAGCAAGGGGATAGCTGAATTTTGTTACTATCCAATAATTTAAAGGGGTAAACTTATGACCAAGAAAAAATTATTGCTAATCGACGGTAATAGCGTGGCTTTTCGAGCTTTCTACGCTTTACACAACGCGATGGAAAAATTTAAGAATACTAATGGCTTATATACCAATGCGATTTACTCCTTTCACTTGATGTTTGACAATGTGATGGCAAAAGAAAAACCCACTCATGTGTTAGTGGCTTTTGATGCTGGGAAAACTACTTTTCGCACGGAGATGTATGATGCCTACAAAGCAGGTCGGGCCAAAACACCTGGGGAATTTCGGGAACAATTGCCTTACATTCGTCAGATGATCAATGCCTTGGGAGTTCAGTATTATGAATTGCCTAATTATGAAGCAGATGACATTATCGGAACGCTAGCAAATCAAGTGGATCACGATGAATTTGATGTGGTGATTGTTTCAGGAGACCGAGATTTGACGCAACTCGCGACAGATGACATCAAGGTAGACATCACCATCAAAGGCGTCTCGGATATTGAAACTTACACCCCAGCACATATCGCGGAAAAGTATGATGGCTTGACGCCAAAACAGATTATCGATATGAAAGGCTTGGCAGGGGATACTTCGGACAATATTCCTGGGGTTACTAAGATTGGCGAAAAAACGGCGATCAAATTGTTGAAGGAATATGGAAGTGTTGAAGGCATCTACGAACACATTGATGAATTGAAAAAAAGCAAGATGAAAGAAAACTTGATCAATGATAGAGAACAAGCCTTTCTTTCAAAACAACTCGCTACCATCAATACTTCAGCACCGGTAGATATTGCGATTGATAGTCTACTTTATCAAGGAAAGGACCTGGAAAAGCTGATTCCTTTCTACCAAGAGATGAATTTCAATTCCTTTTTAGATAAGCTCAATGTGACCGAAGCGGTGCCTGAGATGACAGCAGTACACTTCAAAGTGGTTGATGAATACACAGAAGAGATGTTTACACCAGAGATGGCTTTGTATGTGGAGATGTTAGGTGAAAATTACCACACAGAGGAGATCGTAGCTGTTGCATGGGGGACGGCAAAGGACATTTATGTCACCAATCATCCGGCTATTTTTGAGAATTCCTTCTTTCTCAAATGGTTATCAGCTAAGAATCAAAAGCAAGTTTATGATGCCAAACGGACCTATGTCGCCTTGAAACACTACACCAACCAGGCAACGGAAGGAATTTCTTTTGATGTCTTATTAGCGGCTTACCTCTTAGATACCAATGACAATTCCAATGATATTGCCGGTGTGGCACGACAGTATGGGTATACTGAGATTCAGACGGATGAAGCGGTTTATGGCAAAGGGGCGAAGCGAGGCCTGCCTGCTGATGAGGAAGACCTGTTTGCTCATCTAGCTCGTAAAATTCAAGCAATTCATTTTCTGACGCAACGCCTCGATGCCGAACTACATGAAAAAGACCAAGCCAATCTCTTCTATGATATGGAATTGCCTTTATCTTTTATCTTAGCTGATATGGAAATTGCGGGTATCACTGTAGATCCCACTCGTTTGCAAAGCATGAAGGGCGAATTCTCTAAACGCCTCCAAGAAATCGAAAAGAAGATTTATGAAGAAGCCGGCGAAGAGTTCAACATCAATTCGCCGAAACAGCTGGGTGTGATTTTATTTGAAAAGATGGGCTTACCTGTGATCAAAAAGACCAAAACGGGTTATTCAACAGCTGTGGATGTCCTGGAGCAATTGCGGGAACAAGCACCAATTGTCGATGAAATCTTGAACTATCGTCAGCTGGCTAAGATTCAATCGACTTATGTCGAGGGTCTGCTAAAAGTGATCGCACAAGATGGTAAAGTTCATACCCGCTACGTTCAAACCTTGACCCAAACTGGGCGTCTAAGCTCAGTCGAACCCAACCTACAAAATATCCCGATTCGCTTAGAGGAAGGACGAAAAATCCGCCAAGCCTTTGTACCACGAAAGAAAGACTGGTTGATCTATTCCTCTGACTATTCGCAAATCGAGCTGCGGGTCTTGGCGCATATTTCTAATGACGAACATTTGAAAGCAGCCTTTGTAGAAGGACAAGATATCCATGCCTCCACAGCGATGCGGGTCTTCGGAATTGAAAAAGCCGCCGATGTCACTCCTAATATGCGACGCCAGGCCAAAGCGGTAAACTTTGGGATTGTCTACGGCATTTCTGATTACGGTCTCTCCCAAAATTTGGGAATTACCCGAAAGGCTGCTCAACAATACATTGATACCTATTTTGAAAAGTATCCTGGAGTGAAAAGTTACATGGAAGACATCGTCCGGGAAGCCAAAGATCAAGGCTATGTGGAAACCTTGTATCATCGTCGTCGCTATTTACCAGAAATTAACTCACGCAACTTTAACTTACGTAGTTTTGCCGAACGGACAGCAATCAACACACCGATTCAAGGGAGTGCTGCTGACATTCTCAAAATTGCTATGATTGATTTGGCACGACGCATGAAGGAAGAAAAACTAGAAGCTGTGATGTTGTTGCAGGTTCATGATGAGTTGGTGTTTGAAGTACCAGAAAAAGAGTTGACTAAGTTGGATGCCTTGGTTAAAGAAGTCATGGAACACGCAGTGAGTCTGAACGTCCCATTGATTACCGATGCCGCTTGGGGCGCAACTTGGTACGAAGCGAAGTAACTGAATCAAGATGAACTAGCCTCCTGCAAAAGATTGCGGGAGGCTTTTACGAAGGGATATGAAAGTGATGCCAGAATTACCAGAGGTGGAGACCGTCCGTAAAGGCTTGGAACAATTGGTGGAGGGGAAAGTGATTGAAAAGGTGACCGTCCACTGGCCTAGAATCATTGAGGAGCCAGATGTTCCGTTGTTTTGTCAATTGCTGAAAGGTCAGCGAATCTTGGCTATCCAGCGAAGAGGCAAGTTTTTAATCTTCAAACTAACAGATCATGATCTGGTTAGTCATTTGCGGATGGAAGGGAAATATGAGTTTTTCCCGGAAGCAACGACTGCACAACTCACTAAGCACACCCACGTCCTCTTTGATTTTACTGATGGGAGTCAATTACAGTATCGCGATGTTCGCAAATTTGGACGGATGGCTTTGCTAGCAAAAGATGGTGCCGACAGCTACAAAGGCATTCAACAATTAGGGCCTGAACCTTTGCCAGATCAGTTTGTTCTTCAAGAATTTAAGAAGGGCTTACGGAGTTCCCACAAAGCCATCAAGCCATTATTATTGGATCAGCGTTTGGTGACAGGGTTAGGTAATATTTATGTCGATGAAGCCCTGTGGCAAGCAAAAATCCATCCAGAACAGCCCGCCAATACGCTGACTGATGGGGAGATTACGACGTTGCGTGAGGCAATTATCGATGTTTTAGCCCGTGCCGTGACAGCAGGGGGGACGACGATTCGGACCTATCTAAATGCTCTAGGAGAGGCTGGCACATTTCAGCTTTCACTAAATGTCTATGGTCAAACGGGAAAACCATGTCCTCGCTGCGGCCGAGAAATCATTAAAATCAAAGTCGCGCAACGGGGGACCCATCTCTGTCCCAACTGCCAAACACTTCGAGTGCGAAAACCGCGGCAACCAGTGGGTAAGATGTCACCAGTAAAACCTGGATCACAAGAGAAGGGTCCTTCAGAACATCATGTGAAGCACCCATTGATGTCAAAAAATAGTTTTATCCTTGGGGTCACCGGTTCCATCGCGACTGGTAAATCAACGGTAGTGGAAGTCTTTTTAGAGCAGGGGATACCAGTAGTGGATGGGGATATCGTCGCTCGTCAAATCATGGAACCAGGGCAACCGGCTTTGGCTCAGGTAGCAAAGACTTTTGGACAGAAGGTATTACAATCAGATGGAGGGTTAAATCGTCAAGCGCTAGGAGAAATCGTGTTTAGTCATCCGGAAAAACGCCAACAGTTGGATCAACTGTTGGATCCTTACTTGCGACAAGAAATCATACGCCAGTTGCAAGAAGCTGCCAAAACCGCTCCTTTAGTGGTTGCAGATATTCCGCTACTTTATGAAAAAGGGTATGAGCAATATGTGAATCAAGTGGCGGTGGTTTATATTCCCAGAGAGGTTCAGTTACACCGTTTGATGGAACGGGATGGCATCAGCGAAAAAGCTGCAACGCAACGGATTGATAGCCAATTGGCGATTGACACAAAAGCGGAGCGGGCTGATTGGGTCATTGACAATCAAGGGACGCGAGAAGAAACACGCCAACAAGTAACAGCATGGCTTCTTCAGCGAGAAAAAGGACTACCATTAAGAAAATGATTGGGGTTGCCTCAGGTGTGTTGGTTCGGCCCTACTGATTTTCTTGGGGAATCACTATCTAAGAGCAACCCATGAAAACTTTCAGCGTGCCCTGAAAACCTATTGACCAATTTTGGCTAGTTCGGGTTTTAGACCACAGCTGAAATGCATATCAAGCAATCATTTTTAAAGAAACCGTGGCCTGCTCTAACGAATTGCCACGGTTTTTCAGGGTCGACAGATTACTTAAGGAGAGTTTTCTGTTATAATTATTCAAGATAAGAAGTACAAAATCACGGCAAAAGGCCGTTTACACGTTTGCTTACAGAAGCTGCACCAAAAAAGATGATGCTTCGAGAAGCTATTATTTAAAGAAGAAGGTGGAATTATGCGTTGTCCAAAATGTCACCACAATGCCAGTCGAGTCATCGATAGTCGTCAAACTGACGATGGCCGAACGATTCGCCGTCGTCGGGAATGTGAAAATTGTGGTTTTCGCTTTACAACCTTTGAGCGGATTGAGGAAACACCGCTTTTGGTGATTAAAAAAGATGGTAAGCGAGAAGAGTTTACGCGCGAAAAAATCTTAAGAGGTTTAATCCGTTCGGCAGAAAAACGTCCAGTGGCCATGGAACAGATGGAACAGATTGTCGATGAAGTTGAAGAGCGGGTACGGAGCCTTGGAGAAAATGAAGTCTCCACGATCCTCATAGGAGAGTATGTGATGGAAGCTTTGAAGGATGTGGATGAAATTTCTTACATCCGTTTTGCTAGCGTCTATCGCCAATTTAAGGACATGTCTGTGTTCTTAAAAGAGTTACAAGAAATTGTTGAAAAGGCCAAGAATAGTGACAATTGATTACGTAATTGCGCTGTCGGTGTTGGTCAAGACTAAAGGAGCGTTAGCATGTGGACCATGGGAAAAACACGTTAAAACCAAAAGATATCTATCGTCCCTTTAAAGCACGTGGGCTGACGACTGAAGGAGCCCAAGCCCTGGCTTATCTTTATCAGCCGGTGACGGGCAGTGATGCCATCGCGGTGTACCAGTCGTTACTTGGGGATGCTGAAGATGACACCCAAGAGGAGTTTCTGCACATGGACGCTTTTACTGCTTTGGATATGGGGAGTCCGCGTTTTTTGGCTGCTCGTCATCAATTGGAAGGCCTAGGACTACTAAAGGTCTATGTCAAAGAAGATCGCGAACTTGGCCCTCAGTATTTATACGAATTAATGGAACCAATGGCGCCGGTGGCTTTTTTTCAAGATGAGCGCTATTGCCAGTTGTTACTGGCGAAGGTTTCACGACATAAGTTTAACCAATTAGCTCAACGGTTTGCTCCAAAAACGGTGGATATGACAAGTTATCGGCAAATCACCAAGCGTTTTGCGGAGGTCTATGGAAAAGCCGCTCAAGGATCAGGGGGGCAGTTAGCCAATCAAGATATAAAGGCTGCCACCACAAACTATCAACAGTTGGCTGATGTCGGTCAATTACAAGTGACACTGGCGCATTTGGACTGGCCGTTTATGAAGGATCTAGCTGAAAAAGAGCACCTCGCTCGTGAGCTTTTCACGGAAGAGTTGCGAGAAAAACTGGCTTTTTATCATGAGTTTTATGGTTACCAAGAGCTGGAATTGATTGAGCTTTTAGGAGATGCCGTGGTATTAAGTGGGGGGCAGCTTAATCTAAAAAAATTGGATCAAGTAGCCGAAAAACGCGCCCAAGAGCCACTTCGCAAAACAAATTACCCAGCCAAGAATGAGGCTTCTGATAATTTGGAGCAAGTTTCCGATGTAACAGAAAACGATTTGGCAATTCGGAGGCGCAATCAGTTTCTTGCCAAAGGCTATACCGAGGCAGATTGGCAAGCTATCCAAGCGATGGATACTTACCCTCCATTGAAATATTTGCAAGGACTAAAAAAGGCCAAACGCAGCTTTGTCACTAAAAATGAAGAATGGTTGTTAAAAGACTTGGTGGCAAAATCACCTTTGCCCAATCCAGTGATCAATCAATTGATGAATTATGTGTTAGTGGATCAAAATAAAAGTGATCTCAACGCCCGTTTAGTGAATACGATTGCTACCGATTGGTCGGAAAAACAGTTGAAAACTCCTGAAGCGGCATTGGACTATGTGCGGCAACGCAAACTAGAACAACTTGCGGAAAAGGAGCAAAAAGAACAACGACGTCAAGCAAACAACAAACGCTTTGGCAATAACCGACTACAAAAAACCGAAAAACTTGAAGATTGGTCCCAATACCAGGTACAGACAAATCCTGAACTGGAAGCAGAGTTGGATCGTAAAATGAAAGAATTTTTGGAGGAAGAAGGTGAAAAATGATGGATGATGTCGGTAAAAATATCAGCGGCATGATGCGGCGAGGCAACTATCAGGACCGTTATCAAGAAATGGTGGAAGAAGTCTTGCAAGATGCCGATGTTCGGGCTTTTTTGGAGGAAAACCAGCAACGCTTAACGAAAGAAGATATCGAAAAAAGCTATTCGAAACTATATGAGTTTGTCAAAGAAAAACGGAAGTTCCATCAACAAGATCCTAAAATGATTGCCCCAGGGTACCAACCAAAACTGGTGCTAAATTACCATTATATCGATGTGGCCTATGTGCCAACTGCTGAATTATTGGCCCAACGTGAACAAGAAGATATTCGCAAGCGCATCCAGACTTACGATATCCCCAAAGATATCCGCCATGCTACGATGAAGACGGTTGACCGCTCACCAGAACGGACGAAAGTCATCATGGAAGTCCTGGACTTTGTCACCGAATATTCAGCAACACCAAAAGAGTTTCATAAAGGGTTATATTTAGCCGGTGATGTGGGAATTGGAAAAACCTATCTTTTGGGAGCGATGGCTAACGAGTTAGCTAAGCGTGGCTTCGAAACGATGCTGGTCCATTATCCGACCTTTTCTTACAATATTAAACGCAGTATTGCAGACAATACGGTTGGCGAAAAAATGGATCCCATCCGGCGGGCGCCAATCTTGGTATTGGATGACGTTGGGGCTGATGCGATTACCTCTTGGACCCGAGATGAAATTTTTGGGGTGATTTTACAGTATCGCATGCAAGAACAGTTACCGACTTTTTTCACTTCCAACATGACAATGGCCGGTTTGGAAAACTTTTTGACTTTGACCAAAGATGGCGATGAACCTTTGAAGGCGAAACGTCTCATGGAGCGGATTCGTTATTTAGCCAAAGAAGTGGTGTTACGAGGACCAAATCGCCGCAATCCATAAATGAATAAGTAATATCTGGTAATAGGAGGCAGTAAAATGAAACTTGGAATCGTAACTCTACTAGCTAGTGGAGTTTTGTTAGGGGCGACAGGCTGTAGCTACATGACTGCACCGGCTGGGAGTAGTCGGGAAGTGACAAGCAATCCCACGGCTGACTGCATTGACTGTCAAGCAGCCGGTACGACAGCCGGGACAAAAACAAGTGAGGAAGTGGCTACCATCAAAACAGTGTTTACGGCAGCAATCAAAGAAGACTTAACATATGTTTCAGATAGTGATTATTACAAGCTCTGGGTTGAAAATCCTGAAGCAGTAACTGATCCAGAAAACATCCTCAAATCTTTTCAAGCTGACGGGGTAGTTTTAAATCTTAGCCCTGAGCAAGTAGCAGAAGAGGTCAAGGATCAGTTGGTGGTCGGTAATCATGTAAAAGTTGAGTTGGCGGGCATCCCCATTATGACCATGTCATTGCCACCACAATTACCAGGACGAAGCATCCTCCAAATCACTTTGGTGGATGCTGACCAGTAAAACGAATAGCGAAAGATCATCCGCTTTTGATATTAGCTGATCGTTGATTTGTCTCAGCCACGATGAAACTTTTCTCGTGGCTGTTTGTATGAATCGGCGAGGTAATTAAAAGCGGAAAGGAGTGTTTTAGAATGAATGAACATGGATTATCCCACCGTTTGGCACAAGTAGGAGCAGAAGTACCTGAAGGCGCTCGTTTGGCAGATATTGGTTCAGATCACGCTTACCTGCCGGTTGCCTTGATGCTAGCCGGTAAGATTGATTATGCGGTAGCTGGTGAGGTGGTCAAAGGACCTTTTGCATCCGCTTGTAAGCAAGTCGCCAAAAACGGTCTTGCAGAGAAAGTTGTTGTGCGCTTGGCTGATGGCTTAGATGCCGTAGTTGCTGAAGATGCCATTGATACCGTGACGATTGCTGGGATGGGAGGCACCCTGATTACAAGTATTTTGGAAAAGGGACGTCAGGGGCAACGCTTGCGGGGAGATGAACGTTTGATTTTGCAGCCGAATGTCGGGGAACGCAATGTCCGTCAGTGGTTGCAGGACAATCATTACCAAATTGTGGCAGAACATATTTTAGAAGAAAATGATAAGATATATGAAATTATTGTGGGGATGCCTCAGCCTCCACAACAACCTCTGAGCTATTCCGAAAAGGAGTTGTTTTTCGGTCCTTTTTTAGGTGTCGAAAAAAATCCAATTTTTATCAAAAAATGGCAACGGGAGCAAAAGAATCGTTTGCGAGTCTTGGACCAATTACAACAAGCAGAAAACCCACCAAGGGAAAAGATTGCTGAGATTCGCCAACAGTTAGCTTGGATTGAGGAAGTCCTGCCATAAAGCCAGCTTTCATAGCAAGCTGAATCAGAAGGCTGATTTTAATTATCATTATTTTCGAGGAGGAAGATAGATGACCATCAACGGCCAAGAATTTATCCGTCGTTTTGAAGCCTATTGTCCCCAGTGGCTAGCTGAAGAAGGGGATCCGGTCGGGCTTCATATTGGGACCTTGGATAAACCAGTGAACAATATTATGATGACTTTGGATGTCCGACCAGAAGTCGTCCAAGAAGCCATTGACAAAAAGGTTGATTTGATTGTGGCAAAACACCCACCAATTTTTCGACCAATTAAGCGTTTGACAGCAGATGATCCACAAAATGCAATGTATCTGGAATTAGTGAAACACGATATTGCAGTCTATGCCGCCCATACGAATATGGATATTATTTGGGATGGACTAAATGATTGGTTTTGTGAAATGCTTGGCGTAGCAGTGGATGGCTATATGACGCAAACCCATGTGGAAGGACTGAAGAAGCTTGTGGTTTACGTGCCTGAAGCAGATGCTGAAAGGATGCGGCAGGCTTTGGGAGAGGCCGGTGCTGGTGAACAAGGGAACTATCATCATACCTCGTTTTCTAGTAATGGCCAAGGACGTTTCACACCCAATGGGAAAGCTAAACCGGCAATCGGCAAGTTGGAACAAGCAACCATCGTCTCTGAGACCCGCATCGAAGTATTATTTCCGGAAAGGCGCCAAGAACAAGTATTACAAGCGATGTTTGCTGCCCATCCATATGAAGAACCGGCTTTTGATCTTTTTTCCCTAGATAATTCCCCCATTACTTATGGTATTGGGCGTGTCGGGAACTTATCAGAACCGATGGCTATCGAGGATTTTTGTCAGCTGGTTAAAGCAGTCTTTGAGTTAGATGGGCTTCGTCTTGTCCAACCAGCGGTAGGGGCGAAGAACATGGTTCAGCGTATTGCCATCTGTGGTGGTAGTGGGGGTAATTTTTATCAAGATGCCCTCAAAAATCAAGCGGATGTTTATTTAACAGGCGATGTTTATTATCATACTGCTCACGATATGCAAGCGCATGGCTTGACGGTTATCGATCCAGGGCATAACATTGAACGTGTGTGTATTACCCGCTTTGTTGAAAAGATGGAAGCTTGGAAAGAAGAGCTGGGATGGGAGGTCACCTTTATCCCCTCTGTCACCAATACGAATCCTTTCCAATACCGTTGATTCCCAAGTGACTACTCGTGCCCTATTTATTTGACACGGATTGTTTTATAAAAAAAGTTAGTTTGACTAGGAGGACTAAAAATGTACGAAAATTTATTACCCCGTTTTTTGAAATACGTGAAAACAGAAACGCGTTCTGACCATGAAAGCACCACCACACCATCAACTGCCACTCAGATTGCTTTTGCCCATGAGTTGGAAAAAGAAATGATCGAGTTGGGTTTGCAAGATGTGATTTATAATGAAAAAAATGGCTTTGTCATTGGGACTTTACCTAGCAACACCACTAAAGCTGTCCGCACCATTGGTTTCATTGCTCATATGGATACGGCTGATTTCAATGCGGTCAATGTCAATCCCCAAATCATTGAAAATTATGACGGCCAATCCACGATTAACTTGGATTCAGAAGGCAAATATACTTTAAATACGACTGATTTCCCAAATCTGAAAAACTATGCTGGTCAAACCTTGATTACAACAGACGGATCGACATTATTAGGGGCTGATGATAAGTCAGGGATTGCTGAAATCATGACGGCCATGGAAATCTTGATCAAAAATCCTGATATTAAACATGGCACGATCAAAGTTGCGTTTGGCCCGGACGAAGAAATCGGAGTAGGAGCAGACAAATTCGACGTTCCTCAGTTTGGTGCCGATTTTGCATATACTATGGATGGCGGTCCCGTGGGAGAATTACAATTTGAAACCTTCAACGCTGCTCAAGCAGAGATTACCATTGAAGGGAAAAATGTTCACCCAGGAACGGCGAAAAATACCATGATTAATGCTATTCAATTGGCCATTGATTTTCAAAATGCGTTGCCTGCAGCAGAAGTTCCTGAAAAAACAGAAGGTGCAGAAGGATTCTTCCATTTGATGGCGATTTCTGGTTCTCCAGAAGAAGCGAAAATGAGCTATATTATTCGCGACCATGACCGCCAAAAATTTGAAGATCGCAAACGCCAAATTCAAGCGGTGGCAGACCAGTTAAATGCGCAGTTTGACCATCCACGGGTGCATGTGGAACAATACGATCAATACTACAACATGCGAGAAATTATCGAAAAAGATATGTCAATTGTTGAGTTGGCAAAAGATGCCATGACCGCCTTAGGGATTGAACCGGTGATTGAACCCGTTCGTGGCGGGACAGATGGTTCTAAATTATCCCAAATGGGTTTGCCAACACCGAATATCTTTGCTGGTGGCGAAAA
The DNA here is from genome assembly GCF_049384045.1 of Enterococcus diestrammenae. Classification (NCBI taxonomy): domain Bacteria; kingdom Bacillati; phylum Bacillota; class Bacilli; order Lactobacillales; family Enterococcaceae; genus Enterococcus; species Enterococcus diestrammenae. Next base: position 307,492 of record NZ_JBMRGR010000002.1, read on the forward strand.
TATGCACGGACGCTTTGAATTTGTTTCTTTACAAGCAATGGAAAAAGCGACGGATGTCATCGTCAAAATCGCTGAAATGAACGCAAAATAATTTGAAGAAAAGCTTCCAATAAAGTTACGAATGAAATCGTAGCTTTGTTGGAAGCTTTTTATCATGGTTTAAAGGTTTATTTTTAGCTCCATGTAATTGGGATGACGGAAACTAAAACCGCTATCGCCAACCCCACTTTTTGGTTGGTCTAGCTTAACGATCTCAATTTAGACGAATTGTCTGAGCAGACACACCGCTCCCTTGGTCTGGTACATTTGAATTTAGAGGACGTGGTCCAGGTAGCGCAATCCATGCCTCTTTGCGCTACGGTCCTCCCCAATCGACTTCATGAAATTTACCTTATTCTGTGCCTTTTCAAGAAAGAAACTGCGAAGCTTAAAGTATTGTGGGGAGTTATCAATTACTAAAAGCGGGACTATCCCATTTTTTGATTGGATAGTCCGTGCTCTTGCTATGCCTAATGTTAATATCGGCTGTTGTCGGAAGTAGTTATTTTGAATCATCGAGAAGCGTATCCTTTTGCTCTTGGGATAGACGTTGATCTAGTTGGGCCATCTTGTCATTGGCTTCTTGATAGAGCAGCGGGATTTGCTCCAATAGTTGTTGTGAGATAGCCAGAGAATCCCCAGCACCACTAAGATCGGTGACGTCGACGGTTGTTAACTGGCTGACGAGCGTTTCCATGATGCTTGCTGTTTGTGTTAGAATTTCTGGCGGTAAGACCTCGCTGCTATAAGAAGCATAAAGGGTGCTTGTGGCAGTGATGGTACTGGCATATTGCAAGAGCCAGGTGAAGCTATACTGGATATCTAGCGAGTTGATGGAGCCAAGGGGGATTCGATGCACAAAGCTTGCCACCTGCCAAAGCAGTGAAGGAGGTACCAGCTGGTTAAGGGGGCGATTGCTTTCTTCCAGTTGGGGCTGTCGTGCTAAGTCCAAGCGGTAAGCTGCATAAAGAAAATCTTTCAATGTCTGCAGGACAAAGGCGCCTGTTTGCTTGTCTTTTTTATAGACTTCAGTCTCTGGTAAACAAGTAGTAGCTTCGGTTTGTGCTAAAAATAATCCAGTCGGTTTGATATATAAGTTAAAATAGCGTTCTTTGGAGCTGATCAGCTCATTTAGTAACGATTTTTGTGGTTTTCTGGCAGAAAATTCCGCTTCCCATTGTTTTTCAGAAATATTTTTTAGTTTAGAGGTGACCTTTTGATTGACTTCAGCTGTAAAAGTCGGTGTTAGCTTTTCCGATTGAAAGCCGAGGGTCCCATAGTAGGCAAAGTTCCAACAATCTTTTTGACGGGCTAACTGATTGAGGCTAGCCAGTGGAATAGTTTGCCCTTCATGAGCGGTCAAATAAGCAATTAATGCGGGAAGATATTCGCTTATTTGCTTCGCTGGTTGGGATTTTTGAAAAAAGAAAGCCATGTTCTGCCTCCAAGTTTTTTTCTTTTATTGTAGCGGTTTTTAAGGGATACCACAAGAAGGCCTCCTTTGTGTGTAGGCATAGCCGTGCTTACTTGTCTTACATTGTTTAAATTTATACGAAATGTTTGCTCCCCAGACTAGAAACAGGTAGAATAAACATGTTTGTGGACGATGAAAGTCTGAGTAAGTTTTTGATCGTCCCTCCATAGAAAGTGAGCGCTGAACATGACAAAAAAACCATTGATTAAACGATTTTCCCATACGGATTTAGACGGTGTGGGATCAGCTTTGTTACTTCCTGCGGTCTTAAGCAAATTTCCTGAGTTTGCGGAGGCCGAGTATCTGGGAGTGACGTATTGCGAACCAGGCAATGAAGGGACAATTGATCCCAATGTCCTCGCTTTTATTGCGGAAAATGAAGAACCGATTACCCACTTATTTATCACCGATATCTGCCCGAGTGAAGAAGTGGTGGAAAAGCTTGCGGCGTATTGCAAAGAAAAAGCGATTGAATGGCGCATTTTTGATCATCATATTTCTTCTATCGCTATCAATGCGGCTTTTCCTGACAACAGCCGTGTGATTGTCCAAGACGAAACCACCGGCTTGAAACATGCTGGCACCACAGTGCTTTTCAAAGAAATCGTCGGTAAAATGCCCACTGAGTTGTTTGATGACCAACAATGGGGACAGTTAGCAAACGTTGCGGATTGCATTCGTTGTTATGATTGCTGGGATTGGCAAGCCAATCCAGTAGCTGCCTATAAAGAAGAAGCCAAGGATTTTAACAATCTGTTTTATTTCTTTAGCTTTGACAAGCGGGTTCAACTGATGGAAGCAGTGATGGCAAATGGTTTGACGTATTTAGAGCAATACCAAGATATCATCACGGCGATGCAAGAAAAAGAAGCCGATTATATCAAAGGAAAACTTAAACATGCCCGTTTTGGCACTTTGGCGGGGCTTCATTTTGCCTATACTTTTGGTGAACAATACCAATCTTCCCTCGGCAATGCGATGGCGCAGTTGGTTAACCCAGCGACAGATGAAGTGGTGGACTTTAGCTTAGTTATCGTAGGTGAGGGTGTATCCTTGCGAGCGGTGAAAGATGATGTCGATTTATCGCGTATTGCCAAGCGCTACTTTAACGGCGGTGGCCATCAAAAAGCTTCAGGTGGTAGCTTCTTCAAGCAAGAGCTGTTCGTTTTTGATCAAGAGACCGATACGACGATGCGCCTGTTAGAGATTGCTTCTCGTTAAGCTTAGCGAGAAGCCAAAGGAGCTTTGAAAAAAGCACCCAACTCCAAGAGAGTCGGGTGCTTTCCTTAACGGTAATTGGTGAATTGCAATTCGATGGGTAACGCCATTTTTCGTAATAAAGCGATGACTTCTTGAAGGTCATCCCGGCTTTTACCGGTGACGCGAATTTGATCGTCTTGAATTTGGGCTTTTACCTTTAGTTTGGCATTTTTAATGGCAGTGGTAATCTTTTTGGCGTTTTCTTTATCGATGCCGCTGATTAATTCAGCCGTTTGCCGTGCCTTGCCACCAAGTGCATTTTCGCTGGTAGCAAAGTGAATGTTTTTCACTGGGACACCACGTTTGATGAGTTTTCCCATCAAGACATCTTTAATCTGTTCCAGTTTAAAATCATCATCCCCAACAACTGTTAATTTGTGGTCCTCCATGGTAATCTCTACGGTGGAGTTTTTAAAATCGAACCGATTGCCTAGTTCCTTGGTTGTCATTTGAATGGCGTTTTTAACCTCTTCAAAATTGATGCTAGAGACGATATCAAAGCTTGCTTCTTTTGCCATCATTGGCCTCCTCTTCTGGTTATTTGATAATTTCCAATCTGGAAACTATCACTGGTTTTGTCTTGACTAATTTATCTTATCAAAAGAAGTGGCGGCAAACAACTGAAGCAGCATCAGGTTGGGTTTTGAAAAAAGTTGTTTTTGTTCTGTGAAAAAAGATTGATTCCGTATTCAAGGCTGGGCAGTGATGCTGCTTGAACACGTCAACTGAAAAAAGGAGCGATAATTATGAGCCGCTTAACGGCCAATGATAAAAATACGGAGATCCTAAAACGGATTGGTGTCCTAATCGTTTGTGGATTGACCTCGGCGATTGCACTAAACTATTTTCTAATTCCTGCGAAAGTCCTTTCCGCAGGGATGAACGGCGTGGCCCAGATCATCGTCGCCATCGGGTTGAACAATTTTGGTATCCAACTGAATACCGGTTTATTTATTTTTATTTTGAATATTCCCATCTTCATTATTGGGTTTTGGAAGTTAGGCAAAGAAGCAACTTTTTGGAGTTTTTTAAACGTGGTGACTATTTCTTTGGTGACGATGTTTTTCCCTCATGGTGAACTGACAGAAAATATTTTGATGAATGCTTTGATGGGTGGCTTATTTATTGGCATCGGAGCTGGCTTAGCATTGAAATTAGGTTTTACCACTGGGGGCATGGATATATTATCCTTGGTCCTTTCAAAGACTACCGGAAAAACGGTGGGCAATTTCATGTTTATCTTAAATGGAACGATTGTTTTATTTGCTGGGTTTATCTTTAGTTGGGAAAGCGCGTTGTATACGATTATTTCGATTTATATGATGAGTTATGTGGTAGATATTATCCATACTAGTCATCAAAAACTGACAGCGATGATTATCACTACCAAACCTGACGAAGTGGGACGTAGTATTTCTGAGCGGGTTTTTCGCGGGATGACTTTATTGCCTTCCGTTGGTGCCTACTCTGGTGTGGAAAGCAAAACCATTATGATGGTGATTACTCGTTACGAACTATATGATTTGGAACAAGCCATCCTAGAAGCGGATGAACAAGCTTTCGTCAATATCTTACCGACACAATCGATCTTGGGGCGTTTTGCGACGGAAGATGAGCAGCGAACTTTCAAAGCCACAGGGGTCTTTCCTGAAATGAAACCCCGGAAACGGAAAAAGTAAGCTGCGAAAAAAGAGCCTTTTCCCTTCCTTAAGGTTCAGTAAAATCTCATTTACAAAAGACGCCAAAGAGGGTATCATTTGGAAAGAAGTATCGGTCCCTGACTAGTTGTTAGCAGGTGCCAATCAACGAGGAGGTATTGGTTCATGAGTGAAGCACGGACTGAACAAGAAATCGAAGAAATCAAAGAGCGGATCCTGACTGCCTTGGAAACGGTTATCGATCCAGAATTAGGTATCGATATCGTCAACTTGGGTTTAGTATATGAAGTAGAATTTGATGGGGAAACTGGCAATACAGTCATCAAAATGACTTTGACGACGATGGGTTGTCCTTTAGCGGATATTTTGACAGATCAAATTCATCAAGCACTTAAAGAAATTCCCGAAGTCACTACAAGCGATGTCAAATTAGTGTGGTACCCCGCATGGACGACCGACAAAATGAGTCGTTATGCTCGGATTGCCTTGGGGATTCGTTAAGAAGTGAAGCGTTCTAATTTAGTAGAGTTTTCGACACTTGTTTGCAGGTGTTGGAAACTCTATTGTTGTATTTACAGTAATCAAGTAAAAGAGTGAACAATAAAATGTATTAATAAATAAATTGTTCGGATTCGCTTGATTTTTATTCGGAAAAAAGCTATTCTACAAGCAGAATGATGGAAAGGGGCTTTTTACTGTGCTGCAGACAACATTTTTAGATTACACCTATGACAATCCCTTGATGAACGCTTCGGGGGTTCACTGTATGACCGTTTCTGAATTAGACGAATTGGCCGCTTCGCAAGCTGGGGCGTTTATCACCAAAAGTGCCACATTGGCTGAACGGGCGGGGAATCCTGAACCTCGTTATGCAGATGTTCCTTTAGGAAGTATCAATTCGATGGGCTTACCAAATCTAGGAGTGGATTATTACCTAGATTATGCGTTGGCTTATCAAGCAAAAGAACCAGCACCCTTATTTTTCTCGGTGGCAGGAACCAGTGTCGAAGAAAACTTAGCATTATTGGCAAAGATTCAGCACAGTGAGTTTACCGGGATTACCGAACTAAATCTCTCCTGTCCCAATGTACCAGGAAAGCCGCAAGTGGCCTATGATTTTCCTTTGACTGAAGAAATTTTGACAAAAGTCTTCCAATTTTTTACTAAACCATTAGGGGTGAAACTCCCACCTTATTTTGATATGGCACACTTTGACCAAATGGCAGCCATCCTTAACCAATTTCCTCTAGCTTATGTGAATTGCATCAACAGTATCGGAAACGGTCTGTATGTTGATCCTCAGACGGATACGGTGGTGATACGGCCGAAAGAAGGTTTCGGTGGTATCGGTGGCGAGTATGTGAAACCAACAGCCTTAGCGAATGTCCGGGCCTTTTATACCCGCTTAAAACCTGAAATTAAAGTAATCGGGACTGGGGGGATCCTTACTGGTCAAGATGCGTATGAACACTTGCTCTGCGGTGCGACGATGCTTCAGATCGGTACCCAACTCCAAAAAGAAGGTCCAGATATTTTCCAACGAATTTGTCAGGAATTAGAAACGATTATGGAAGCAAAAGGGTATACCACAATTGCTGATTTTCAAGGAAAATTAAAGACAGTGGATTAAGTGTTAGCTAGTTGGAGCAATTTGACCAACTAGCTTTTTTACTCAGTTGCCCCGTAATAGATCGTTGGACCAAGTAAGAAGCACCAAGTCTCACTAGCCAACCAACTCATGAGAAGAACACCAAGGGGCAGTTGTGAGACGTTTTTTAAGAGCTGGAGTTTTCTCAGCTTTTTAACAAAAGATAGGAGTGATATTGATGATAATCAGACAGGCAACGATTGCCGAGCTACCACAAGTGATGACGATAATCGAAGGTGCCCGACAAGTATTGAAGGAAGCGGGCTCTCCCCAATGGCAAAATGGCTATGGTCCTGATGAAGGGAGTCTATTGAACAGTATTAAACAAGGAGTGTGCTATGTTGCCGACATTGCCGGTGACTTGGTAGCAACGGCTTGTCTCATACCAGGAGTCGATCCAGTGTATACTGCCATTCAAGAAGGACAGTGGCAAGGATCAGAGCCTTATTTGTCCATTCATCGTTTGGCAGTCGCAAAAGATTGTGGCGGGAAAGGTATCGGAAAACAGTTTTTACCAGCTTTGGTTACTATTGGAAAAGAATTAGGTTTTCAAGATTTACGCATTGATACGTATCCGAAAAATCAGCGGATGATTCGGGTGATAGAAGATGCAGGCTTTACTTATCGCGGACGGGTTTACTTTCCGATACGTGATGGCGAACGGGTCGCCTATCAAATTGTTATTTAGTCTTTTGGCACATAAGTAAGAAAAAAATTTTTCAAAAATGATGTTTTCAAAAAACGTCATATTGTTCAAGAATGTTGAAGCATTATGGTAGAATAGAAATGTATATTAAAAAAGGAGTTGTGGTAAGGAGGGGAAAAAATGAAAAAAAGAAATAGTTTCGTTCTACGTCGAGTATTGAGCAGCTTTAGTGTGTTGGTTATCTTGTTCTCACAAGGGACTTCAGCCTTTGCAAGTGTGGGAGAAGGGACTGAAACGGGGGATGCTGAAGCTAGCATGAAGCTTGGTGAAGCACAAGAAGAAACGGGAGTTGTTGAAAAAGGCGAACCTCCACAAACTATGGAGGATCAGCAGGCTGGTGACACTGAAGCGCCATCAGTTGAACCACCAGTCGCGGAAGTACCACCTGCAGTTGACAAGACAATTTTACAGAATAAAATTAGGGAACTAACTCAAGTGTTGGCCAACAGTAGTCTGTATACCTCGACTTCACTGCCTATCACCACGGCAAATCAATTGTTGGCTCGGGGCCAACAGTTATTGGCGTCTGAAGAGGTAAGTGATGAGGAGGTCGCAAACTGCATAGCCGAAATTACGAATTTATTGGCAAAATTAGTGCTTCGGGGAGATAAAGGACCATTGCAGGCGTTGGTTGCGACTGCAGCAGGGTTAGTCGAAACGGATTATACTGCAGCAAGTTACAGTGTGTTAGCTGCCGCTTTGGTGGCGGCTCAGCAATTGTTAAATGATCCAGATGCTGTGACGGAATCCCTAACAGCTTCTTTGAACCAACTTCAAAGCGCTATCGCTGGTTTGGTGAAAACCGAGGCACCTAAACCGGAAACGCCCAAGCCTGAAAAGCCTAAACCGGAAAACCCGGAAACACCTAAACCGGATGTTCCAGTCGTGGAAACACCGAAAGAAACGAAACCAGAAAAACCAGTTATAAAAGAACCAGAAACTGACAAACCGACTTCTAACAAGTCAGAGAAGGAGCAATCTGTAAAAAAATCAGATGGCGATCAACAAGTAGTTGATGCTGGAGTTACTGATTCTACTGATGAGACTCAATCAGAAGAGTCAACGACAACTGTGGTTGAAACCAATTCCGGTGACGATTCAACAAATGAAATCGATACGAATTTTGCGGTTGATAGTCTAACGAGTTCTGACTTAAATGGTTTTGAGTTGCCTTTATTATCAAGTTTTTCAGATCAGCGTCAGGCGGCTTTGATTGCTCAAGGGTTGAAGACGTTAAGCCAACCCTTTGACAAAGCAGCTACGTTATCTAATGAGCGGTCATTACCGGAAAGTTTTAGTAATCGCAGCCTTCTGCAGTATCTCTATTCTTCTGTTTTAGATGTTAATCTTGGGGAGGACTACGACGAAATGGCGCAGGTTGGTGAGAGAGTTTCTTTAGACCAATTGCAGCCTGGGGATCTTCTTTTTTGGGAAAATCAAGGGCAACCAACCAAGGTAGCCATGTATTTAGCAGAAGGCAAATACTTGATGGCGGATGAACCCCTCCAAAATCAAAATGTTGTGATTCCTTCCGTAAATAAAACAAAAACGACTTTAGAAGAAAAGGGTGCCCAGGAAGATTCGCTTCCCGGTGTTCGAATCTACACTTTACAGGGCTATAGCAAAGATGAAAATGGCAAAGTTCGCCTTGCTTCGTCTGAAGAGGGGATGCTCCCTGAAAAAATGATTGAGAGCTCTGAGCAACACGCAAATCCTAGTTTTGCTCAACATGTTCTTGCGGATCAAAGCTTGACCCTAATCGGTGAAGAATTGCTTGCCAGCTACGGTGCTTCCATTGATTTTCGTAAGAATCCTGTGACGGAAAGTTTTATTGCTAGTATTGCTGAAGATGCACGGGAATTGGGGTTGCAATACGGTGTGTATCCCTCGGTGATGATTGCTCAAGCCATATTGGAAACTGGTTCGGGTGGGAGTTTACTTTCCAAAGCGCCTTATTATAACCTTTTTGGGATTAAAGGGTTGTATAATGGTAATTCCGTTTCCATGAAAACAATGGAAGATGACGGAACCGGCAATCTTTATCAGATTACCGCGGCTTTTCGTAATTATCCGAATTTCCGAGCGTCTTTGACGGATTATGTCTCCTTGATTCGAGGAGGAACTGGCTACAACCAGAACTTCTATCAGGGAGTGTGGCGCTCAGAAGCCAAAAACTATCTACAGGCGACGGCCTTCTTGACCGGACGTTATGCCACCGATACTTCTTATAACAATAAATTAAACTCACTGATTGCCACTTATCACTTGACGCAATACGATGAGCCGCGGGTGGCCGACGCGGGGGTGATCATCACCGGACGCGATGCCATCCCAAATTCTTACGCTGAAAAAATGATTTTCCCGGATTATAATGGTGTGGACTATAATCACAGTGGCTCGTATCCGGTGGGTCAATGTACCTGGTATGTCTACAATCGTATCGCCCAATTAGGCGGGACCGTTGATGACTTCATGGGGAATGGTGGCGAATGGGGGCAACGAGGGGCTAGCTTAGGTTATCGCACCACTCAGATACCGACTGTTGGTTATGCGGTGAGTTTTCATCCAGGAGTAGCTAGTTCGAGTAAGCAATATGGACACGTGGCCTTTGTCGAAGCGGTCGGTCTAGAAGGTATTCTCGTTTCAGAAGGGAATGTCGTAGGTCCGACAACGGTTTCTTATCGGGTAATCCCGAATAGCATTGCTCGCACTAACCAAGTCACTTATGTAGCGCCAAAATAAAGATTTTAGTCAGAAGAGATGATCCTTCGATGGACATCTCTTTTTTTGTTTACTACTTTTTTTGAAACTAGTTGTTTTTCTGGTATTCTAAAAATAAGAATCTAGATAAACCACTTGTCAATAGCTAGGACAATTGATATGATTACCAACGAGGAAGGTGCACTATGAAAAAAAGACAACGAAAAAAACAAGCCTACAAGCAATATATTCGGGATATTTTTGAAGGATATGAAACGATGATTACCGATCCGGCAAAAGAAAAACTTGAATTTCATTATTTGAAAGAAGAAACATTGATTTACCGAGATGAAAATCAACAAATTCGCTTTTTAACACGGGACATGTAAGCCGGAGTAATTCGGCTTTTTTTATGGACTTTGATGATTTAACAGCAAATAAGGCCAAAAATAGGCTTTCTTTTACTTTTCTGCTTGACACTGTTTCTTGGAAGTGTTAAATTAGTCAACGTTGACGCGAGGAAAACACAACAGAAAACAACTTGAAAAACATTTCAAAAAAGTTGTTGACAGTTGCAGAAATCCTTGTTAAACTAACGAAGTTGCTGATTAAGAAAACGACATTTATTGAAAAAGTGATTTTCACTTCGAAAAAAACTTTTAAAAAATGTTTGACTTTTGAAAAGCGACATGATATGATTTAAAAGTTGACGGCGAACGAGCCGCTAACAAAATTAGACCTTTGAAAACTGAACAAAAAGCAAAAACGAACCAATGTGTAGGGCATCTCAATTTCGATTGAGATAACAAAACATTGCAAGCAAAAGCTAGCAAACAATTAATGAGCTTAAATGATTTTCGGATCATTTCAAACACTTTTTATGAGAGTTTGATCCTGGCTCAGGACGAACGCTGGCGGCGTGCCTAATACATGCAAGT